>NZ_JBFTZZ010000094.1:0-359 GCF_056406515.1 Rhizobium sp. P1_B8 | reverse complement strand
GGATCTGAGAGCACACGCGAGCGCGCCTCCTCGTCGATCCCGGTCCTGAACTCGGTGACGGCGGCAAGCATGGGGACATTCTCCATCCCTTGATCGGCACTGGCGCCGGCAACAATCTTCGAACGATCCCGGCGCTCGGCGAGATGCTGCTCGTCGGCAAAGCGCTTCACGGCCTCGAACAGCCGGGTCAGCTTCTCGCCTCTGCTACTGGCGAGGTCCTCTGGCATACGCTCGACCATGTTGCGTTCGCCAACCGCGTCGGCCTTCGAGGTAAACGCGCTCCAGCCGAAGCGGGCGGTCAGCGCCTCGCTGACCGCCTTGACCTCCTGGACGATCGAGCGATCTTCGGCGGCAAGAAG
>NZ_JBFTZZ010000093.1:0-364 GCF_056406515.1 Rhizobium sp. P1_B8 | reverse complement strand
GTTCCGATCGCCTGATGGACCGGATGCTGGCCGCCGGCCGGGAGCGGAAACAGGCGGTGCAGGCCGTGCCTGAAGCCGGCGCCCGTTTGCGATCGCTCGGTTCGGCCTACGTCAATGTGCTCGATGCCGAACGCCAGGCTATCGCCGAAGAGCGGCGGCGCATGGCGGTTGCCATTCCTGCTCTGTCGACGGCGGCGGAAGACGTGCTCCTGCGACTGACTGCCGAGGCGAAGAACAACGACCGCAAGCTGACGGCTTCCGCTGCCCCTCTCGATCCCAGCATTCGCCGGGAGTTCGCCGCCGTCAGCCGGGCACTCGACGAGCGCTTTGGTCGCAATGCCATCATTCGCGGCGAAAAGAAAAG
>NZ_JBFTZZ010000092.1:0-398 GCF_056406515.1 Rhizobium sp. P1_B8 | reverse complement strand
ACATGATCTATTCCGAAGAGAAATCCGGTGGTCTGGCCGTGCCGCTGATCGCCATCCTGCTGGCAATCGCCGGCATTCTCGCCGTGCTTGTCGCCACCGGCGGCCGACATAGCAGTGCCGCCGGCCGTGTCTGGGTTCCACAGGTTCAACAGCAGGGGTCGGGACAATGAAAGCCATCGCATCCGTTGCCTTTGGCATCTTAAGCTCGGTCGGGGCCTGCGTCGCTGCCGCATCTGTCGCATCCTATGTCGTGGCGGATTCCGAACCTCACGCCTTCAAGGAGCTCGCAGCGCGCGATCTATGGACGACGACGCCGGTAAAAGTCGATCCTCGGCAGCAGCCCTATGAACGAATTCCGCCTCTCTATTCCAGCTATGTGACCGAGGCGTCGGCGAGCA
>NZ_JBFTZZ010000091.1:0-425 GCF_056406515.1 Rhizobium sp. P1_B8 | reverse complement strand
TGCGCGGCCTATATCCAGGGGCCGCTCACCAAGCTCTTCGATTTTCAGGGCGCAATCGCTGAAATGAACCATTTCGGTCTGTATCCGGCGGCATTCTTCGCGGTCGCCGTTATCGCCTTCGAACTAGCGGCTTCGGCCATGGTGGTATCGGGGATCCTTCGCTGGGCAGGTGCGCTGGCGCTCGCCGGGTTCACACTCTTTGCTACCCTTATCGCCCTTCGTTTCTGGGAGCTGCCCCCGGGCATGGACCGCATGATGGCAACCAATGCCTTCTTCGAACATCTCGGGCTCGCTGGCGCATTCATCATTGTCGCGACAATTGATCTGACCAAGGGAGCTGGCAAATGAGCACTACCAAATCCTCCGGGAGCAGCTTTGCTCCCCTTGCCCAGCCCGTCTTTGCAGTTCTTTGGGCTGCAACCGTC
>NZ_JBFTZZ010000090.1:0-463 GCF_056406515.1 Rhizobium sp. P1_B8 | reverse complement strand
GCATGGTGTGGGTGATCATCGGATCGATCTGGATCTTGCCCTGCATGTACCATTCGACGATCTTCGGCACGTCGGTGCGGCCGCGCGCGCCGCCGAAAGCCGTGCCCATCCAGTTGCGGCCGGTGACCAGCTGGAACGGACGGGTGGAGATTTCCTGGCCGGCACCGGCAACGCCGATGATAACCGACTTGCCCCAGCCGCGGTGCGATGCTTCCAGCGCCTGGCGCATCACCTTGGTGTTGCCGGTGCAGTCGAAGGTATAGTCGGCGCCACCGATCAGGTCGCCGTTGCGTTTGGTCAGGTTGACGAGGTAGGGCACGATGTCGTCGCCGACCTCCTTCGGATTGACGAAGTGGGTCATGCCGAACTTTTCGCCCCAGGCCTTGCGGTCAGGGTTGATATCGACGCCGATGATCATGTCGGCACCGGCAAGACGCAGGCCCTGAAGCACGTTGAGACAGAC
>NZ_JBFTZZ010000089.1:0-521 GCF_056406515.1 Rhizobium sp. P1_B8 | reverse complement strand
TTGGTGTCGCCAGCATCCGGATCGGTGTCGTTGGTCAGCACATTGCCGCTCGCAACCACGCCGCCCGAACCATTGGCGACACCGCCCTTCTCCGTCGCGTCCCCCGCATCGGCGACCGCCGTCGGCGTCGTGTTGTTCGCATTCGAGGGGCGGAAGACAACGTCGGCCCAATAGTTGGTGGCGCCAAAAGTGGCATTCGGGAAAATGCCAGCGGTGGCGGAGCCGCCATAGCGGTAGACGCCGTTGCCGGTGGCTGTCGCCGTCAGCGGACCGTTCGTGACGGCGGCGGTGAAGTAGTTGGCAGTCGCCACGTAGGCGCCGGTCGTGTGGTAGGAGGCGACATAGGCGGTGTTGGCGGCAATGGTGAAGGGCGTCGTGAAGTTCGCCGTCTGCCAGCCGCTCGCCGTGGTGGTGGTGAAAGTGGCAGTGGCGAGCTTGGTGCCCGTCGAGCTCCACAGGTCGACGACGTTCTGGCCGTTGTCGTTGGCGCTGCGGTAGAACCTGATGCCTGTGACATCCCC
>NZ_JBFTZZ010000088.1:0-529 GCF_056406515.1 Rhizobium sp. P1_B8 | reverse complement strand
CACATCTGCGCGACTTCGGAAATCGACACGTTGCCGTCGAGGTTCTCAAGAAGCAGACTTTTCGCCAGATCCTCATGCGTCCGCGAGAGGCTGCCCGACCTATCGGAGGCTACCGTTGGCCGGCCGCCGTAACGCTGGACCAGGTAGGTTCCGATGGCCGTCGTCATTTGCTCGACGAACAGCGCGTTGGCCTCGTCTGGCTTTTCGAGTGCCGGGATCAGCGCCCGAGCGAGATTGGCAAGCACAATATCTTTTGACGCGGTCTCAACTGACAGCGACGTCACGCCGGGCATTTCAGCATCATCGGCAATTTTGCCGAGGGACGCTGGCGAAATCTCAAACAACACGAAATCGAAAGGACCCCCGAGATCCGCCTTGTAGGCGTCCGAGAGATCGCGAATATAGATCGAGTTCTCGGTAAAGTCGTGAGCTTCCGCACGATGTTCGTGGAAGATGCGCCGCGTGTGGCCACCGAGCGAGGAAACCCCCACGACGAAACCTCGATCGCTTGCCGGTGTCATAACCTGAT
>NZ_JBFTZZ010000087.1:0-617 GCF_056406515.1 Rhizobium sp. P1_B8 | reverse complement strand
CTCCTGCCGCTCGTCGCCCGAGAATTGCTCGGCGGTGACGCAGGCTTCTACGGTATCCTCCTTGGCGCCGTTGGCGCCGGCGCGATCGGCGGCGCATTGCTCATGCCTAAACTGCGCGAACGTTTTAATGCCGATGGCCTGCTGCTCGGTGCCGCTGTTATCACAGCACTCGTCATGGGCGCTTTGTCGCTCGCGCCGCCGAAATGGGTCGCCATCATTGTTCTGCTCTTTCTCGGAGGTGCTTGGATCACTGCCCTGACCACGCTGAATGGCGCAGCGCAGGCCGTGCTCCCGAACTGGGTCCGCGGTCGCGGACTGGCGGTCTATCTCACCGTCTTCAATGGCGCGATGACGGCAGGTAGCCTTGGCTGGGGTGCCGTTGGTGAAGCTGCTGGGGTGCCGGGAGCGCTGCTGATCGGCGCGGTGGGGCTGCTCGTTGCAGGCTTCATCATGCATCGTTTAAAGCTGCCGGCCGGCGACGCTGATATGGTGCCGTCCAATCACTGGCCAGAACCCTTGGTCGCCGAGCCTGTCGCCCACGACCGCGGACCTGTTCTGATCCTCATCGAATACCATGTCGAAAAACATCATCGCACAGCCTTCCTGCATGCGCTGGA
>NZ_JBFTZZ010000086.1:0-630 GCF_056406515.1 Rhizobium sp. P1_B8 | reverse complement strand
GCCAGTGCCGATCAAGGGATGGAGAATGTCCCCATGCTTGCCGCCGTCACCGAGTTCAGGACCGSGATCGACGAGGAGGCGCGCTCGCGTGTGCTCTCAGATCCTCTCTATCGCCAGCAGCGAGCAGCGCTGGCGGCGGTGGCAAGCGCGATCTGGCGCGATCCGGTCGGCGCCGTCGGCAAGATCGAAGAGCTGCTTCAGAAAGGCTTTGCTGGCGAGCGCATCGCGGCCGCGGTGACCAACGATCCGGCCGCCTATGGCGCATTGCGCGGTTCCGATCGCCTGATGGACCGGATGCTGGCCGCCGGCCGGGAGCGGAAASAGGCGGTGCAGGCCGTGCCTGAAGCCGSCGCCCGTTTGCGATCGCTCGGTCCGGCCTACGTCAATGTGCTCGATGCCGAACGCCAGGCTATCGCCGAAGAGCGACGGCGCATGGCGGTTGCCATTCCTGCTCTGTCGACGGCGGCGGAAGACGTGCTGATGCGACTGACTGCCGAGGCGAAGAACAACGACCGCAAGCTGACGGCTTCCGCTGCCCCTCTCGATCCCAGCATTCGCCGGGAGTTCGCCGCCGTCAGCCGGGCACTCGACGAGCGCTTTGGTCGCAATGCCATCATTCGCGGCGAAAAG
>NZ_JBFTZZ010000085.1:0-725 GCF_056406515.1 Rhizobium sp. P1_B8 | reverse complement strand
ATGCCACGGCCACGACTGACAGCCCGCTGGCGCCGTTCCGAGATGATCTGTTCGCTGCTTTCCATGCGCACCGTCCGCTGCAGGACCTTCAACCTGTCCTGCATCGCCTCGAAGGCGCTGCGCTGCGCTTGTGGCACACGGTTGATGAGATCCTTTTCGCCGCGAATGATGGCATTGCGACCAAAGCGCTCGTCGAGTGCCCGGCTGACGGCGGCGAACTCCCGGCGAATGCTGGGATCGAGAGGGGCAGCGGAAGCCGTCAGCTTGCGGTCGTTGTTTTTCGCCTCGGCAGTCAGTCGCAAGAGCACGTCTTCCGCCGCCGTCGACAGGCCAGGAACGGCAACCGCCATGCGCCGTCGCTCTTCGGCAATAGCCTGGCGTTCGGCATCGAGCACATTGACGTAGGCCGAACCGAGCGATCGCAAACGGGCGGCGGCTTCAGGCACGGCCTGCACCGCCTCTTTCCGCTCCCGGCCGGCGGCCAGCATCCGGTCCATCAGGCGATCGGAACCGCGCAATGCGCCGTAGGCGGCCGGATCGTTGGTCACCGCGGCCGCGATGCGCTCGCCAGCAAAACCTTTCTGAAGCAGATCTTCGATCTTGCCGACGGCGCCGACCGGATCGCGCCAGATCGCGCTTGCCACCGCCGCCAGCGCTGCTCGCTGCTGGCGATAGAGAGGATCTGAGAGCACACGCGAGCGCGCCTCCTCGTCGATCGCGGTCCT
>NZ_JBFTZZ010000084.1:0-850 GCF_056406515.1 Rhizobium sp. P1_B8 | reverse complement strand
CTAGGAGCTGTGGACAGTTACCTGAGCCACAGGATTGTTGCGGCAATTGCGATCATTGCCCGATAGTTTCGGGCGGTTTTCTCGTATCTGGTGGCGATGCGTCGAAATTGTTTGAGTTTGGAGAAGCAGCACTCGATCAGATGACGCTGGGCGTAGAGTTGCTTGTCGATCGGATACTTCCTTGCACGCGAGGGGTTGTTCGGGATGACCGCTTGCGCTCCCTTGTCGGCGATGACTTTGCGTAGYCGATCGCTGTCGTAAGCAGTATCGGCCAGGACAACATCGGCTGGCAGCTCTTTGATCAAGGCATCGGCTTGCGGTGCATCGCCTTTCTGGCCGGCGGTCAGCACGAAACGAACAGGACATCCAAGGCCACGCACCGCCAGATGGATTTTGGTGCTCAGGCCGCCACGAGAACGGCCAAGGGCCTGATCTTCAGCCCCTTTTTTGCGCCGGAGGCGTGCTGATGGGCGCGAATGATGGTGCTGTCGACGATCAGGTATTCGAAGTCGTTATCATCCGACATCGCTTCGAAGAGACGCCACCAGACGCCTTTCCGACTCCAGCGACTGAAGCGGCGAAACACACTGTTCCAATCACCGAACACATCCGGCAGATCGCGCCAAGGCGAACCCGTCCGCACGATCCACAAGACTGCTTCCACAAACATTCGATTGTCACGTCCAGACGAACCGCGCGTGCGATCATCGCCAATGATATGACGAGACATCCGTTCCCACTGGTCATCCTGAAGAATCAAACGGTCTAAAATACCCATGGCTGCCTCCAAAAGACAGCATTGAATCAGACCAAAGCTCTTTTGGGAATCCTAAGAGTCCACACCTCCTAG
>NZ_JBFTZZ010000083.1:0-923 GCF_056406515.1 Rhizobium sp. P1_B8 | reverse complement strand
TCGTCGACAGTGCGATGCAGCGCCTTGGCGATATCGCGCTCATCGAAGGTGGAGCGTTCATTGCTCAACTGCTTCAGCAGGAGCGCAGGATCTGCAAGCAGCCGGTCGGCCATCTCCTGGCGACGGGCAAGGTCGGCCGGAGCAAAATATATCTCCGCGTCCCTGCGGGAGAGGGCTGCCTTCTCCGGTCCGAGGTGCTTCTGCGCGATGCCATCAAGGCCCTGTTCGGCATAGGAGCGGCCATCGAGCCGGATCTCGTGACCGGCAAGCGCCAGGTGCCGGCTGGCCGTCTCCGCCCAGGCGATCTTCCACGCCTGCAAGGTTTCCTTGTCGCCAGCCCAGAGTTTGTAGACGACCTTGCCATTCGGGCGATCCGGCGTGACGACCCGCAGCGGCTTTCCGTCCTCGCCAC
Source organism: Rhizobium sp. P1_B8 (assembly GCF_056406515.1). Lineage (NCBI taxonomy): Bacteria > Pseudomonadati > Pseudomonadota > Alphaproteobacteria > Hyphomicrobiales > Rhizobiaceae > Rhizobium > Rhizobium sp. P1_B8. The sequence goes on along the minus strand of NZ_JBFTZZ010000083.1, from coordinate 511 downwards.
AGACAGGAACCTTCTTTGGCCCGAACCCCTCCTCCGCCAGCGGCCTGAGCGTCGTCATCAGATGGATATGCGGRTTGCCGTCCTTGTCGTGATAGACCCAATCGGCGACCATCCCTTTCGCAGTCAGATTGTCGMGCACGAACTCCCGCACCAGCGCGATGTTCTCAGCCCGCGTCAGCTCTTCCGGCAACGCGATGATCAACTCGCGCGCCAGCTGCGCGTCGGCGCGTTTCTCGAAAGCATCGACGGCATTCCACAGCGCTTCGCTCGCCTTGGCGACGGATTGACCAGAAATCGCCGACCGCAGCCAGGCCGGTATTTGGTCCGGAAGAGCCAGCTCCTCATGCACCAGTTCGGAAGCYCCGCCGCGATAGCTGAACGAYGTRCCGGCCTGTTCGTCCATCATCCGGGCGCGATGGCGATAGGCGGCGGCCGAGACGACGCTGCGTCCCGCGCCCCTGCCGATCACCTGTGCTCTGACGAACATGATCGCCACTGTCGTCTCCACCTC
>NZ_JBFTZZ010000082.1:0-989 GCF_056406515.1 Rhizobium sp. P1_B8 | reverse complement strand
GATGACTATCTGTCCAAGGTACAAGGATACGAAAATGACTAATCCAGAGACCGACACCGACAACGCCCGCGACCTGGTTCTTGTACGAAGGTTTGATGCCCCATGCGATCTGGTTTTCAGGGCATGGACCGACCCGAAAGCGTTMGCACAGTGGTGCGGTCCTCACGGTTTCAAGGCGGTSGGCGACCGACTTGAAGCCTGGMCCGGCGGTAGACACCGCGCCTGTCTGATCGCGCCAGATGGAGAAGAGCATTGGGTCGGCGGAAAATATCTGGAGGTCGAGCCGCCGCACAGGCTTGTCTTCACACATGCCTGGGAACTCGCAAMCGGCGAAAAYAGCCCGGAAACAGTCGTCACCATCACGTTCAGGGAAAGCGACGGAGGTACGGAAATGACTTTTCGGCAGAGTGGATTTGATAGCGCATCGTCACTTAAGGGKCATGAAGCCGGCTGGTCCCAAAGTCTCGAGCGATTGAGCGTCTTTCTCGGGRCTGAATCCGAAGGGCCGGATCATGTCTAAGGCGGCGATGAAGCTCTATTATTGCGAGACGCTCAATCCGCGGAAGGCCTGCGCCGCTGCCCGTTTTCTTAAAGCCGACGTCGAGTTCGTCAGGGTTGACCTGGCAAGCGGAGAACAGCGCASYSCAAAATTCCTGGCGCTTAACCCGAACGGGAAAGTCCCGGTGCTGCAGGATGATGCCGGAACTTTATGGGAAGCGAACGCCATCATGTGCAGGCTGTCTGACAGCGTCGCATCGGATTTYTGGCCGCATGACCACCGGCAGATCGACGTGCTGCGCTGGTTGAGTTGGGATGCCAGTCATTTCACCCGGCACGGTGCAACGCTGTGGTTTGAAACCTTGATCAAGCCGTTGTTCGGCGGGGAGCCTGACGTCGCCGTGATCGAAGATGCGAAGACGAGTTTTCGACTCCATGGTCGCGTGCTCGACGATCATTTGGCCAAGAACAGCGTCGCCGTCGGGAAGACA
>NZ_JBFTZZ010000081.1:0-1005 GCF_056406515.1 Rhizobium sp. P1_B8 | reverse complement strand
CACTTGCCGCCCGGCTTTCGGACCGCCGTAGCAGGTCGCGATGGCCGCGACCTCGAAACGGAGGTTCAGACATGAGCAGGCAACCATCCAATCAACGATCCGATATCTACAGCCGCATCACCACCAGGATCATCGCCGATCTCGAACAGGGTGTGCGGCCATGGACCAGGCCCTGGACGACGGGACAGGCGGCAAGTGAGGTCAGCCGGCCACTGCGCCACAATGGCCAACCCTATACCGGGATCAATGTCCTGCTCCTCTGGTCCGAAACCATCGCCCGCGGCTTTGCCTCATCACGCTGGATGACGTTTCGCCAGGCAATCGAACTCGGCGGCGCCGTCCGCAAGGGCGAAACCGGCACAACCATAGTCTTTGCCAGTTCGTTCATCCGCACCGAGACGACCGAGACAGGCACGGAGATCGAACAGGACATTCCATTTCTCAAGACCTACACCGTGTTCAACGCCGATCAGATCGCCGGTCTTCCTTACCGCTTTCATGAGATCGCACCTGTCCAGGATCCGATGMGCCGSATCGGCGATGCCGGCCGCTTCTTTGCCAATACCGGCGCACTCATCCGGCATGGCGGATCGGCTGCCTATTATGCTGCCATTCGTGATTACATCCAGATGCCATGCTTGGATGCCTTCCGGGACGATGCCGCCTATGTCGCCGTCCTCAGTCACGAGATGACGCACTGGACCGGGGCACCGCGACGGCTTGATCGTGATCTCAGCCGCTACGCAAAAGACAGGAGCGAACGCGCCCGCGAAGAACTGATTGCCGAACTCGGCAGCTCGTTTCTCTGCGCCGATCTTGGCATCGTCCCCGAGCTCGAACCACGCCCCGACCACGCAAGCTATCTCGATGGCTGGCTTAAGGTTCTTGGCAACGACAAGCGCGCCATCTTTTCCGCGGCAGCGCATGCGCAGCGGGCCGTCGACTACCTGCATTCCTTGCAGCCGGAGTTCGACGAGGAGGCGGCGGCGTGAGCCGTCTCTTCCT
>NZ_JBFTZZ010000080.1:0-1076 GCF_056406515.1 Rhizobium sp. P1_B8 | reverse complement strand
ACATTGCAGGACCGATTGATCAAGGATATGCGATTGGCAGGGATCTGCGACATGCAGGCGGGCAATGCGTTTCTGCCGACGTTCATGGAAGGCTACAACGCGCGGTTTGCGGTTGCCCCTGCCCGATCTGACAATCTGCACCGGCCGGTGAACCTGGCGTTGGACCGGCTCAAGGACATTCTGTGCAAGCGTGAGCAGCGGTATGTCGGGGCGCAGCTGACATTCTCGTTCGAGCGCCAGCGGATCATGCTGGAAGAGACCGATATCACGCGTGGGCTGGTCGGCCGCTATGTCGAGACCTATGCCTATGCCGATGGCCGGCTCGACGTGCGCTGGAAGGGCCATTCGCTGTCCTATCGGGTGTTCGACAAGGACCAGCGGGTGACGCATGCAGCGATCACCGACAACAAGCGGCTTTCCGACGTGCTGACCTACATCAAGGAACAGCAGGATCAGCGATTGCCGCCGAAGGTGAAGACCAACAGCGAGAAGAACGGTTACACACCGCGGGGCCGCAAGCCGGGCAAGCAGACGGATTTCATGAATGATCCAGTCGTCATCGCCAAGCGGCTTCGAGCGCTGTCCCGGCAGCAGGCGGCGGAATGACCGGCTGCTCCAACTGTCAAAGCTAAAGCCGGTTGGTGCGTCTCACCCGCCCCCTCCCTTCCCTTGCAACCCGCCCCAGCCGGTCGGATCGGGGGCTGACCCAAGGAGCCAGTGTCGCATTTCTAACTGGCCAGCGCCGCCGCATCTCTAATCAGCTTTGACAATTGATGTAAGGGGGGTACATTCTATTTCCAAGTGCGACATGCTTATAAAAACAATGGCTTCGCCTTGGAGATATATGCATGTCCCTTTGCTATTCGCAGCTCACCCTGCCTGATCGCAAGCGTCTTTTTCATCTTAGAGAACGCAAGATTTCCGTCTCGGAGATTGCCCGCCAACTCGGTCGTCATCGTTCGACGATCTATCGCGAGCTTAAACGCAATACGTTCCAGGATCACGAATTTCCGGAATACAGCGGCTATTACAGCGGTATCGCCAACGACATGAGCAAGGAGCGCCGAGAGCGCCGA
>NZ_JBFTZZ010000079.1:0-1122 GCF_056406515.1 Rhizobium sp. P1_B8 | reverse complement strand
TATTTTGCTCCGGCCGACCTTGCCCGTCGCCAGGAGATGGCCGACCGGCTGCTTGCAGATCCTGCGCTCCTGCTGAAGCAGTTGAGCAATGAACGCTCCACCTTCGATGAGCGCGATATCGCCAAGGCGCTGCATCGCACTGTCGACGATCCCGCGGACTTCGCCAATATCCGCGCGCGMCTGATGGCRTCGGACGATCTCATCATGCTGAAGCCGCAGCAGATCGATGCCGAAACGGGMAAGGCGAGCGAACCTGCCGTCTTCACCACGCGGGAGATGCTGCGCATCGAATATGACATGGGGCGGTCGGCGCGGGTTTTGGCGGAGCGCCGCGGCTTTGCCGTTTCCGATCGGGTGGTTGCRGCSGCGATCAGGCAGGTCGAAACGCAGGATCCGGAAAACTCCTTCCGGCTCGATCCGGAACAGGTSGAYGCCATCCAYCATATCACCCGCGACRAWGGTATCGCCGCCGTGGTCGGYCTTGCCGGCGCCGGCAAGTCGACCTTGCTTGCCGCSGCACGCGTTGCCTGGGAGAGCGATGGTCGCCGGGTGATCGGYGCTGCCCTTGCSGGSAAAGCCGCCGAAGGGCTGGAAGACAGTTCCGGCATCAGGTCRCGGACACTCGCCGCCTGGGAACTCGCCTGGGCCAGCGGACGCGAATTGCTCGAACGTGGCAATGTGCTTGTCATCGACGAGGCCGGCATGGTGTCGTCGCAGCAGATGGCCCGCCTGCTTGACATCGCCGAGCAAGCCGAGGTGAAGGTCGTGCTGGTTGGTGACGCGATGCAGCTGCAGCCGATCCAGGCGGGCGCGGCATTCCGGGCGATCACTGARCGGATCGGTTTTGCCGAACTTGCYGGYGTGCGCCGCCAGCGCCAGCCATGGGCGCGCGAGGCGTCGCGGCTTTTTGCGCGCGGCGAGACCGGGAARGGYCTCGATGCCTATGCCCAGCAGGGGCATCTGATCGAGGCAGGGACACGGGYGGAAACGATCGATCGGATCGTCGCCGATTGGAGCCAAGCGCGCAAACAGGCAATCCAGAACTCAACCACGGCAGGCAATGACGGTCGTCTTCGTGGTGACGAACTGCTGGTGCTCGCCCACACCAACGAGGACGTCAAG
>NZ_JBFTZZ010000078.1:0-1271 GCF_056406515.1 Rhizobium sp. P1_B8 | reverse complement strand
TGACCTGCCACTGAGAATTTCCTCCAGAATGGATTAGAGTCCGGCCTATTAAGGGACGGACGAATGAAGAAGCAGAGATTTACGGAAGAGCAGATTATCGGTGTGCTGAAGGAGCAGGAGGCTGGCGCGAAGGCGGCCGACCTCTGCCGCAAGCACGGGATTTCAGAAGCGACGTTTTATAACTGGAAAGCCAAATATGGCGGCATGGAAGTCTCCGAGGCGAAGCGGCTGAAGGCGCTTGAGGACGAGAATACCAGGCTGAAGAAGCTGCTGGCCGAACAGATGCTTGATGCAGCCGCGCTCCGCGAGCTTCTTGCAAAAAAATGGTAGGGCCTGCCGCCAAGCGTGAAGCCGTCACGCATCTGAAGGCCGTCATGGGTCTTTCGGAACGGCGGGCCTGCCAGATCGTATCCGCCGACCGCAAGACGATCCGTTATCGGTCCAATCGACCGCCGGAGGTCGATCTGCGAGCGAAGCTGCGTGACCTCGCTAATGAGCGACGGCGTTTCGGGTACCGGCGGCTATTCATCCTGCTTCGGCGAGACGGAGAGCCGTCCGGGGTCAATCGCATATACCGTCTTTATCGCGAGGAAGGGCTTTCCGTTCGCAAGCGAAAGGCCCGTCGGCGTGCTGTCGGCACGCGTGCGCCGATCCTGGTCGAAGCGAAGGCCAATGCCCGCTGGTCGCTGGATTTCGTGCATGACCAGTTTGCCTGCGGTAGACGCTTCCGGGTGCTAAACGTTGTCGATGATGTGACGCGCGAATGCCTGGCGGCAATCCCCGACACGTCGATCTCCGGTCGCCGTGTTGCTCGGGAACTGACGACGCTGATCGAACGACGCGGCAAGCCTGACATGATTGTCTCCGACAACGGCACCGAATTCACCTCGAATGCCATTCTTGCCTGGTCGAAGGATCACAAGGTCGAGTGGCACTACATCGCGCCGGGAAAGCCAATGCAGAACGGCTATGTCGAGAGTTTCAACGGTCGCATGCGCGACGAGTTGCTCAACGAGAGCCTCTTCTTCGGCCTCGATCATGCCCGCAGCGCCATCGCTGAATGGGCTGAGGATTATAACCATTTCCGGCCGCACTCATCGCTCGGATATCAGACCCCGGCAGACTATGCCGGGACCATCGCCGCAACCGGCTCCAACGCTACGCAAGATGAAAGCTCCGCGTTTCCGCCGGTTGCTCACACCGCGCCATTTGGCGTATTCAAAGCCGCCGAGGCTCTAACCGCCGCTGGATGAAAGTTCAGTGGCAGGTCA
>NZ_JBFTZZ010000077.1:0-1397 GCF_056406515.1 Rhizobium sp. P1_B8 | reverse complement strand
GCGCTTGCCACCGCCGCCAGCGCTGCTCGCTGCTGGCGATAGAGAGGATCTGAGAGCACACGCGAGCGCGCCTCCTCGTCGATCGCGGTCCTGAACTCGGTGACGGCGGCAAGCATGGGGACATTCTCCATCCCTTGATCGGCACTGGCACCGGCAACAATCTTCGAACGATCCCGCCGCTCGGCGAGATGCTGCTCGTCGGCAAAGCGCTTCACGGCCTTGAACAGCCGGGTCAGCTTCTCGCCTCTGCTACTGGCGAGGTCCTCYGGCATACGCTCGACCATGTTGCGTTCGCCAACCGCGTCGGCCTTCGAGGTAAACGCGCTCCAGCCGAAGCGGGCGGTCAGCGCCTCGCTGACCGCCTTGACCTCCTGGACGATCGAGCGATCTTCGGCGGCAAGCGCAAAGGCGGCCTTGTAGGCGTCGTCACCACCTTGCCTGCGCACCGCCTCGATCTCGGTAAGACGTGCCATCGCCTTTTCGGAGAGCGCCGGGATCGRCAATGCCATATGGGCGCGGCGTTGCTGCTCGTGGCTTTCGAAGCGTTCGGCATTCCGGCGGAACTGGGTGGCATGGGCGCGGACGAGCGGCAGCAAGTCCGTCAAGGCAGTGATCGCGGCRTTTCGTTCGTCGCGTGCCGCACGACCATCGACGATCAGCTCGGAGCCCCGCAGGCGGCCGAGCCGTTCGGGTGCTTTGGCAAGATCATCGGCAAGCCTGCGCGGTTCGACGCTTGTATCCGATGAAAGCGCGTTCAGGGCGACAAGGGCTGCATCCGGGTCACGATAGATCTTCTCCAACAGCGGCCGGAGGATGGCTTCCCGTTCCTTCCAGGCAGGTGACGAAAGTTGTGCCAGCCGCGCATCTTCCTCCACGCTGCTGGTGAAGACTGTGGTGGGTGGAATCAGATATCGGCCGCTCGCAATGTCCGCGTCTGAGACGGTTTGGGGTTCAGCCCGTTCCTCGTTGTAGGCGACACGCCGTTCCCGCTCGATCGTGAAGCCGAGCGCAACGCTTGCCCGCTCCCACAGCTTCGCCAGCTGCTCGCGCCTCTCTGCAATCCCGGCCCACCGCCGGGAAAGGCTTTCCTCCACCCCGGCTGCGGCAAGCGAAAGGTGATCGAGACCACGGCGGCGGGCAAAATCTTGCGCCTGGGCGCGATAACCGGCCTCGCTTTCAAAATCGAGCGTCGTCGTCTTGGCGCCGGAACGCGACAGGCGCTCTACCAGCTGCTTGAACAGGTCCGGTCGATGGCTTTCCCGCTCGATCCGTTGCTGACGTTCTGCGGCGGTTTCGATCCGCCTGGCGGTCCAGACGTTGCGGTCGACCTCTCTTTCCTCGAACCGCTTCTGGCCGGTTTGTTCGTCGACGATCGCAAACTTGATCGTCACCCGCTC
>NZ_JBFTZZ010000076.1:0-1505 GCF_056406515.1 Rhizobium sp. P1_B8 | reverse complement strand
GTAAGACCGTATGTCCTTCCGGCGGGGGTGGCTTGCCCTACACTCCCTTTGCGAGGGTTGCTCGGATAGGCCGAGCCGATCCTCCCTGGCAGGAGGACAAGCCGTGAAGCATTGTACAGAAGTTTTCGTTGGTATCGATGTATCGAAGGCACGCAACGCTATTGCGCTGGCAGACGGCGAGCGGGGTGGTGAAGTTCGCTATCTCGGTGAGATCGATGCGTCCGTGGAGAATATGCGGCGTTTTGTGAAGCGCTTGGCCGCAAAACATGAAAGGCTGTACTTTTGTTACGAGGCCGGCCCTACAGGCTATGGCCTTCATCGCCTCATCACCGAGATGGGCTACGACTGCATCGTCGTTGCGCCTTCGCTCATCCCAAAGAAGCCGGGAGACCGGGTTAAGACAAATCGGCGCGATGCAGTTTCGCTGGCAAAGCTACTTCGTGCTGACGAACTGACGGCGGTCTGGGTGCCTGACGCTGGACACGAGGCAATGCGCGACCTGGTTCGTGCACGAACGGCTGCCGTAGAATGCTTGCGCGTGCATCGCCAGCAGGTCAGCGCCTTCATGCTGAAGCATGGCAGGATCTATCCTCAAAAGACAGGTTGGACGATGCGCTATTTGCGCTGGCTTCAAGAGCAGAGGTTTGATCATCCGGCGCATCAGATAGCACTGCAGGAGATGGTTGATGCGGTGCGTGTTGCCAAGGGGCGAATGATCCGACTGGAGGAGGCTATCGCCGAATTCGTTGCTTCCTGGTCGCTCGGTCCCCTTGTGGTTGCCTTACAAGCTCTGCGCGGGGTCAATCTGATTGTCGCCGTCACTTTTGTGGCAGAGATCGGCGATGTCTCTCGGTTCGACAACCCTCGCCAGCTCATGGGATACCTCGGCCTTGTGCCCGGCGAACGTTCGACCGGAGATACCATACGGAAAGGAGGTATCACAAAGGCCGGAAATAGCCGCGTTCGCAGCCTCCTCGTCGAGAGCGCCTGGACGTATCGACACCCGCCCAAGATTGGAAAGACGAAACTCTACCGGTTGGAAGCCGCTCCGCCGAAAGTGCGCGAGATCGCCTGGAAGGCACAAACGCGCCTGACGGCCCGCTACAGAGCCTTGAGCGCCAGAGGAAAGAAGACGACGGTGGTCTGCACCGCGATCGCGCGCGAACTCGCGGGCTTCATGTGGTCAGTCGCTCGAGAGATTAAAGCCGCTTGAACTTGCGACTGCCTTGTTGGCAGGAAGCACCCTCCCGCTCATAGGCGGGGGCGGGACTACGGCAGGGGAATTCCCGACGGATGCTTTGTGGCCGGCACGTGCCGACGCCCGTTGTAAGATCGGGAAGAGCCCCGGACGCAAATTCGGGAATGCGGTATCCAATCCGCGCATCAGAGCTTGATCACCGACGTCCTTCAGGTCCCGTCTCCACCTATGAGCGTGCATCCTTGACCACCGCTCCGCCGAGCGGTTGGTCTCGTGCGTCCAGAGTCTTGACAACGGACATCAGAGC
>NZ_JBFTZZ010000075.1:0-1550 GCF_056406515.1 Rhizobium sp. P1_B8 | reverse complement strand
TACCTGGTCCAGCGTTACGGCGGCCGGCCAACGGTAGCCTCCGATAGGTCGGGCAGCCTCTCGCGGACGCATGAGGATCTGGCGAAAAGTCTGCTTCTTGAGAACCTCGACGGCAACGTGTCGATTTCCGAAGTCGCGCAGATGTGCAACCTGTCGCGCGGCTATTTCATTCGCGCTTTTCGAGAGACGACCGGTATGACGCCCTATCAATGGGTCCTTCGTGAGCGAATAGACCGTGCCCGCGACCTCCTACGGACCTCAAAGACTCCGCTCGCCGAAGTGGCCATCGCCTGCGGCTTCGCCGACCAAAGCCATTTCACGCGCGTCTTTGCAGGTATCGTCGGCACCACGCCTGGCAATTGGCGGCGCAACACCTGATCCAGACGAATCCAATTGGAAGATTCGTTCGAACCGGAAGCTCTTGACCCGATTCGAACCTGAGACACACCAAATCCCACAGCTCCATCCGAGGTGCGCTAAATTGATTCACCTGCCCAATCTTCATGCGCGTGGCGAATTCGTATTACAAAAATTGTCTCATCATCTTCGATCCTATAAACGATTAGATGCGCTTTGAAGGGATGAATTCTAATGGGCGGATCAATCTCATCCCGTTCGCGCGCGATGCGTGGATTGACAGCTATATCAGATCAAATAATGCGAAAAGTTCATTGTGGTATCGCTTTGCCTGGCCTGCCCCGAACATACGGACACCTTGCTCGGCGATCGCAATAATGTCCTCTTCCGCTTCGGCAGAAAGCTTAAAACTCATGACTTGCTGGCACGAGCCATCGCTTCAGCAAAGAGTTCATCCTTTGATCGGATGCCGACACCACTTTGGAGCCCGGCCTCGACGAAGCTTTGCATGGCGGCGATCTTGTCGTTTCGCGTCTGGTCGCGTCGGATCAGGTCGCGCACGTAGTCGCTAGCATTCGAATATCGCCCTGTCCTGGCCTGGGCCTCCACCCAATCCTTCATCGGGCCTGGAAGAGATACGTTCATCGTGGCCTTTGATAACCTCAATTTGAAAGGCAACTTAGCCGATTTTGGCAAAGTTTGTCAAAAGCTCGAACGCCTCCGATGAGATGCGGAACAGTTCATCTCGATTGCATCAACTTCAATGACTTGGAGATCTACACCAAGTGCAACATGGGCGTTCGGTCCGTTCGCCCTATCGTACGATTTCGCACCGCTCTTGTTCCGACCCCGGTTGTTCGTGCGCGGGCCGCGTTTGCCCTTCGTGCCGCCCGGCACACAATCCTTGATCCGTTCCCACTGGCCATCCCGAAGCGCATCACAATCCACGGCCGATCTCCAAAAGTCAGCCTTGAATCTGATTTGCGCCTCCGGCGGAATCCCAAATCGTTAAATCGTCACCACGACCTAATTCGGTCGAAGCCTTTTGGTCGCAATCATCATGACGAGATCTTCGGAGGCATCTGCGAGCGCCAGTGCCAATTCCGCAGCCGACCATCCACGTTTCTGCAAACTGACGAGCATTTCCACCATCGCGACTTCGACTTCTCGTCTGCAGCTCGAAATCGGCTTCA
>NZ_JBFTZZ010000074.1:0-1622 GCF_056406515.1 Rhizobium sp. P1_B8 | reverse complement strand
CCCTCGAATGCGAACAACACGACGCCGACGGCGGTCGCCGATGCGGGGGACGCGACGGAGAAGGGCGGTGTCGCCAATGGTTCGGGCGGCGTGGTTGCGAGCGGCAATGTGCTGACCAACGACACCGATCCGGATGCTGGCGACACCAAGACGGTGAGCGCGGTTAGCTTCGGCGCGACATCAGGCACGCTCGGCTCAGCGCTGAACGGCACCTATGGCAGTCTCGTTCTCAATGCATCGGGCGCCTATACCTATACGATCAGCGAGACCAATGCCGCCGTGCAGGCGCTGCGCCTGTCGACCAACACGCTGAACGATGTCTTCAGCTACACGATGCGTGATGCCGCCGGCGCCACAGCCACGGCAAACCTGACCGTCACCATCCATGGCGCCAACGACGCGCCGGTGCTCGCCGTTCAGACGACGACCCAGAATGCCACCGTCGGCTCGGCCTTCTCCTTCGTGCTGCCGACCACCACCTTCACCGATGTCGACAGCACCGAGACGCTGGCCTACACGGCAACGGCTGCCGACGGCACGGCGCTGCCCGCCTGGCTGAGCTTCAATGCCTCGACGCGGACATTCTCCGGCACGCCGACGACAGGCGGGACCTATGGTGTCAAGGTAACCGCCACAGACCTCGGCGGCCTTGCCGCCAACGAGACCTTCAACATCGCCGTGTCGGTTCCCGGCAACACGACGCCGACGGCGGTCGCCGATGCGGGGGACGCGACCGAGAAGGGCGGTGTCGCCAATGGTTCGGGTGGCGTAGTTGCCAGCGGCAACGTTCTGACCAACGACACCGATCCGGATTCCGGCGACACCAAGACGGTGAGCGCGGTCAGCTTCGGCGCGACGTCAGGCACGCTCGGCTCAGCGCTGAACGGCGCCTATGGCAGTCTCGTGCTCAATGCATCGGGCGTCTATAGCTATGCGATCAACGAGACCAATGCCGCCGTCCAGGCCTTGCGTCAGTCGACCAACACGCTGAGCGATGTCTTCAGCTATACGATGCGCGATAGCGCCGGCGCCACGGCCACGGCAAATCTGACCGTCACCATCCATGGCGCCAATGACGCACCGGTGCTCGCCGTCCAGACGGCCGCTCAGAATGCCACCACCGGCTCCGCCTTCTCGTTCACGCTGCCGACGACCACCTTCACCGATGTCGACAGCACCGAGACGCTGACCTATACGGCAACTGCTGCCGACGGCACGGCGCTTCCCAGCTGGCTCGCCTTCAACGCCTCGACGCGCACCTTCTCCGGCACGCCGACGACAGCAGGCAACTACGGCGTCAAGGTGACGGCAACCGATCTCGGCGGCCTTGCCGCCAATGAGACCTTCAATGTCGCCGTGTCGGCGGGGCCAACGACCTACAGCCTGTTCTCCGCCTCCAGCACGCCGGCCCAGACGAACCTCAACGACGGTCAGCAGCTTGAGCTCGGCGTCAAGTTCCAGTCGAACGTCGCCGGGGATGTCACAGGCATCAGGTTCTACCGCAGCGCCAACGACAACGGCCAGAACGTCGTCGACCTGTGGAGCTCGACGGGCACCAAGCTCGCCACTGCCACTTTCACCACCACCACGGCGAGCGGCTGGCAGACGGCGAACTTCACGAC
>NZ_JBFTZZ010000073.1:0-1818 GCF_056406515.1 Rhizobium sp. P1_B8 | reverse complement strand
GGCTTTGCCGCCAGTGCGGCGGCGAACGGCCTGCTGGAGGCCGGTTCATCTGGTGGTGGACAGCACCGGTCTGAAGGTCTTTGGTGAAGGCGAATGGTTGGAAAACAAGCACAAGATCAAGGTGAAACGCAAAAGATGGCGCAAACTGCGATCTCAGGCGTGATACGCAATTTCGCAAGATCAAGGGCCGTCATCCATTATCCCATCCGTTTCCATCCGTTTCCATGCGTTTCCATGCGTTTCCATCCGAATGGGATATGACATACTAGGCTCCATTTTTCCATCCATTTTCATCCAATAAGGAAGAACGGCGGAAAAAAGTCAGAGCGGGAGAGGCCCCGCTCGGTGGCGGGGCCTTCGCCGGATCTCAATCCCGGTTGGGGCGAGACCAAATCAGCTGGTAGCCGTCCTCGCCTTCGACCTCAGCGAGCGTGGCATAGATCGGAGCCGGGAAGCTCGGGTCGTCCAGACCGAGAGGTAGTCGCGGTCGCTCTCGGTGGAGCGCTTCTGCCAGGCGGCGCCCAGCTCAACATGGCCGTGTTGCAGCGATCAGCTTTTTGACGTGATAGCCCTACCCTTGGCGTTGGTGCAGGGATCAAATTTCAACGTTTTGCGCCTATGCGGCGGGGATCGAAAATAGCTTGACTGGTCCAGCATGCCACACAAACATAACGCCGCCCGCCGCCATCACATCGGTAAAATGAAGTTCAGAGTGACGAACTGGGCGGAGTATGAGGCGGGGTATCGCCAAGTTGTTTGAAGCAAGTTGCGCGCGAGCAACTGGACCGAGCTCAGACGGTCATTTCTGCGGTGTAGTCATGCCAGAGGGCAAACGCATCCGTCCTGGCGTGACGGCAAGACGCGGCGTTGATTTTGTGGCGGCGGGGCCGGAAGATCAGATTGATCTGGTCGTGGGCAGCGAGAAACCTCTGTGCTTGCCGTGGTGACTTGAACCGGCCAAATATCTTCTCCCGCTTTCGTGTCGGCCTGTGCGAGACTTCGACCGCATTATTGAGCCCTTTGTGCGCCCGATGCTCGGCGCCTGCCGCGAGAGTTCGGATCGGCTTGATGTAGCTGCGGAGTTTGTCCGTAACGACAACCCTTGGCATGCCGAACCGAGCAACCAGGCCGCGCAGGAAACGCCTTGCGGCCTTCGCATTTCGACGTGGCTGAACCAGAATGTCGAGCACATGGCCGTCCGCGTCGATGGCCCGCCATAGCCAATGCTTTTTGCCACGGATCGTGATCACGACCTCGTCGATGTGCCATTTATCGCGAGGCGCAGGTCGATCTCGCCGGACACAAACTGCAAAATGCCGCCCGAAGCGATTGACCCAAAGCCGGATTGCTTCCCGGCTGACAATGACACCGCGTTCGGCAAGCAGGTCTTCCACGTCGGCGGTGCTGAGCGCGAAGCGATGATAAGCCCATACCGCATAGGCGATGATTTCACGGGCAAAGCGAAAGCCTTTCAGGCGCGGCATCTGGCACGGAATATTCATCCGGCTCGAATAGCCCACCCAGACAAGTCAAACAACGTGGCAATACCGACAATAGAGCCAGTTGAAAAGCCAAGCCCGTCGGGTGCAGCAATATCCCTTTCAAAAACCTTTTAAAAACAAACTCAGTTCATTCGATTACCGATATAAACGCCGGGATCTGTTGCTCGAAGAACTTCGAGAACGAGGCGATACGGGGCGGCAGCACCTGATACGGGGGGTAATACAGGGTCAACCATAAGTCTGGCGGCGCCCAGTCCCGCAGGACGTGGACGAGCCGTCCGGTCCGCAGATGCTCGGCCACATGGAACTTGGGCAG
>NZ_JBFTZZ010000072.1:0-2116 GCF_056406515.1 Rhizobium sp. P1_B8 | reverse complement strand
CCGCCGCGATAGCTGAACGACGTACCGGCCTGTTCGTCCATCATCCGGGCGCGATGGCGATAGGCGGCGGCCGAGACGACGCTGCGTCCCGCGCCCCTGCCGATCACCTGTGCTCTGACGAACATGATCGCCACTGTCGTCTCCACCTCACCCGAGCACGTCGCGACAGCGACGTATATTGCGCCCTCAAACCAATCGGAACGCAGGGCCGATGCCGCTTTTGCCGCTGCAGGTTAAAGTATTTTACTACTTTATTCTAGTTAGTATGTTGGCTGGCATCGCTCATCGAAACAAAAGGAACAGTAGGATGGTGAGGTCTTCCATGGTCGGGTGAAGGCTTCTCGCGCCATCTAAGCTGGGGCAACCGAAACGGTCGAACGCGGGAAAGCGGGCGCGTCAGATTGCAGCGTCGACCGCTGATCGGGCCGCACGACTACCCAGTCGAAAACATTGGGTCGAGCAGATCATCACCCAGGATCATAGTCGATCGCTACGCATGAGCGGACTACGTCTGGCAAAAAGATACTGATGGTTTTGCGTGGGTCTAGCCGGAAGGCTAACTGCACCGGCAGTCGAGCACACCACGGTCTGGAGGGGAAGCGCCAGGAGTGGGGACGCTGCTTATGGCAGCTTGTCATCAACTGCTCCTCGGCCATAAACGACACGGGCGGCATCAACCGGCATTCCGGTTTGCTGCCGGATGCCCTTTGTTGACTTCGACGACGACGCCAGTGTCCGCGGTCAGCGTGGTGATTCAGTCGCCGCCGTTGACGCAATATTCATGCGTATCGAAATCGATCTCGAGACCGTCCAGCAGATTGATGCTGAAGCGCCTGATCTCTTTCTCGCCGGCTGGATGATCGTGAAGCTCTTGCGAAGCGGTTTCAGAGACGACGAGCCGAAGCAGCAAGCTTGGCATAGAGCATCAGGCTTAGATCGGTTGTCATAATGCGACATCCTTCGTTGATGGCGGAGATCGGCCACTCCGTTGCAGAGAGGGTCAAGGACCGCGGACGCGGCTCGCAAGCGGGAGAACCGATTTTTCTGAGAAGCGCAGCTGCGGAAAAATGCGGGAGCCCGGGCCGTCCTTGACGCCGGATTTGCTGGAGTAGAATAGGATGCCAGAGAGAGAGAGAAGAGACCCGCGTCCCTGAAGGGGACGCGACCCTATCCGGCGCGAGGTGGCGGGAGTGTCGAGGGGTGGAAACCCCTGACAGCCTGGCGGCCGGTCGATCTGGCCGGTCAGGCTCATGGACACGGCGATAAGCCTCCGTCAGAACGGAGGCTCGACGTCGATGCGGCCATCCTGTTCGGCCTCGATGATTTCCCGCTCGGCCAGTGCCAGTTCGAGTTCGCTCTCGATCTGCCGGCGCTCGACAGGATCGGCATTCCCGAGTTCGGCGCGCAGCAGCTCGATGACTTCGTCGATGCAAATGGTCATTGTCGTCTCCTTGACGTTGTGAAAGACGAGCGTCCCGGTCATGGCGGGATGGAGGGGTCAAGGATCGCGTCAGCGAGCGGCGGAGCCGGCGAGTGGGGGAGCCGATTTTGTCGGAGTGGAGGGAACCGCAGCGGAGGCAAAATTGGGGGAACCACGAAGTGCTTGAGGCCTTTATGCCGCCATGGCACCCTCGGATCGACTGAGCAGACTTTCCCTCTCCGTATGGCACCAGAATAGCCGTCAATGGGCTCGACGCCCTCGACGGCTCGAACAACAACAAGGCTCGCGGCAGAGACACGCTCGGAGCCGGCCCCGCTTTCGGGGCCGGCCTGTAGGCCTCAGGCGGGGTTGTTCCAGAGGATAACCTTCCGGTTCGGCTCGCCGCCGGGGGCTTGTGCGAGATTGCCGAAGATTACGCCGATCTCCGGAGCCTCCAGCTTGACCGAGAGGTATTCCTCGCCGGTCAGGCGAGCGATGCGGTTCCAGCCCGCTCCGATCTCGAAGCCGGTCTTACGGTGGATGATGAGGTAGTCGGGTGCTTCATCGTTCGCCTTGCTGGCGTTCGGGACGATGGCGATCGGGGCGTTGACCCGGATGGTGGCGAAGATGCCTTCGAGGGTGCCGTCGCTCTTTGCGGTGAGGGTTGCGATCGTGGTGGCCATGGTACTGTCTCCT
>NZ_JBFTZZ010000071.1:0-2627 GCF_056406515.1 Rhizobium sp. P1_B8 | reverse complement strand
CTGGAAGACAGTTCCGGCATCAGGTCACGGACACTCGCCGCCTGGGAACTCGCCTGGGCCAGCGGACGCGAATTGCTCGAACGTGGCAATGTGCTTGTCATCGACGAGGCCGGCATGGTGTCGTCGCAGCAGATGGCCCGCGTGCTTGACATCGCCGAGCAAGCCGAGGCGAAGGTCGTGCTGGTTGGTGACGCGATGCAGCTGCAGCCGATCCAGGCGGGGGCGGCATTCCGGGCGATCACTGAGCGGATCGGTTTTGCCGAACTTGCCGGTGTGCGCCGCCAGCGCCAGCCATGGGCGCGCGAGGCCTCGCGGCTTTTTGCCCGCGGCGAGGTCGAACAAGGCCTCGATGTCTATGCCCGACATGGCCACCTGGTCGAGGCAGGGACGCGAGCGGAAACGATCGATCGGATCGTCGCCGATTGGAGCCAAGCGCGCAAACAGGCAATCCAGAACTCAACCACGRCAGGCAATGACGGTCGTCTTCGTGGTGACGAACTGCTGGTGCTCGCCCACACCAACGAGGACGTCAAGYRTCTGAACGAGGCGCTGCGATCGGTGATGGTGGGAGAGGGCGCRCTTGGTGAGGACCGCGCTTTCCGGACCGAGCGCGGCGCGCGGGMATTTGCTGCCGGYGACCGCATCATCTTCCTGGAGAATGCCCGCTTCGTTGAASCGCGCGCAAYKCGTCTCGGCCCGCAACATGTGAAGAAYGGCATGCTCGGCACGGTCGTTTCCACCGGCGACAAACGTGGCGACGCAGTGCTTTCGRTCCGTCTCGACAGTGGCCGTGATGTCGTCATCAGCGAGAGCAGCTATCGCAATGTCGATCATGGCTACGCCGCGACCATTCACAAGTCTCAAGGCGCCACGGTCGAGCGAASCTTCGTGCTCGCCACCGGCATGATGGACCAGCACCTGACCTATGTGTCGATGACGAGRCACAGAGACCGCGTCGAYCTCTATGCGGCGAAGGACGATTTTGAAGCAAAGCCGGAATGGGGRCGAAAGCCGCATGTCGATCATGCCGCCGGCGTCACCGGCGCGCTCGTGGAAACAGGACAAGCCAAGTTCCGGCCRARYGAYGARGATGCCGACGACAGYCCCTATGCCGATGTCAGRRCRGATGACGGCACCCTCCATCGTCTATGGGGYGTCAGCCTGCCGAAGGCGCTCGAGGAAGGTGGCGTCTCAGAAGGCGATACCGTCACGCTGCGCAAGGACGGCGTCGAGCGGGTGACGATCAAGKTTGCSATCGTCGACGAACAAACCGGCCAGAAGCGGTTCGAGGAAAGAGAGGTCGACCGCAACGTCTGGACCGCCAAGCGGATCGAAACCGCCGAAGCGCGTCAGCAACGGATCGAGCGGGAAAGCCATCGACCGGATGTGTTCAAGCAGCTGGTAGAGCGCCTGTCGCGTTCCGGCGCCAAGACGACGACGCTCGATTTTGAAAGCGAGGCCGGTTATCGCGCCCATGCCGACGACTTCGCGCGCCGCCGTGGTCTCGATCACCTTTCGCTTGCCGCAGCCGGGGCGGAAGAAAGCCTTTCCCGGCGGTGGGCSGGGATTGCCGAGARGCGCGAGCAGCTGGCGAAGCTGTGGGAGCGGGCAAGCGTTGCGCTCGGCTTCACGATCGAGCGGGAACGGCGCATCGCCTACAACGAGGAACGGGCTGAACCCCAAACCGTCTTGGAGGCGGATGTTGCTCGCGGCCGATATCTGATCCCGCCCACCACGGGCTTTGCCAGGAGTGCCGAGGAAGATGCGCAGCTGGCACAGCTTTCGTCTCCTGCCTGGAAGGAACGGGAAGCCATCCTCCGGCCGCTGTTGGAGAAGATCTATCGTGACCCGGATGCAGCCCTTGTCGCCTTGAACGCGCTTTCATCGGATACAAGCGTCGATCCGCGCAGGCTTGCCGATGATCTTGCCAAAGCACCCGAGCGGCTCGGCCGCCTGCGGGGTTCCGAGCTGATCGTCGACGGTCGTGCGGCACGCGACGAACGAAATGCCGCGATCACTGCCTTGACGGACTTGCTGCCGCTCGTCCGCGCCCATGCCACCCRGTTCCGCCGGAATGCCGAACGCTTCGAAAGCCACGAGCARCARCGCCGCGCCCATATGGCATTGTCGATCCCGGCGCTCTCCGAAAAGGCGATGGCACGTCTTACCGAGATCGAGGCGGTGCGCAGGCAAGGTGGTGACGACGCCTACAAGACCGCCTTTGCGCTTGCCGCCAAAGACCGCTCGATCGTCCAGGAGGTCAAGGCGGTCAGCGAGGCGCTGACCGCTCGCTTCGGCTGGCGCGCGTTTACCTCGAAGGCCGACGCGGTTGGCGAACGCAACATGATCGAGCGTATGCCGGAAGACCTCGCCAGTATCAGAGGCGAGAAGCTGACCCGGCTGTTCGACGCCGTGAAGCGCTTTGCCGACGAGCAGCATCTCGCCGAGCGGCGGGATCGTTCGAAGATTGTTGCCGGCGCCAGTGCCGATCAAGGGATGGAGAATGTCCCCATGCTTGCCGCCGTCACCGAGTTCAGGACCGCGATCGACGAGGAGGCGCGCTCGCGTGTGCTCTCAGATCCTCTCTATCGCCAGCAGCGAGCAGCGCTGGCGGCGGTGGCAAGCGC
>NZ_JBFTZZ010000070.1:0-3962 GCF_056406515.1 Rhizobium sp. P1_B8 | reverse complement strand
CTTCGATACATCGATACCAACGAAAACTTCTGTACAATGCTTCACGGCTTGTCCTCCTGCCAGGGAGGATCGGCTCGGCCTATCCGAGCAACCCTCGCAAAGGGAGTGTAGGGCAAGCCACCCCCGCCGGAAGGACATACGGTCTTACGATAAATCCGATCCATCGAAACAGAATCTCACCATGCACATATGCTGCCCGAGTTGCTTTGTGCATTCCATTAGCGACTTCCAATAAATACTGACAGATTTCACTGGAAATCAACGACCCGGTCTACTGGACAATGAGGTTTGAAAAATCCAACGTGAAGCGTTTCTGCTGAAGAACGGCGTTCATGATGGCAGACGCCAGAGGGAAATAAGCGAGCGGATCTTCATCGGTATGTTGCTTCTCAAGCGCCATATTCGCCAGAACCCGCGCTGTATCCACACCTTCGACCGTTTCGCCAAACAGTTCGCTCGACAACATTTCAACGACTGTGCGGCCAGTTCCCAATCCCTGGCCGAGGCGGCTGTTACGCCCTCCGCCAACAGTGACGTGCAGATCGCCCAGTCCGGCCAGCCCGAATGCCGTTGTGGTTTGCCCGCCCAGGGTGCAGGATGGGGATAACGGCAGTGGTGCCACCTTCAGCTATGGCTGGTGAGGCGGTTCACAACAGTCCAAAAAGGCGATGTCACGTCGTTTCGGCAGCGCATGTTCGCCGCTTTCCCCGAGGCGACCCCAATGGTGATCACCTACACAATCGCGTCGAACATCCGGACATCTTTTTGGCCGTTGCCTCAGAGGAAGTCGCGCACAACACTGGCACCGCCCCAATCCTGACCGGCTTTCCATCAGCTATGGCAACAGCCTGCCGGAGTGGCTCGGCCGGGGTCGTGTTGATGAAGTGGGATGTTGTCCCGCCTGCCGCGCAGACGATCATCGACGTCCAGATCGAGAAGATTCAGAAGATGTCGAAATAGGTCGAAGCAAGCGAGCGCTAGTGACCTGATCGGCTACGGTAGCCGCCACGCGGTCGCGCAGCTCCCGCTCTCACTCGGCGGTCCTCAGGTATCGATGTGGGAACTAGGCGTAGATTTTATCACCAAATGGTGCTAGTTAAAGCGCCTGAACAGGATAAGAAACGATGCGATCGACTATCAATCTAGACGACACTCTCATGGAAAGGGCCAGGTCCCTGACCGGCACAAAAGAAACCGCTGCTATAGTCCGCCAGGCGTTGGAGACGCTTGTTCGAGTAGAGTCCGGAAAACGCCTCATCGCGCTCGGCGGAACTATGCCCGATGCAGAGGCAGCTCCACGTCGCCGGAGCGCAGCTGCCAAGTGATACTGGCAGACACTTCTATATGGATCGATCATTTCCGCCATGTTGATGCGGAACTTCGGACGATCATTGAGGACGATCGTCTACTCTGCCATCCGGCTGTAGTTGGCGAACTGGCGCTTGGCAGCCTTCGAGATCGCGGGCGCGTGATAGCGTTTCTGGCAGCCCAGCGCCAAGCGTTCGTCGCAACGCATGACGAAGTGATGACAATGATTGATCGTCACGGCATTTTCAGTATGGGCATCGGCTATACAGATGCCCACTTGCTCGCCTCGATACTGCTTGATCGGCGAGCGGCGTTATGGACCAGGGACAAGCGTCTTCAGGCGGCGGCCAAAAAGGCAGGCGCTTCATTGCATAAGCCGGCCAATGCTCGCAACTAAACACCTAAATAGTTCTGCCGATCTTTCGCATTTATCCGATCGTTCGCCTTGAGCAGGTTCGAACCGGAGACCCGTGGTTCGCGCACAGATTTGAGAATGCGTTTTCAATCGTTTTCGCCGGTGAACAGGTTGGCGCAATGGTGCGTCCTTTCGGTATCAACCTTGAGAAGGCCGGCCACCTGCTTTATATGATGCGTGATGAGGCGGATATGAGAACGACCTTGGCAATCGACGACGATGTCCTGATCGCCGCAAAGGCGATGGCAACCCAGCAGCACCGGAGCGTCGGCGAGGTCATTTTTGAGCTGGCGAGACGTTCTCTGCGCCGACCGCCCAGCAGCCGCGAGCGCAATGGCATTCCTCTCCTGTCAGCTCGGCCGGATGCGCCTCCAGTGACCCTCGAAATCGTGAACGCCTTGCGTGACGAACTGCAGTGACTTTCCTGCTCGACGTCAATGTGCTGATTGCCTTAATCGATCCGGGCCATGTAGCCCATGATGATGCGCACGAATGGTTCGCGGCGATGGGTCAGACCGCGTGGGCTACCTGCCCCATTACCGAAAATGGTGTCATCCGGATTGTCGGCAACCCCAAATATCCCAACTCTCCCGGTTCACCGTCACTCGTGATGGAGATCGTCCGCAAATTGCGGTCGCTCCCCGGTCACAGTTTTTGGCCGGACGATGTGAGCCCTGTCGGGTCAGGTGATATCGCTGCCACGAAAATTCTAACATCGGGGCAGGTAACTGTTTCATTCAGTTTTGTAACGGCTTCTTCCGTGCGTTGGGTTCGCAGGCGTTCCACCTGCTCCTTGGCTTCCGCGATTTGCGAGCCGGTTGTTGCCTGTTCAGAGGCGATGGCAGCGCTTGCCCCAACAGATCGGCGTCGATGCCCAGAAGCTCCGTGTAATCTGATCGATTGATCAGCCCCCGTTCGACCGGCGACTGCTTGCCTTGCAGCTCGTCCTTTACGACCTCGGCCTGCTTCTGAACTGCAGCTTCCTGCTCGCGTAAGCCAGATAAGGTTTGATCTAGCTGTTCAAGGCGCCATTTGAGAATGGTCTGTTCCGACCGGAAACGGGCCATGCGGGCGTTGAATTCCTTCTCTTCCTCCAGGATGAGCTCGCTTCATTAAATAATCGACATTCGCCTTGAACAGGATCGACCCGGCGTTGGCTAATCGTGAAGCACCTGATAGGACCGCCGAGTATGAGGTCTTGGCACCATCTTCAGAGAGCCTCGGACCGGATCGGAGAGCTTTGATGGGCTGGAAAACACCGAAGATCGAATACGTGAATGGCTATAAGATCGTTGAAGTTGAAGGGCCCAGCTTCAAAGTCTACGATGGCGACCGTCAGCTCGGGGACGATTTCCCCTACCCCGGCGAAGCTGCTGCTTACGCAACCTCGTTGCCAAAACGGGATCATCCACGCAGCTAGGCGAGAAGCCGCGGAAGATCATTGAAAACCCTTTATGGCAGCCTTAACGAATGTGGAACAGGATTTGACCAGCTCCCAACTTTCTCCGCCGCTGGAACTGCTTGGGTGGTCAGAATTCTTCGCGGACCAGGTCCAGCCCAGCGAAGCTGACTTGATCCCCAGACGCATTGCTTCCGTTCACCGGGCACGCATCGAGGCAATCGATGTCACCGGGCCGGTCGGACTGGAATTTCCAKCCAATACCAATACTGGTGACTACGCGGTCGGCGACTGGGTTCTTGCCGATCCACTGACCGACATGCTCATCAGACGTCTCGACCGAAAAAGCGTCTTTCAGCGACGACMGGAAGGCGGGCGTGGCCAGCAACTTGTTGCCGCCAACGTCGACACCCTGTTGATCGTGACCTCGTGCAATGCCGATTTTAATCTTGCTCGGCTGGAACGTTACCTGATCATGGCCAACCAGGCCGGGAGCAATCCGGTGATTGTGCTGACAAAGGCCGACACCGCGGAAGATGCCGGCATGTTCCAGGCGCAAGCCGAGGCTTTGCAGCGTGACCTGCCTGTCATTGCCTTGAATGGGCGCTCCGCGGACGCMGTTTCCCTGTTGAGGCCCTGGTGCGGCATCGGCCAAACAGTTGCGTTGGTGGGGTCTTCTGGTGTCGGAAAATCAACACTGGTGAACACCATGACCGGGCCYGAATCTGACACAAAGCAAAAGACAGGCACCATCCGCGAATATGACGCGCAGGGCCGACACACAACCACCGCACGATCCCTGCATGCAATTTCAGGCGGCGGCTGGGTCATCGATACCCC
>NZ_JBFTZZ010000069.1:0-4095 GCF_056406515.1 Rhizobium sp. P1_B8 | reverse complement strand
TCGAGGGTGCCGTCGCTCTTTGCGGTGAGGGTTGCGATCGTGGTGGCCATGGTACTGTCTCCTTCGGTTGCTCGGGACCATTCCCGATGGCGCCCGAAGAAGGGGCCGAGCCGTAGGCGTCACCGGAGCGCCAGCGCAGGGGAACCCCTTGCGGGTTGACGCTGATGGCGGCCGGTCCCTTAGAAAGGCGGCATGGAGAAAGGGAATGGTCTCACGCAACCGAAGAGCGGGACAAACCATCACGTCAGCCCGGGTCGCGGCTCTACAAGAGGGCTAGGAGCTCTTAGAGTGCCTCGCCGCCATTCTGCGTAAAGCTCTCATCCCGCTCCTAATCACCGCAAGCGAGAGGCGCGCGCCAACTGCCCAATGGTACGTTGCCAGTCGGTGAGATCGGCGCGGGCTGGAACCGCAGCGCTTCCTGCAGGCCGCAGGGCATGCCGGGTGGAGTTGTTAGCTCGAGGGGTCGAACACGTGATCCTTCGTCGACTTGCCCTGGTCCCGGTTGACGCATCCGACAGTATTCCATCGGGAGATCCAACCGTCAGCGCCCGGCCACACCGAGCGACTAGGGCCGGCTTCGTCGAGCGTTCTGCGCCGTCCCAAACGCGCCGACACATCACAAAACGGAATCCATCGGCTGCAAAGGATTCAAAACTCTCGTTGGACAGGATCGGTCCCCACGGGAATGATCCCCGGCATGAGCCGAATGTCGTTCCACCTCTACTGCCAGCGCATTGATGCCAGCCGCGACATGGCGCGCTATTACATGCTCGCGATCCAGCCTACCTTGTTCGGCGAAACCGCGGTCGTGCGCAGCTGGGGACGGATCGGCAGACGCGGCGGCGAGAGGACCGACGTGTTCGAGACCGAACGGGAAGCCATCGCGCATTTTCTCGAACTTGCGCGCCGGAAGCGTCGGAAGGGCTATAGGCCGGACCGAGGCTGCGATGCCATCGGGAATCTGATCTGATCGCGCGATGCATATCCGCGCGTTCGCGTCTTAGAGCAGCGCGGTAGCCGCCCGCGCAAAGGATCGTCACGCCTTCAGGCGCGAACACTGCACCGCAGGCTTCGTGAAGCTGGCTCGCCGGCGCAATAGAGCCCGGTCCGGCGAAAACGCCGGATGCGCCCCTCGGCCCTTGAAATTGATGGCGACACATGACATGTAAGGAACGACAGATGACGCAGGAGAAAGATCATGGCCATCGCCGCAAAAGCACCTTCCTCCGGAGCAGGCGGTGAACTGCAAAAAATTGAAGCACTGCTCGGCGGCTCGCGCATTCTGTCGCGTCGCCTGACCAATGCGCTCGACGCGCATGAGTTGCTTCTGCATGGTCTGCCTGCCTCGGCGCTGGATTACCTTGTCGGCAATCTCGTTGTCATCGCCAAGAATGAGTCCCTCGAAAAGGCGGTGGGCATGAGCTTGCGCACCTGGCAGCGGCGGAAGGACACGCCTTCCAAGCCGCTCAGCCAGGAACAGAGCGGCCGCGCTTGGAAGTTTGCTGAGATCCTCGCAAAGGCAACGGATATCTTCGGATCGCAGGCAGAAGCCGAACAATGGCTGGAGCGTCCCGCGGTCGCGCTTGATCAGCGCCGCCCGATCGATCTTCTCGGGACGCCCGCCGGCGTCGAGCTTGTCGAGGATCATCTCGACCGCCTGGAATACGGCGTCTATGCATGACTCTTTTGCCAATCGCGCTCGGCGGGACCGAACTGGTCGCGTGGCGGCTCGATCAGGTTGTCCATGCGCCGACATGGGATAGCGGGGAAGGCGCCTATCGGGTTGGCGGCCGCTGGAACAGCAAGGGGATTCACGCGGTCTACTGCTCGCTCGATCCCGCGACGGCGATCCTTGAAGTTGCGGTCCACAAGGGGTTCCGGGCGCTCGACACCGTGGCACATGTGATGACGGCAGCTGTCATTGCCGATGCCGGCGATGTCCATGTTGTCGATCCGGGAAGCGTGCCCAATCCCAGCTGGCTGCGCCTGGGCATTCCCGGCGCGGGACAACAAGCCTTCGGAAACGATCTGCTTCGACAGCATCGTTTCGTCGCGATCCCGAGCGCGGTCTCGCCGCATAGCTGGAACCTGATTTTTCTGGCAGGCGGCGCGGCGGGCGCCTATGCGCTGAAGTTCCAGGATGCTTTTGCTCTCGATACACGATTGCATCCACCCACGATATGAACGAGCCCGATTGCGTCGCCGCAACCTGCGACGCGATCTCATTACCATCCGGCTTTCCCCCGCACGAAGGAAAGCGCTCACTTGCCATCCTCCGCGGCTTGCCAGACCGGGAGTCCGAGCCGGCGGGCCTTGTCGGCGCGATTACCTGTGATGCCGGAGCCGGGAAAGATGATAACGCCGGTCGGCATGACCGAGAGCATCTCGTCATTACGACGAAAAGGAGCGGCCTTGGCGTGCTTCGGCCCAGCAGGCGGCGACGCGCTCAGGCCCTTCGGCGAGCCACCCTTGCGCTTCTAGGCGCGCAGCCTCATCTCCAATATACTGACTTTTTTAAGGTAGTATGAAACTGGAGTCCGTGCTACATTTTCGCACCCGGCTCGGCTCAGCAAAAAGTGATTGAGGGCGATGTGCGAAAGTTTCTGATCGGCGAACAGGCGTTCGATGAAGACGCTCCGGAGCTTCGGGCTCGCCTCGAACAGGCTTACACGCACAACGTCCGGCCACTTTGCCAATGCAAAGACCCGCCGCTCCCTATGTACATCGCGCGTGTCGACGCTCTCCATGTCATCAAGCGCATGCCGCTTTCGGGGCATCGTCATCACCCCGCCTGCCCTTCCTATGAGCCGCCCTACGAGCTATCGGGCCTTGGATCCTTGATCGGCAGCGCGATCCATATCGACGCAAATGGGAAAGCCGCCCTGAGGCTCGATTTTCCTCTGACAAAGAAAAGTGTACGAAACACGCCAGCGCTCTCAACGCACGCGTCTGAAGCCGCGCTCCGCAACGAGACGAAGAAGCTCTCGTTGCGCGCCGTCCTGCATTATCTCTGGGAGGCAGGGGAACTTACGGAATGGCGCGCGTCGTGGACCGGCAAGCGCGGTTGGAGCCGGGTGCGGGCAAGTCTTCTCAACGCCGCCTTGCAGATGACCGCGCAAGGGGACCCGTTAAGTGACATCCTGTTCGTGCCTGAAGTGTTTCATCAGGAGGACCGCGAGGGAATAGCGGCGCGGCGGGCGGCTGCGCTTGCTGGTGCCCACGCCTCCCGCCCGGGGCCCCGGAAGCTGATGGTGACCGTGGCGGAGGTCAAGGGGTTCGCCGCAGCCCGCGTTAGCCGGAAAATCGTCGTCCGCCACCTCCCCTTCCCCTTCATAATCGAGGAGGGTACGTGGAAGCGGTTGGGTGCCAGATACGAGACGGATCTCGAGCTCTGGCGATCGAGCGAAGACTTCCATCTTATCATGATTGCGACCTTCGGGATATCAGACACCGGGATCGCATCCATCGAGGAGATCGCCATGATGGTGGTCAACGAGAACTGGATTCCGTTCGAGAGCGTCCATGAGCAACATCTCCTGGAACGGCTTTCAAGGCTGAAGCGAAAGAGCGTGAAAGGCTTGCGTTTCAATCTCTCCCGCGAGCAACCGGTCGTTTCTGTAACCCTGCCGGAACAACGCCCGGCTCCCGTTGCAATGTTCATCGTGCCTCCCGGCGCCAGCGAAGATTTCGAGAATGCGCTGGCTGAGATGATCGACGCAATACCGGAAATCACACCCTGGATCTGGCACGTCACGGAGGGGGAGATGCCGAGGCTCCCCTGAAGCGAAAAGTCTTGATTTGCCTATGCTGACGAGGGGATTTGATCATCAGGCATATGCTCCACACCGACGGCACGGAGGATCGACGGTCTAGTGCCCTAGGCAGAGGGCCCCGCACCGCGCTCGCGAGGCTTTCGGCGCTACAGTGGTCCCCGTCTGCATGGTTGAGGAAGAGACGGCTCACGCCGCCGCCTCCTCGTCGAACTCCGGCTGCAAGGAATGCAGGTAGTCGACGGCCCGCTGCGCATGCGCTGCCGCGGAAAAGATGGCGCGCTTGTCGTTGCCAAGAACCTTAAGCCAGCCATCGAGATAGCTT
>NZ_JBFTZZ010000068.1:0-4839 GCF_056406515.1 Rhizobium sp. P1_B8 | reverse complement strand
CGCAGGCTCAACGGGAACCGGAAATACAGCCAGACCGCACGGGCGATGATCTGCGGTGGAAAGCGGTGGTTCTTGTAGCTGATGGTCGATGAGGTCATCTCAACCGAATTATCCGCCACCCGTTAAGTTGCCGACAACGTGACATCGCCCCAAATACGGTTGATTGTCACACGAAAGCGTGGATAGTCACCGGGATGGAGAGCCGGAAATGAATCTCAACGATGACGACGAACACCTGATAGAAACGCTTTTCCGCAACGGCACGATTACCGTCGTGGGGGTGGTGCTTTCATTTTCCCTAGGCTTCCTTACGCAGTGGGCCAGCAATCCAATACCGTGGAGACTTGCCGACCTGCCGACGTTGGTCGTCATAACTATAGGCATCGTCTTTCAGCTGCGCTCCCTCGCTTTACTTTTGCAAACGTCATCACTGAAAAAAGTCGTCTACGACAAGGCAAGCCGGCTATTTCTGAATGGCGTGATCATCACTGGGTCTGGCGTTTTTCTGGCGATCCTCATTGACACGTTCCAGTTGCTGATGGAGCGTTAACCGACACTTGGATTGTGTCAGGCGAAATGAGAAACTGACCCCCTAACGAAATGAAGAAGTGCCCCCTCGTTTCACAACGAGGAGAGATGGATGACGAGCTTGATTTCAGCGCATCCTGCATTGTCGCGAACGATGCAGGGCGAAGGGCACTGTAAAGTTATCAGCGGATTGATGCAGCGATAGCTGGCCGGGACGGCTGTCAGGCTGCGGCGACACACGCGATTTTGTTCCAGATTTGCATGGCGGCGTTACGCAGGTCTCGATGTTGAGCCGATGACAGCGTATTGCGGGGAAAGTGGAACAGGTTGGCAATCGGATCATGGATGGAAACGAACCGCTGAAGCTGGCGTGCCGACTTGAAGCGTTTCATGGTCCTTTCGCGTCGTCGGGTCGGCTGGTGCGAATTTTCCGCTCGATTATTGAGGCCTTTGTGCGACCGGTGTTCGACACCGGGCATGAGGTCGCGCCTGGCGGCATCATAGGACCGGAGCTTGTCGGTGATCATGACCCGTGGTGTCCGCCCTTGAGCCTTCAGCAACTTACGCATCAGACGCTTTGCCGCCTTGGCATTTCGGCGGCTTTGCACCAGTACGTCGAGGACGAAGCCGTCCTGATCGACCGCACGCCAGAGCCACTGCTTCTTGCCATTGATGGCCACCACACATTCGTCGAGATGCCATATGTGGACGGCCCCCTCCTTGCAAGAACTCTTTGATGATTTGATCGGATTTCTTGCGTTCATATGTCCGGCCTTTTGTTGCGTTCACACATGAACGCTGGCCAAGATGGGTTCCGCGACGTGGGTTCCAAACACTTGATCGGCCTCGTTGGGCCACTGGCATCTACGGAGTGTACCGCGTCTCGGATCGATCGATCACACCATCTAATCGTTTCCTGCAAGTTCACGCATCAGCTCAGCACGGTAGCGTCTGTATCCTGTTCACCGTGACCGACTGATCTCTTCACGCCGCGCAGGCCAGAGCCGGGCGCGCAGCATTGCCCTTGTAAGCCTCGCCGGTCACCATCATTTTCCAGGCGATCCTGGCGATCTTGTTGGCCAACGCGACAGCCGCGAGTTTTGGGGCCTTGCGCTTGAGCAACTCGATGAGCCAGAGCGAAGCGTTCCTGCCTCTTCCCGCTCTCACCTGTCGAAGCAACGAGGTTGCACCCACGACCAATGTTTTGCGCAATGCCTCATCGCCGGCCTCGTAATGATACCGAGCCTGACTTTGCCAGCAGTCGAATGATCCTTGGGCGTCAGGCCCATCCAGGCGGCAAACTGCCTTCCAGATCTGAACTGTTCCGGTGCCGGCGCTTTCATCACCAGCAAGACCGCGCCGATTGGTCCGACACCAGGGATCTTTGCAAGACGGCGACATCATTCATTGTTGCGATACCAAGCCATCAGTTTTGCCTCCACCTCTTTCAGGCGCTCACCCAACTGCGCAAATTCCTCAACGAGAGACGCGAACAGCTCACGCGCCACAGCCGGAATGCTTTCATCAATCATGATGCGTTCCAGAAGGAGCGGAAGATGAGACATGCCTTTGGCCGCGGTCAGCCCGAACTCAGCTGGATAGCCACGAATCGTATTGGCAAGCTGCGTCTGTGCGGCGACAGCGCGCTCGCGCATGCCCACCAGCATCAGCGCGGCTTGCTGATCCGCACTCTTTACCGGAACGAACCGCATCGTCGGGCGGCTCATCGCCTCGCATAGCGCTTCGCCATCGGCCGCATCATTCTTGCCGCGCTTGACGTAGGGCTTCGCCAGTTGTGGCGCGATCAGCTTTACCTCATGTCCGAACCCTGTCAGCAACCGCGCCTAGTGATGCGAAGCGGCACAGGCTTCGATCGCAATCACGGTCGGTGGGCATGTCGCAAAGAAATCCACCATCTCCTTGCGGCGCATCTTCTTGCGCAGGATCGGCCGCTCGGCGGCGTTCACACCATGCAATTGAAAGACGTGCTTTGACGTATCCATGCCAATACGGATAATCTGATCCACGGGCGGCTCCTTCGTTTGAGATCGTTAACAGCTCACTCTGGCACATTTCGATGCCGTTCGGGGGCCGTCCACCCCAACATTTGTCGCCCCAGGCAGCCGGCTGACCGTCGCTTGATCTCCCGGGCGAAATGCCGTCCGAATTTCTCCGCCCAGCTTCGAATGGTCTGATGCGTGACGATGATGCCGCGGGCCGCCAGCATGTCCTCAACCATGCGCAGGCTGAGCGGAAAGCGCAAGTGGAGCCATACCGCGTGCGCAATGATCTCAGCGGGAAAGCGGTGGCGACGATAAAGCGGATCACGAGCAACTTCTGACATGGCCCATGTACGCACATCTTCATCAGCCGTCGGTTAACTTTACGGTGCCCTTTCGTAGCCACGCGGATAATCTGAACGGTGCGGTTTCCATAATCTACTCCTTCCGAGCGAGTGCTTTGATGCAGCCTCACTCTGCCAGAGCGCCTGTCGCTGTCTCATGGGATCTAAAGCCGAAAGGTGCCCCTCACCCGCCCCGATCTGATCTTGCAACCCGGACCAGCCGGTCAGATCGGGGCTGGTCGCCCTACGATATGGACCTCAAAGTGACACTTCTACTTTGCACGCGATCCGGACATTCCAACTTCCCCGCCACATAATCAGCTTGCCCCCTGTCCCAGCCGTGACAAGGACTTGAACTAAGATGCCCCTGACCACTTCGCGCCGCCTACTTTGGCTCTGCCGGTCGGGATCACTTGTGCAAATTGTAGCGGCCGACCGCCTTACGAATCAACTTCTTGGCGACATTGACGTCCTGCCAGCCGGCTATCTTCACCCACTTGCCGGGCTCCAGATCCTTGTAGTGCGAAAAGAAGTGCTCAATCTGCTTCACCAAGATATCCGGCAGGTCGGTATAGTTCTCAACCTTGTCGTAGCAGCGCGTCAACTTCGCCACCGGCACGGCGATGATCTTGTCGTCCTTGCCGGCATTGTCTTCCATGACCAGAACACCTATCGGACGCACACTGATGACGCAGCCCGCAACGAGCGGCCAGGTGTTCGCAATCAGGACGTCGATCGGGTCACCGTCTTCTGACAGCGTGTGCGGCACGAAGCCATAGTTTCCCGGATAGGTCATCGAAGTGGAGAGGAAGCGGTGTGCGACGAGTGCGCCGGCTTCCTTGTCCAGTTCGTACTTGATCGGCTTGCCGCCGACCGGCACCTCGACAACGACATTCACCTCGTCCGGCGGGTTCTTGCCAACGGAAATCGCTTCGATACGCATAGGGCCTCCTTTTGTTGAATTTAGGCGCGCAAGCTAGCCCACAGGATCAATCGCGTGAAATCGACCTCTGGATCGCAAACGATGAGGATTTTCTGCCCGAGTTCGACAAGGGCGGCGAGCGTATTCTGGGACGTAGTGGATTTGCCAATGCCTCCCTTTCCGTAAAACGCGATCTGACGCAGAGCAGCCATTATTACTTCCTTTTCGTGTTCGAACCGACCGAGGTGATGCCGCGACATTGGCCGCGGCTGCTTCCGTCGCAGCCCGAGAACAATTTTCAAGCGTCGTGCCAATTGAGCTGATTGATAGAGCAGAACGGAAACTGGTGCTCCCGCAAACACTTAGAGGGATAAAATACCGGACCGAAGAATCCTAAAGCGTGTCACGAAGCCGACAAAGGTGACGACAATGTCGCACACAAGTCGTCAAGAGCCAGCAGAGCGTAAGCCGCAATGCGCATGCATTTCTTAGTCGAATGACCTGCACTTGATGCAAATGCTGGCAGTGAAAAGCCGCGCTGCACTCCGGTGAGAGAGGATGGCCATCTTTGCCCGGAGACACCGTTTCGGGTTGACATTCGCACGATCGAACGTAGTTTTCAGGCGCAACGATAGCGCATCGCGGTTGCCGATATCAAAAGGGGTGCCGCCGCAATCAATCGACGGGCTCTCAAGCTCGGTAATCGAGAATATCGCACTTGGCGAATTCGATCCGGACATCGCGAAGATCCTGCAAATATGCGATCAAGTAGGGTTACGAAAGCCAATCGAATGCTGGCCCAGCGGCCTTCAGACCCGTCTGGGCGAGAATGGTGTACGCCTCTCCGGTGGCGAGAAGCAGCGCCTTGCGTTGGCTCGAGCTCTCTACCGGGCGATGTTGTTTGATCAACGGCCGTAAAGTCGCTTGTCGGTAAACTCATGCAATTGCAGCGGTCACGGCTTTCCACTGCGCCATGGCGCGGATGCGATGAATATGGGTGGCTAGGGCTGAGTGTCTCTGGTGCGGCGCGACGAAAAGATTTCGG
>NZ_JBFTZZ010000067.1:0-5177 GCF_056406515.1 Rhizobium sp. P1_B8 | reverse complement strand
CCGCTGATTTCAAGCTTCTCGATGTACCGCAGCCTGCCTTCCTCGCAGCCCTCGAATCTGCCGGTCGCAACCGAGGCCGCACAACAGGTGCTCTGCCTTCCCATCTATCCGGACATGGAGATGGAGATCGTCGACAAGGTCTGCGCGCTCATTGCTTCATTGAGCACAGGTGCTTTCACCGCAAGTAGGGATATATGAGATGAAACTGGCTATCATGCAGCCATATTTCTTCCCCTATATTGGTTACTTTCAGCTGATCCACGCGGTCGATAAATTTGTTGTCTACGACAACATAAAATATACAAAAAAGGGTTGGATTAATCGAAACCGCATACTGCGGAATGGTGAAGATTTTACATTTTCTCTGCCGATTAAGGCCGCGTCGGACAGCCTAGATATATGCGACCGCACACTGTCGACAGAGTTCGACCGCAATAAGCTAGTTAATCAAATTCAAGGCGCCTATCGACGTGCACCATTTTTTTCAAATGCTTTTCCAGTGATAGAACAGGCAATCCGCTTCCAAGACAGCAACCTCTATTCCTATATATTCAATTCAATCACGAAAATTTGCGATTATCTCGGCATCAAGACAGAATTCATCGTCTCTTCCAAAATGAAAATAGATCACGGTCTTAAGGCAGAGACAAAGGTTTTGGCTCTTTGTGAAGAGGCCGGTGCAAGCGTATATATAAACGCAGTCGGCGGAGTGGATCTCTATTCGCGCGAAACGTTCAATGCGCGTGACATCGACCTGAAATTCATCAAATCGAAGCCTTTCGAATATCCCCAGTTTGGAGCGGAATTCATGCCTTGGTTATCGATCATCGACGTGATCATGTTCAACTCCGCCGAGAGCATCCAGGCGAAGATACTCAACGAATATGAGCTTATTTAACCGTAGTCGCTGCCGCACTCGGCAGTCCGGACTCCATCAAGAAATCCAGTCGGTGACGTAGATGTTTAAATGGCAAAAGCTGGGCAAGGTGTTCACGCCGCAAGATGTGACGGATCGCCCGTGGCTCAAGGAGTTTGCTCAGGCGCCAGCAACCCTGATTTTCGATGATTTTGTGCGCGTATATTTTTCCTGCCGACCACCGGCAGACGAATCCGGGCAATATGTGTCGCATTCCGCTTATATCGACGTGGACAGAGCTGATTTGTTCAAAGTCAGGCACATCAGCGAACGTCCCGTTCTGGAATTGGGTAGCCTTGGTGAATTTGACCAATTTGGTACCTATCCGATTTCCGTAGCAAGAGATGGCGATATCGTTCGGGCTTACTATGCCGGCTGGACTCGTTGCGAGTCCGTGCCTTTCAACGTCGGTATCGGCTTGGCACTAAGTACCGATGAAGGTCGAACGTTCGTGAAGGCAGGTCGTGGACCGGTGCTACCATATTCGCCCGATGAGCCGTTTGTTTTGAGCGGTCCCAAAATCCGGCGCTTTAACAATACCTGGTACCTCTTTTACATCGCTGGCTCCAAGTGGAAGATGGCCGACGGGCGCGCTGAGCCTGTCTACAAAATAAGGCTCGCTACCTCGGAAGACGGCATCCGTTGGACAAAGCTAAATAGAAACCTGATCAACAGCATTGTCGAAGATGACGAAGCACAGGCCAGCCCCGATGTGATTTTTGCCGGGGGGAAATACCACATGTTCTTCTGTTACCGGTATAGCACGAATTATAGAGGTAAAGAAAAAGGCTATCGAATCGGCTATGCATCGAGCGTTGATCTGATCAACTGGCATCGCGACGATTCAAAGGCTGGCCTAACTGTATCAGATACGGGATGGGACGACGAGATGGTCAGCTATCCGCACGTCTTTGAGATCGATGGCAAGACCTACATGGCTTATCTCGGCAATCAGGTCGGTCGCAATGGCTTCGGTCTTGCTATTCTCGACGGAAAGTTGGGTGATGTATGACGAAGATGCGCTGGAAGAAGTTAGGTAAGATCTTCGATCCCACTCGCCATCAGCTGCCGGCAGGATGTGTCGAATACGCGCAGTCACCTCAAGCACTCGTTTTCGACGACTTTATCCGAATATACTTCTCAACTCGCTCCGTTGACACCAATGGCAAATATCTCAGCCATATCGCTTTCGTTGATATGGATAAGACAATGGATCGGATTGTTCGAGTTTCCGACCGGCCCGTTATAGAGCTTGGGAAACTAGGCTGTTTCGACGAGCACGGTATCTTCCCGATGAACGTGATACGACATGAAGGAAAGATCTACGGCTACTCGTGCGGTTGGAATCGAAGGGTTGCGGTATCGGTTGATACTGCAATCGGCCTCACCGTCAGTGACGACGACGGCTTGTCGTTCAAGAGGATCGGCGATGGGCCAGTTTTGTCTGCGTCGCTCGGCGAGCCTTGCTTGGTCGGCGATGGCTTCGTACGGTTCATCAACGGCACCTTCCACATGTGGTACATTTTCGGAACTGGATGGAAAGTATATTCCTCCGAAACCGCGCCAGACCGCACCTATAAAATCGGTCACGCAACATCCCGGGATGGCATCAATTGGCAGAAGGAAGAAGCCCGACAGATTATCGCTGATCGGCTTGGTCCAGATGAAAGCCAGGCTTTACCTACGGTCATCGAGATCGAGGGGCGCCATCATATGTTCTTTTGCTACCGGCAATCGTCAGATTTTCGCACGAATAAAAGCCGTGGCTATCAAATCGGCCACGCCTGTTCGGACGACCTGATTAACTGGTCGCGCGATGACGTCGAACTAGCAATCGAAGGAACAAGTGGCGAGTGGGATTCTGACATGCTTTGCTATCCGCATGTATTTGAGTCAGACGGTGCTATTTACCTTTTGTACAACGGAAACCACTTCGGCCGGTATGGATTCGGCGCTGCGATATTGGAGCGGACCGCTTGACCCCAAATTGGAGCCGCAACTTCGCTTCGGTAGACGAAATAGCCCGACACTTAAACGAGTGTGGTGAGAGTTTTGCAGCCGAGCTCAGTGCAAGAATCGACATTGGGATCTATGCGCAGAAAATTCTTCTAAATGCCGAGCGCTTCGAGGCATGGTCGAACGGCATGTTAGTCGGATTCTTGGCTATGTATTGCAACGACGACAAGCTCAAGTCGGCATTCATTACGAACGTGAGTGTGCTTGAGGATTGGCGAGGCCGTGGAATAGCGGGGACGTTGCTTGAGCAATGCATCACTCACGCAGACGAAAAAGGCTTCGGCACAATACAGCTTGAAGTAGATGCTGGGAATATGGCGGCAGTCGCGGTCTACGGAAAATTTGGGTTTGTGCCGTTTGGTGGCGGGCAGTCAACGCTCATTATGAAGCTGGATTTGGGGGCCAAAAAGTGACCGACAAGCGTGATTATAACAATGAAATAAAAGACACCAGTGATCATCGTTATGCTTACAATTTCGATTTCGATGTCATGCATCATTATATGCTGAAGTCCTTTATTCCATTCTTTCGTCGGGGGAGTTTACTTGAGCTTGGAAGTTTTCGAGGCGATTTCACCAAACGAGTGATGCCGTATTTTGACGACATCACCTGCGTCGAAGCATCCGACGAGGCGATAGCCATAGCGAAACGCGATCTAGGCGAAGGGCTGATATTTATCAACGACGTATTCGAAGGCGTGACGTTGCCCAAGCGCTATGACAATATTCTGCTTACGCACGTTCTCGAGCATCTGGATGATCCTGTGGGAGTGCTTAGACGTGTCAACGAGGAATGGTTGTCGGAAGGCGGTAGGCTCTTCTTGGTTTGCCCAAATGCGAACGCTCCCTCACGTCAGATCGCGGTCAAAATGGGTTTGATACGTCACAATTCGGCAGTAACGCCGGCGGAGTTGGAACACGGTCATCGGATCACATACTCGTTGGACACCTTGGAGCGTGATGCTAAATTAGCGGGGCTAAATGTGGTGCATCGCTCAGGCATCTTCTTCAAAGCGTTGGCCAATTTTCAGTGGGATCGGCTGTTGGAGACCGATATTATCTCCAGCGAATATCTCGAAGGATGCTATCACCTGGGGCAAATCTATCCCGATCTTTGCGCCAGTATTTTCCTTATGTGCGAAGCTGGCGGGACGCGGTAATTGCGTCCAATTCCAATCTTTCTTAAGTCCGGAGGGTATCGATGCCGCGTGTATCGATCTGTATTCCTGCATATAATCCCGATTATTTCGAGCTGTGCCTTCGAAGTGCACTGGCCCAGAGCTTTGTCGATGCTGAAATTCTTGTGTCTGACGACTGTCCGACCGATGCAATCAAGGTAATATGTGATAAATATGTTCGGTTTGTTCAATATAGCCGTAATCCGAATCCCGGGCCCGAGAGTAACGTGCGTCGACTGGTTCAGATTGCGAACGGCGAATACATAAAATTCTTGTTCGATGATGACGTTCTTCATCCTTTTTGCGTACAATTCCTGTTGGAGGCACTCGATGCGACAAGGGATAGAAATACGCGCCTTGCGTTTTCTCCACGTCATCTGATCGATGACCGAAATCATACGACTGGTTTCATAAACCATTTCAACGCTTCCGGAGACGGCTTAAAAGTGGTTTCCGGCCGTGATTTCCTAAGGTTGACGGCCCTCAATCATGTGAATCTTGTTGGGGAGTACACAACAGCCTTATTTCGCAAGGCGGACGCATTTGACGGCGATGGACAATTCCGGTTGTATCGCATGGAAGGTGATCTCTTCCGAGGCTTGATTGACCTGTCGGCGTGGGTTGAATTGGCTCAACTCGGCGATTTCGTTATACATCCCAAGCCGCTCTCGTACTTTAGGCGTCATGAGAACGCCACGTCGAACCCGCAGATCAACTGGAAGTTCATCTATGCGATCACCTATTATGAGGATGTGCTTAATTTTGCCTTTGAAAAAGGCTATTTGCCAGCAAGCGATTTACCTGCGTCATATCGCAACCTAGTGAATACCTACCGTTATTGGCAAAATTCATTCCCGCAGCTTAATGCAAGAATTGCACAGATCGAAGATGCATTGACATAGAGCTGGAATGACACGCCCTAGGAGGTGTGGACTCTTAGGATTCCCAAAAGAGCTTTGGTCTGATTCAATGCTGTCTTTTGGAGGCAGCCATGGGTATTTTAGACCGTTTGATTCTTCAGGATGACCAGTGGGAACGGATGTCTCGTCATATCATTGGCGATGATCG
>NZ_JBFTZZ010000066.1:0-5242 GCF_056406515.1 Rhizobium sp. P1_B8 | reverse complement strand
CCGCCGCGATAGCTGAACGATGTGCCGGCCTGTTCGTCCATCATCCGGGCGCGATGGCGATAGGCGGCGGCCGAGACGACGCTGCGTCCCGCGCCCCTGCCGATCACCTGTGCTCTGACGAACATGATCGCCACTGTCGTCTCCACCTCGCCCGAGCACGTCGCGACAGCGACGTATATTGCGCCCTCAAACCAATCGGAACGCAGGGCCGATGCCGCTTTTCCGGAAGACGGCCATCGGCCGAAATTCCGGCTGCGACGTTTTGGGGCTGGTCGAAAATAGCCTATTTAACTATCGTTTTGTAGTTAGTATAATCGGTCTTCGGAGGCTATTTTCGGGAAAGGGAGATTCACCAATGGCCGTAAAATCATCAATTTCTGATCTCGATGCGCAGATGGAGAAGTTGCGAGAACGTCGGCGAATTCTGATAGTTAAATCGGCGGAGCGGTTTGCCCGCGCGGCGACGAAGTCCGGGCTGGCGGAAATGGAGATCGCCGACGAGGAGGTCGAGCGGATCTTCGAAGAGATCGCCGCTCGATTTCGCAAAGAGGAGAAGAAAGGCACTAGTGCTGCATCTCCTCAAACGCGTCGACCAGCAGTTGATGGCACTGGATCGACGTCGGAGGTTTTACATGACGGCTGACCGCAAGAAGGAAGCACGCGAGAAACTCCTGCTTGGCGGCATCGTCGTGAAGGCTGGTCTGTCGACGGCCGACCGGGCTTTTCTTCTGGGTGGCCTCATCGAACTGGCAAGAGTGATAGCGGGATCGGCCGAACATAGGCGGTTGCGCGATATCGGCAAAGAGGCGTTCAGGCGCCCTTCGCTCAGTCCGTCCACACCGCGCGTCGAGGAGACCGCCGGATGGCGCTGAAGGGTCGATTGCATCCGAGCCTGCTGCTGGTCTTCGTGCCGATCGCCGTAACAGCGATCAGCGTCTACATCATCGGCTGGCGATGGCCGGCACTGGCCCACGGCCTCTCCGGCAAGATCGAATATTGGTTCCTGCAAGCGGCACCCGTGCCGGCGCTCCTGTTTGGGCCGCTCGCAGGACTTTTGACCGTCTGGGCGTTGCCGCTGCATCGCCGGCGGCCAATCGCCGTGGCCAGCCTCTTGTGCTTTCTCGTCGTCGCCGGTTTTTACGCGTTGCGCGAATATGGACGCCTCGTGCCATCGGTGGAGCGCGGCATCGTCACCTGGGACCAGGCGCTTTCCTATCTGGATCTTGTTGCCGTCATCGGCGCCCTGGCGGGCTTCATGACTGTGGCGGTTGCCGCCCGGATCTCCGTCGTCGTGCCCGAGGCAGTCAAACGGGCAAGGGGCGGAACCTTTGGCGATGCCGATTGGCTTTCAATGTCGGCGGCAGCAAGGCTCTTTCCGCCCGACGGCGAGATCGTTGTCGGCGAGCGTTACCGCGTCGACAAGGAAACCGTCCACCAAGTGCCCTTCGATCCGAAGGATCGCAGCACGTGGGGACAGGGCGGCAAGGCGCCACTCCTGACCTACAGCCAAGATTTCGATTCCACCCATATGCTCTTCTTTGCCGGATCGGGCGGATACAAGACGACCAGCAACGTCCTGCCGACCGCACTGCGTTATTCCGGCCCTTTGATCTGCCTCGATCCTTCCACCGAGGTTGCGCCGATGGTGGTTGAGCATCGCACCCGCATTCTCGGGCGCGATGTCATGGTGCTCGATCCGACCAACCCAATCATGAGCTTCAATGTCCTCGACGGCATCGAGCATTCGATGCGAAAAGAGGAGGATATCGTCGGCATCGCCCACATGCTTCTGTCCGAAAGCCTGCGTTTTGAATCTTCAACTGGCTCCTACTTCCAGAACCAGGCGCACAATCTCCTGACCGGACTGCTCGCCCATGTCATGCTGTCGCCGGAATATGCCGGCCGGCGAAACTTGCGCAGCCTGCGCCAGATCGTTTCCGAGCCTGAACCTTCCGTGCTCGCTATGCTGCGCGACATTCAGGAGCACTCGGAATCTGCCTTCATCCGTGAAACGCTTGGTGTCTTCACCAACATGACCGAACAGACCTTCTCCGGTGTCTATTCGACGGCGTCGAAGGATACGCAATGGCTCTCATTGGATAGTTACGCCGCGCTTGTCTGCGGCAACGCCTTCAGGTCGAGCGATATCGTATCGGCCAAAACGGACGTGTTCCTCAATATCCCGGCGTCGATCCTGCGCTCCTACCCCGGCATCGGGCGTGTCATCATCGGCTCTCTGATCAACGCCATGGTTCAAGCCGATGGCGGCTTCAGCCGTCGGGCGCTCTTCATGCTCGATGAGGTCGACCTGCTCGGCTACATGCGCGTGCTGGAAGAGGCACGCGATCGCGGCCGCAAGTATGGCATCAGCATGATGCTGCTCTATCAATCGGTCGGCCAGTTGGAACGGCACTTCGGGAAGGATGGCGCGACGTCATGGATCGATGGCTGCGCCTTCGCCTCCTATGCGGCGATCAAGGCCCTCGATACGGCGCGCAATGTTTCTGCCCAATGCGGGGAGATGACCGTCGAGGTTCAGGGGCGGTCGCGCAACATCGGCTGGGACACGAAAGGCGGCGGCACGCGCAAATCCGAGAGCGTCAATTTCCAGCGCCGGCCGCTGATCATGCCGCACGAGATCACCCAGTCGATGCGCAAGGACGAGCAGATCATCATCGTTCAAGGCCATAGCCCGATCCGCTGCGGCCGGGCGATCTATTTCCGGCGGAAGGATATGGACGAGCAAGCAAAGGCCAATCGCTTCGTGCGGAGTTGACGAGCTTACACGTTCAGCGCCGCCGCCCGAGTTGCGTTGGGCGGATGCGAGACCCTTGATTCCATCATGGCGGCAATCGATCTTCTCGGGATTATCGTTCTGTGCACCGAGTTCGTACGCAAACGTTAATTCGAGTTTTCAGGGCCTGCTCAACGGAATCGGCTGACCTCCGTGGCCGACTTGCGGCGACGGATGAATTCACGCAGCAGCGGCAGGAAGAAGGCTTTGCTGAAGCGGCCGGTTGGCGGCTCAGGCTCCAGATAGTATGAGTTTCCGACGATGTCGGTATTGAACTCATCGAAGATAATCCAGAGCCTGCGATCAGCATCGAGGCCAGCGCGGCGCTTTTCGATAGCCGGCACTTCCACGGCAAACCGCGACGCCTCCGGCTGCTTGGTGGTAACGGGAAAGAAGAGAACCAGATCACCATCGGGCCGCGGCATTCTCACGCCGACGGCTACCGGCCGCTCCTTGCGTCCTTCCGTCTCTCCACGCCCAGCCTCTCTCGCCCACAGATAAGGATAGCGTATGACGCTTGCGGTCTGGATCAACTCGTAGTTCATGAGCGGCCTGCCTCGTCCTCGCCTGCGTATGCCTCGACGGCGTTTTCGAACTCGGCAACCAGTTCATCAGGCATCGTTTCGATGGTCCCCACGGTACGCCGGTCCGACTGCTTCATCAGCCGTTGGTAGTCTTCGATATTGAGGAGGACCAGTCGGGGCTTATTCCGCTGGGTGATGGTCACTGGATGGCGTAGAGCCTCGGCGATGATGTCGCCAGACTTACGGGAGAGGTCGCTGGTTGAATAGGAACCGCTTGACTTAGGCATATGGGTTTCCTTTGGGTCTCTTAGTTGCTGTATTTGTTGCAACATACAGCATTTACAACAATGTTGCAAATTTGCTGATTTGACGAGTTGCGGCCTTGCCTAGGAGGGAATTGCGGCGTCCAGCAGTGCGCACCGCATGAACGGGGATGCCAGTTCCCAGGGTGATGTCCTAAATAATCGACCGAATTCTTCGTCGGTCAACCTAACCAACGTCGGAAGCCGGATCTCGACTCCACCCTCATCCGCCGTCAAAACGTTGATCCAGTCGCCGCCGTTGATGCGGTACTCATGTGTGTCGAAATCAATTTCTAGCTCGTCCAGCAAATTGATGGTGAAACGCCCGAAAATCTCGTTCTCGCCCTGCATCTGATATTCGGCGAATTCATCCTCTCCGGTGAGAAACCTTCGTTCCAATGCCATCACCATCAGGATCCGAGCGATTGCAGCTTCGAGCCCTTCAATCAGGCGATCATGAAGTTCTTGAGAGAAACCGCTGTTGTAGCCGAAGCGGTTTGCGACGACGACAAGCCCAAAACCGGCAAGCTTGGCGTAGGGCATGAGGTTCTGATCGGTTGTCATAATGTGATCTCCTTCTTGATGACGGAGATCGGCCACTCCCTGGCAAAGAGGGGGGAGACAGTGCCGTCCTTGACGCCGGATTTGCTAGAGTAAAATCGGACGTCAGAGAGAGAAGAGACCCGCGACCCCAAAGGGGTTGCGACCCTTCCGGCGTCAGCCGGCGGGGATCTCGAGGGGAACCCTCACAGGCGGACGGGCCGGTCGATCCGGGCTGGCTGCCTCGGTGTACAGTGAGAAAGAGCCGCCTTACGGCAACTCCTCTCCGGTCTGTTTTGCAAGTTCGGCGCGCGCGGCTTCCAGCTCCGCCTCGATGCGGCGACGCTCCTCAGCGGTCGGCGCTTCCCTGGCTTCAAGGCGCAGTTCCTCGATGGTGCATTCGATGTTGAAGGCGTTTTCGTTCGTCATCGTCATCTCCTTGTTGACGTGAAAGATGACGCCGGCGGTCGTGAGGATCGGGTCGGGTCAAGGTTCGCGTCAGCGACCGGCGGAGCCGGCGCGCGGAGGTGCCAATTTTTCCGCAGCGGAGGGAACCGCAGTGAAGGCAAAATTGGAGGGGCAGCGCGACCTTGAGGCGGCACGGTCCTCATGGCAGACTTGGCGAACTGAGCAGACAATCCACGTTTCGTTTGGCACCGAATACAGGCGGTGGGCAAAGCCGACCGCCTCAGGAGCCGCCACTGCGAAAGCCGGCCCCGATCGCTCGAGGCCGGCTGCTGGTCGTTCAGTTCGGGTTGTTCCAGAGGATAACCTTGCGGTTCGGCTCGCCGCCGGGGGCTTGTGCGAGATTGCCGAAGATTACGCCGATCTCCGGGGCCTCCAGCTTGACCGAGAGGTATTCCTCGCCGGTCAGGCGAGCGATGCGGTTCCAGCCCGCGCCGATCTCGAAGCCGGTCTTACGGTGGATGATGCGGTAGTCGGGTGCTTCATCGTTCGCCTTGCTGGCGTTCGGGACGATGGCGATCGGGGCGTTGACCCGGATGGTGGCGAAGATGCCTTCGAGGGTGCCGTCGCTCTTTGCGGTGAGGGTTGCGATCGTGGTGGCCATGGTACTGTCTCCT
>NZ_JBFTZZ010000065.1:0-6453 GCF_056406515.1 Rhizobium sp. P1_B8 | reverse complement strand
TCAACGGGAACGCCCGCCTTTTTCGTGCATGCGGCGGAGGCCAATCACGGCGATCTCGGCATGATTGCGCGCGACGACGTCGTSTTGGCGATTTCCAAAGGTGGCGAGAGCGCCGARCTCAAGAGYATCATTTCCTTCACGCGGCGCTTCTCCATTCCGCTGATCGCGATCACCTGCAGCGAAGGGTCCTCGCTGGCGACCGCCGCCGATATCGTCCTGCTGATGCCGAACGAGCAGGAGGCCTGCCCGAATGGGCTGGCGCCGACGACCTCGACGCTGATGCAGCTTGCAATCGGCGACGCGCTGGCGGTGGCGCTCCTGGAGGCGCGCGGCTTTACCGCTACGGATTTCCACGTCTTCCATCCYGGCGGCAAGCTGGGTGCGAGCCTGATGCATGTCGCCGATGTSATGCATACCGGCGAGCGGCTGCCGCTCGTTGCCAAAGGCACACCGATGCCGGAGGCGATCACCGTGCTGTCGCGCAAGCATTTCGGCTGCGTCGGSGTGCTGGATGAAGATGGGCGGCTCTGCGGCATCGTCACCGAGGGCGACATGGCGCGCAATCTCACACGCAATCTGGCCCAGCTTGATGTCGACGATATCATGACGCGGACGCCGAAGACGGTGAAGCCGACGGTGCTGGCGACCGCGGCCCTGGCACTGCTCAACCAGCATCACATCGGCGCACTGATCGTCATCGACGACGACCGTCGGCCGGTCGGGCTGGTGCATTTCCACGACCTGCTGCGGATCGGCGTTGCCTGATCAGGTTCATTCGATCAGACGGGCTCGACTCTGAGGTCGCGGCCGTTGCTCGAGACCACCTTCACCTGCGTTCCGACGGGCAGGTCGGGTCCCATCACCTGCCATAGTGTATCGTCGAGCCGGATTCGGCCGCGGCCCTCGCGGATCGGTTCGTGCAGGGTGGCGGTGCGGCCGACGAGGCTGGCGCCGCGCTGATTGAGGAAGGGCTCGTCGGTCGTGGCATTGCGCAGCGTCAGCCGGCGGCCGGCGAAGGTCGTGGCAACGGCGAGAAGCGCAAAAAGAATCGCCTGCAACTCCCAGACCCAGAAGGCGCTGTCCCAGAAGAGCAGCGATAGCGCACCGACGATCAAGGCGGCAAGGCCGATCCAGACCAGGAAGAAGCCGGGAACAATCATCTCGGCGGCAAGCAGCACGAGCCCTGCGACCCACCAACTCCATGGACCGAGTTCGGTGACGATCTTCGCCAGCATGGCTTATCGCTCCTGCTCGGGATTGAAAGGATTGGGGGTCGACGGATTGATCGGCGGCGTCGAGCGTGCCGGTGCGGGGCGCGGGCGCGGCGGCACGGGTAGTGGCGTCGACGGGCTGCTGCCGGCATCGCCGAAGACTTCGCGGGCAATGGCGCCAATGCCGCCGAGCGAGCTTAGGATGGAAGACGCTTCCATCGGCATCATCACGATCTTGGAATTGGGCGCCGAACCGATCGAGGTCAGCGCTTCGGTGTATTTCTGCGCGACGAAATAGTTGATCGCCTGGATGTCGCCGGCGGCGATCGCCTCGGAGACCATCTTCGTTGCCTTGGCTTCGGCCTCGGCCAGACGTTCGCGGGCTTCGGCGTTGCGGAAGGCGGCCTCGCGCTGGCCTTCGGCCTGGAGAATGGCGGATTGTTTGGCGCCTTCGGCCCTGAGGATCTGCGCGTTGCGCGAGCCTTCGGCCTCCAGCACCTGCGCCCTCTTCTCGCGCTCGGCCTTCATCTGGCGGGCCATCGCATCAACGAGGTCGCGCGGCGGCTGGATGTCCTTGATCTCGACGCGGGTGACCTTGATGCCCCAGGGATGCACGGCTTCGTCGACGACACGCAGCAGCCGGTCGTTGATCGCATCACGGTTGGAGAGCAGTTCGTCGAGATCCATCGAACCCATGACCGAGCGGATGTTGGTCATGGTGAGATTGAGGATGGCGTTTTCGAGGTTGGAGACCTGATAGGCGGCCTGGGCAGCATTCAGCACCTGATAGAAGGAGACGGCATCGGCCGAAACCGAGGCATTATCCTTGGTGATCACCTCCTGGGTCGGCACGTTCAGCACCTGTTCCATCACGTTCAACTTAGCGCCGACGCGCTCGATGAAGGGGGTGATGAGGTTGAGGCCTGGCTCCAGCGTGCGGGTATAACGCCCGAAGCGCTCGATCGTATAGCGGTAGCCCTGCGGCACGGTCTTGATCCCAGCAAAGAGCACCAGAATAACGAAGATGACCAGCACGATCACGACGATGTCGAAGCCGCCGAACAGCATGAAAATTCCTCCTATCGGCGCATGCGCGCCTGCCCAACTCATGTGGTGAGTTAGCACGTTATTTGCGAGGAAGAAATGAGGGCGCAACCGCCCGGGCTCCAAGTGAAAAGGAGGTTTCGTTTCGGCTAAGTCATTGGGCTGTTGCTAAAGCGCGTTGCGACCCTTCAGATTCGCTCTCGCGTTTTAAGTCTTTGTTTCTACGCATGTCGTTATCGCAAAACCGCTGCACAGTTTTGCGCGACATGCTTTAGCTCCTCGTCCGACGCCGCTTTCTGAGTGGGGCTCTCAGACCCAGCCCTGCAATTCGCGACGGACGACCTTTTCCAGCACCTTCATGCCGTCCTCGCCGTCGTTGAGGCAGGGAATATGCGCGAACTTATCGCCGCCGTTCTCATGGAAG
The DNA here is from genome assembly GCF_056406515.1 of Rhizobium sp. P1_B8. NCBI lineage: Bacteria > Pseudomonadati > Pseudomonadota > Alphaproteobacteria > Hyphomicrobiales > Rhizobiaceae > Rhizobium > Rhizobium sp. P1_B8. The sequence goes on along the minus strand of NZ_JBFTZZ010000065.1, from coordinate 3,774 downwards.
GAATGGGCCGCCTGCTCGGCGATTTCCTCCAGCGTCTCCAGACAGTCGGAGACGAAGCCGGGATTGATGACGGCGATGCGCTTGACGCCGTCCTTGGCGAGCTTCTCCACCGTCTTGTCGGTATAGGGCTGTAGCCATTCCTCCGGCCCGAAGCGGGATTGGAAGGTGACCATGAAGTTTTCCTTGGTCAGCCCGAGCCGCTCGCGCAGCAGCCGGCCGGTCTTCTGGCATTGACAGTAGTAGGGGTCGCCCTGTTTGAAATAGGACATGGGAATGCCGTGGAAGGAGGCGAGCAGCATCTCCGGCTTCCAGTCGAGGGTCGAAAGATGCCTCTCGACCGACGTGGCGAGCGCCTCGATATAGGTCTCGTCATCATGATAGGCGGGAACGGTGCGTAGCGCCGGCTGCCAGCGCATCGAGAGCAGCTTCTGGAAGGCCTTGTCGTTGACGGTGGCGGTCGTCGCCGCCGCATATTGCGGATAGAGCGGGAAGAGCACGATACGGTCGCAACCCTCTTCTTTCAGCGCGTCGATGCGCGAGGCAATCGACGGCGTGCCGTAACGCATCGCCCAGTCGACCTTGACGTTATCAAGATCCTTCAGGCGCGCGGCCATCAGCTCCGACTGATTGCGGGTGTAGGTGCGCAGATAACTTTCGTTCTTCTCCTTGTTCCAGATCAGCTCATAGGCCTTGCCGACCTTCTGCGGGCGGGTGTTGAGGACGATGCCGAACAGGATCGGATACCACTTCCAGGGCGACCATTCGATGACGCGGCGATCGGTGAGGAATTCCCTGAGGTAGCGGCGCATCGAGGTATAGTCGGTGCCATCAGGCGTGCCGAGATTGACCAGCAGGACACCGACCTTGCCTGACTTGACGGCCGGATGGTCCGCCGGGCGGAGTGAAATATCTGCTGTCATTCTGGTCCCAAAGCTCTTTCTGTCTCTTCGGCTCATACGCAGCCTGGAGATCGTGGTTCACCCTATAGAAACAAAAACCGGCCCGGGAAACCCCGGGCCGGCCAGTGACATCGGGACAAATCGTCTTACTTGGCAGGGACCTCGATCTCCTTGCCGACTGTCAGGTGCCGCGGGTTCGGCTTGCCGTTCGCATCCGAGAGCTTCCGCCACAGTGTGCCGTCGCCATAGAAGGTCACGGCGAGATCCCAGAAGGTGTCGCCCGCGGCGATGACATGGGTGGAAGGCGTCGTTGCGGCAGGTGCAGAGGCTGCCGGCGCGGGGGCCGGTGCTGCTGGTGCCGGGGCAGCAGGAGTGGGTGCGGGAGCCGGCTTTGTGGAGGGAGCAGGAGCGGCCGGTGCAGGGGTGGGTTCGGTGGAGGGGGCCGGAGCAGCCGGTGCGGCAGGCGCAGGCTCGGAAGCGGAAGGAGCGGGCGCTGCCTGCGCCAATTCTGTGACGCGGCCATCCGTGTATGGCTTGTAAGGCGAATGCGCGGCGACGTATTCGGCGGTCACGTCGGCAAGATCCGGGCCGAAATCATAAGCGTTCTGGCCTTCCTTAAAGATCGAATAGCCGTCGCCGCCGGCCCGCATGAAGTTGTTGGTCGCAACCTTGTAGGTCTTGGCCGGATCGATCGGTGCGAAATTGTCGCCGTCCTTCACCTGCACATCGCTGACACGGCTGCCGACGGGCTTCGACTGGTCGAAGGAGAATTTCAGGCCGGCGACCTGGGGGAAACGGCCGGCGCCCTGGTCGATCTGGCTGACGCCGTTTTCGAGCGCCTTGACGACGTTTGCGCCGGTCAGCTCAAACGTGGCGAGCGTGTTCTGGAATGGCAGGACGGTGATGACCTCGCCCTGGGTGACCTCGCCGCCATCGATTGAAGCACGCAGGCCGCCGCCGTTCTGAACGGCGATGGTGACGCCCTGATTCTTGGTGCGATCGAGCATGGCGTCGGCCACCAGATTGCCCATCGAGCATTCCTTGACGCGGCAGACCTTGCGGTCGCCTTCGATCGGGCTTTCGGAAGAGCCGATCACCTTCTTGCGCAATTCCTCGATCGGCTTTGCCAGTTCGGCAATGCGGGTGATGACGGCCGGATCGGGCGTAAAGGTGGAATCGATCAGGATCGGATCGCCCTTGGCATCCTTGACGACGCCGCTATCGTCGAAATTGACGACGAGGTCGCCGAGATACTTGCTGTAGGAGGCGGCCTGGACGACCGGCACTTTATAGCCGCCGGGATTGTCGACCATCGTCGGATAGGGGCCTTCGGCCTTGGGGTCGGTGTTGGAGAGCAGGCTGTGGGAATGGCCGCCGACGACGACATCGACATCCGGGATCTTGGCGATCAGGGCGAGATCGCGGGGATAACCGACATGGGTCAGCGCGATGATCTTGTTAACGCCCTGGCCCTTCAGATCCTGAACGGCTGAAGTAATGGCCTGGACGTCATCGGCGATCGTCACGTTCGGACCGGGGGAGGAAAGCTCTGCCGTATCATTGGTGACGGCGCCGACGATGCCGATCTTCTGGCCGCCAACATCGAGCACCAGCGAGGGCTTGATACGGTCGCCGAGCTTGGAGGCGGCTGTCGCCTTGACATTCGCCGTCACGACGGGGAACTGCACCTTGTCGAGGAAGGTCGCAAGCCCGTCCTCGCTGTCGTCGAATTCATGATTGCCGACGGTCATGGCGTCGAACTTCATCAGGTTCAGGAATTCGGCTTCGGCCGCTCCCTTGTAGGTCGTGTAGAAGAGCGAGCCCTGGAAATTGTCGCCGGCATTGAGGAGGAGGACATTCTTGCCCGATAGCGCCTGACGACGCTGGTCGATCGCGGTCTTCAGGCGGGCGGCGCCGCCGAAGCATTCCTTCTTGCCTTCCTCCTCTGCCGAGCAGGTGGAGTCGAACTTGTTGATCGATTCGATGCGTGAATGGAAATCGTTGATATGAAGAATATTGAGTTCGTAATCCGCAAAGGCGGCGCCCGCGCTCAGCGCCAGCATGGACGCGGTCAAAAGACCGAAGCTGAAAGACTTCGTCATCCCTGTTCTCCTGATTGAGGCGAAGGATCCCCCTTGATCCTCGCCGATCCCTTTCATCGTGCGCCGGGGCGGTTTCCCGGCGTGCGGATGTTCCATCAGACGATGCACGACCGCAAGAAAAAGCTGGGCCAGGCTGGGCGCTTTCCAAGGGGGCAGGGCAAAAAAGCCGGGTTGCTTATCCCCGGCATTCGCCGTCGGCGGCGTTTCGATAGAGTTCGTGCACGGCCTCTGCAATATTCGGAACTGCAGCGAGTGCTATGACCAGGCAGAGAAGGGAAACAAGGCGATCAAAGCGCCGGCCGGCCCGATAGGCAAGGAGCGCACCTGCGCCGTAGATCAGGACGGCAGGCACGGCGAAGATCAACACCTGCAGCGGCCCGTCGCAATCGGGAGCGGCGATGCCCTGGGCACGATAGACGTTGGCCGGCAAGACGACCGCAAGTGCCGCAAGCGGCAATGCGAGCAGCAGGATGAGGTAAGAGGCGAAGGCCCGCATGGTGTGCTTAGAGCCTTTCCGGGTTAGATTGAAGCATTCTGCCGGAGCAGGTTTTCGTCAGGGCAAAGGCGATTGGCGAAGGGCATACCCCTTGGTACGTCCGAGCCGATCGCCTTTGATCCTGGCGGAAAGATGCCCGGCCCTTCGGGTTGGCTGAAACGGGCCGGCTGATCGACCGGCCGGCTTGGCCGTAGAGCTGGGCTACGACGCGCGCCGGCCGGTCGACCATCCGACTCCGTTTGAGCCAACAGAATGCTTCAATCTAACCCGGAAAGGC
>NZ_JBFTZZ010000064.1:0-6768 GCF_056406515.1 Rhizobium sp. P1_B8 | reverse complement strand
GCAGGAAGGCGTCCTGCTGGCGGACGATTTCGCTTACCACCTTCATGATGGTTTTTGCCCGCTGATCGAGGCTGCGCGTCAGCCAGTTGGCGCTCTGCAGGCAATCGGAGAGGAAGGCGTGATCCTCGCCGTTCTTTGTCACCCGGGAAAAATAGGACTGGTTGACCAGCACGCGCGGCAGCGTATCCGGATTGAGCTCGACCAGCCAGCCGCCCTCCGAGGAGGCTCTGACGACCACATCCGGCATAATCGCTTCGGAAACACCTGCCTCGAAACCGCTGCCGGGCTTCGGATTGAGCTGCAGGATCTCGGCGTGCATGTCGAGAAGATCTTCCTCGTCGACGCCGCAGAGCCGCTTCAGCTTGGCAAAATCGCGCCGCGCCAGCAGTTCGAGATTTTCGACAAGAGCCTGCATGGCCGGATCGTATCGGTCCTTCTGCCTGAGCTGGATCGCCAGGCATTCGGCGAGGCTGCGGGCGAAAACACCTGGCGGATCGAGGCTCTGGAGGGTGGCGAGCACGCGCTCGACCCTTGCAGGGCTCGTGCCCAGCGCCTCGGCCGCCTGGACGAGATCGGCCTGCAGATAACCGCAGTCGTCGAGCTGGTCGACAAGACATTTTGCGATCAAGCTGTCGCTGTTATCGCGCAGGACGAAGGGGATCTGCTGGGCGAGATGATCGCACAGCGATACCTGGCCGGCGACGAAATCGTCGAGATTATAATCGGCGCCCTCGCTGCTGCCAGGCATCGACTTCCACTGGGTGACGAGCTCCGGCGCATCGAGGCGCTGCGGGGCGCCGTCATCAGGAAAGACATTGGTGTAATTGGCGTCGAGCTCGTCGTTCAGCCGGCTCGTGCTGGCGCTGCCGCCATTGTCATACCAGTCGCTGGAAAGCGCATCCTCACGATTGTCGGTGCCATCATCCGCGCCGGCATCTTCCGGCGAGTGGCTGAACGGCTCGTCATCGCCTGCCGTGTACTCGCCGTCGTTCGCGAAATTGAGCAGTGGGTTCTTCTCGACTTCCAGGGCGATGAACTGGTTGAGTTCGGCACGCGTCATCTGGAGCAACTGGATGGATTGCATCAGTTGCGGTGACATCATCAGGGACTGGGTCTGGCGCAGGGATAGATTCGCGGACAAAGCCATGGAAACCTCCTGGTCGTTAGGAAAACGTTGTCAGGTCAAGGATCGGACTACCGAATGCCACGCCACAGGCGGCAAGGGAGACGGAGAAGAGCAGTGTGCCCACAGGAGCGATTACTTTCATCGGAGGATCCCCCATTTTCGGTGAACGCTGGATCATCGGCATGGCTTGTCTGCGGGTAGGCAAGCGCTTACTCTTAGGCGCGGTGTTGGTGGCCATAAGGTTACTAATCACTCTGGACATTCCGAACTCCAATGACGCTTTAAAGCTCAATTCCGCGAGCAAGAGCGATGCCAGTCTGAGAAACGTCACCTTTCCAACTGGGCATGCTCTTCGTTGTCCGCTTTCGACCTCTTTGCTACAGGGTTTCGTCGGAGAGGCGCCAGAGCCACTTGGCAGACCTTGTCAGTCGGGAGAAATGGTGTAATCGGCGTCGAGTTCGTCGCTCAGCCGGCTGGTGCTGGCATTGCCGCCATTGTCATACCTACCGCTCGAGAGCGCGTCGGTGCGGCTATCGTCGCCATCGTCCGCGCGGGCGTCCTCCGGCGAGTGGCCGAACTGCTCATCGCCGGCTGGCGTGTACTCGCCGCCTGCCTCGCTGTCGTTCGACGGAAATTCGAGCAGCGGGTTCTTCTCGACTTCTAGGGTGATGAACTGGTTGAGTTCGAAACGAGCCATCTGCGGCAACTGGATGGGTTGCATCAGTTCCGGTGTCATCACCAAAGGCGGAGTCTGACGGTGGGAAAGTTTGGCCGAAGAGGTCATGGGAAACTCCTGGTCCCGTTAGTCGGACGTGATGTGAGTCTGACAATTCTTCGGGCAGACGCGGGCGCAGGCGCCACAACCGATACATCGGCCGGGGTGATCGACAATCATCAGCAATCGCTCGACCTCATCATCGTCTGCTCCATCACCGTCACGTAAAATTTCGAGTGAGTCGGTGATGCCGCGAATGTGCATGACGTCACGCGAACAGACTTTGAAACAGCGGCCGCAGCCAATGCAACTTGCGTCTATCTGGCTCAGATATTCCGGGAGCCATCTAGATCCGTCGCGGCTTACGAATGAATCCACCATCGTGTTCTCCTGTGCAGCGAGGTCTTTTGCGTAAGGCCGATCTAGCATTGCTCTTGAAGGTCGGTTCAGAGCCGTTGAGACATGGATGCTTTTCCTGTAAACAGGTCTCACGGATCGCTACCATGGTATTCCCTTCAGCCATTTGAATTGCTTCCGAAGCGACGGAGCACCCACTCGAGCTGCCGTCTTTACCCAAGAATGATTTTCAAGCGTCGTGCCAAGCCGTTCAAAAATGAATGGTGAATTTCAATGTGGTGCAATTTCAGCTCTTTAGATGCCGAAAATAACAGACTGAAAAAGGTCGCTGACGCTGGGGATGTCGTGACAATGTTGTACGCCGTGTCTCATTGATGACACACGGCGGTTCTTCGGTCCTCGGCGCGAGGGGGAACATCCCCAGTAAGCGCCGAGGACGCGATTATATTACAGCCTCACACATGGCTTGTTTCGAGGGCTATGAGAGGCGTTCTCTGCTCTAAACGATCCTGCGGCCGCGTTCGCGTCGAGGCCGATTACAGCCAATATCTCGAACTCCCCGACAAATGGCCTGATTGGGACACTCCCCGTCGAGTTTGTCGGTTTCGCGCCACTATTACTGGTCCCGCGGGCCGCTGCATTTACGGTGGAGCCACTGGATCTGATGACTTTTTGCATCGTCGTTTGATTGGCACGCCAAGTGCTAGGGGGAGCGCAAAGCCAGACGACCCCTGTCTGCGAGGCTGGCATCATGGCTACCACACTCCAGGCGAACTAGAATTGGAGAATAAAATGAAGGCCCATTTCCTAATTGGCTCTCTAGCTCCGTCGATCGAAACGCTCACCTGGATACGTGGCAATCCAATTTTCGCTTTAGAGCGCGGCAAGATACACATCGTTGCACTCTTCGCGACAACCTGCGGATTTTGCTCGAAGTCCCTTGCCGACCTGGGGCAGTTGCAGGAGAAATACAGGGATATCGGACTTGAGGCCCTCGGAGTTGCAGCAAGGGAGCGGGTTGCAACGGCTGACGAGGCCCGCGCGCGGGTGGACACGTGGCTAAACAAAGAGCTTCCGAATCCGACGATCCCGATCGCATTCGAACATACAGGTGAAATGAACAAGCTTTGGTGGGTTGCCGGCGGATCTTTCGCGGATCCAACGATATTCGTCGTCGACCGAGACAACAGCATCGCCCATATTGGCTACCCGGATCCTGAGGACCCGGACCTACTCGAGCGCGTTTTGATAAAAGTCATGGATGGCAGTTGGGACACCAGCGCAGAAGCGAAAAATGCCCAGGAGAAGTGGCTTGAAGGAGTGCTCCTTTTCCGCGCGATTGCGGCGGTGAACATTAAGGACTTTCAGACGGCGCTCTCGACAATTGAAGAGGGCATCAAAGCAATCCCAGACAATTTGCCTTTTCGCGAAGCTCATGTCGAGTTGTTGCTCGGAAGAATGCACGACTTTGAGGCGGGCTGGATTGTATTGGCCCGACTTGCCCGAAATGCGATAGAAAAAAATGATGGTGAGTGGCTTCTGGCGGCGATGCAGCAACTCTTCGGTTCACCGTACGACTACTCCTGCCTTCCGTTTGCGGAACGCTTTTCGATGGGCAAGGAGCTCTTGGAGAGCATTCAGACACTGTGTCCGCAACAAGATGGCATCTCACGCGCGCGTTCTTACGCGACAATTGCCCCTTACTTCTATGAGAGCGGCGACAAAGATCGGGCAGTTGAATCGATCGCGCATGCGTTGGAGCTGGTCGAGGGTGAGTCGCTTCCGGACGACGTAAAGCAAGAATACCTGGCGCAATTGGAGGCGGCCCTGGCCGAATACAAGGGGTAAGAGATACGAGGGAATTCGCTGAGGATCCGCAGAACCAGGCTTGAAAAGAGGAACCCGTGGGCGCKGTTTAGGCAGCGCCCACGGGAATTCCGGCGAACGATTAGCGTTCCTTTTCATCTACGCCCAATGGTTCAATGAAGGCTCATCGGTCGCCTTGGCGGTGCGTGAGCAGATGTGCAGGGGAACATGTGTAGGGGGCATTCGCACGTGTTGACGCGTGGGAAGACTTCGATAGTGGGATCGCCTCCGTTGCAATCGCTATGTCCCCAATCCAGCAACGTTCGCAGTGGGTTTCAAATGCCAACTCTATCGGAGGGCAACGGGCTGTTGGTCTACGTGGGTAAAGGCGGAAGCACGCTGCCCCCGCGAGCGGCGTCTAACCAGTCGATCACCGTTATGGTGTCAGCAACCCATCCGAAATTCTTATCCACGACATCCAGCATTGTGGCTGTGGCGCGCGGGTCATATGTGGCCACCGCGTCTTTGATCACCACCGCTGGATAATGAAGCTGATAGGCTTGGCGCGCGGTGTCTTCGACACAGCACTCGGACATGACGCCGGTTATAATGACGCCATCGATATTCCGGTCCCGCAGGATCGAATCCAGTGCGGTCCCCAAGAAAGCGCCGTAGCCACGTTTTGTCAGCTGAATCTCATCTGCGGTGGGGGTCAGTTCATCAATGATGGCGCAACAATCCCTATCCGCCTCGATATCTTCATAGTAGCGTAGATGCCCGGGACGACATCCTTTGATATCATCGGCTAGCCCCCGCGCCCAAGTGAACTTGTCCTGCATGCGCTGGTAAGGATCGTTTTCTATTCCGACCCATTGGAGGAATACAACTAGCAGATCGTGTTCTCTGAAGGCTCCGACTAGGCGCTGTTGCGACGGAATCGTTTCTTGCGCGGCGGGAACTTCGAAGGGTGCGCCAGCGCGTACAAAATCGTTCTGCATATCGACCACCAAAAGCGCTGGCCGTTCGATCTTGGGCAGGGTGTAGAGTGGCTGCACTGAACAATCCTTTGCGGGATGGAGCCGCATGGCTGCGGCTCCGCAGGTTGACTATTCCGTGGCAGTCTGCACAGAACCCGTCCGGCTCAACCGTGCTCGCATTGGGAAGTAGTAGAGGCAAGCTCCGACAGGCACGCCGACGATCCATGCCAAGTCGATGTTGCCCAGGTAAGCAGCCACAGGGCCCGTGTAGTAATACATCGAAATGAAAGGGATTTCGGCCAGAACAGCAAACACGAACGCGCCGATCGCGATAGGATTATATCGGCCGTAGATGCCGTCGGGATCGAAAATGTCCGCTACGCTGTACTGTCCACGCCGCAAGACGTAATAATCAACGAGGTTGATTGCGGTCCAGGGGATGAGTGCATAGCTCATCAGAAAGATGAAATTCAAGAACATGGTCGAGAAGTCGCCGTCGCCAAAATAAGACAGGACAGCATTGGCGATCGCAATCGCGATCATCACAACGGCCCGCTGCGTTGACCCGAAACGCATATTTCCAAAGGGTTGTATGGTTGTCACTACTGCCATGAACGCGCCGTAGAAATTGAACACGTTGATGCACAGAAGCGCGTAGACGATCAGCACATACAAGATCGGCGAAAAACTACCGAACAGCATAGCAAGACTACCACCGGAGTTGTCGCTGAAGGTGGGGATCTGTACCGCCAGCAGCGCACCCAGGAGCATCATCGCGAAAAGTGCAACAGCGATGCCCGCGAAGGTGTACCAAAACACCTTCTTCGAAGAAACATTGCTCGGCAGATATCGCGAATAGTCCGCGACGTAGGGCGCGAACGACAGGGCAAAGGTGCAGGTTACGCCGATACCGGCAAAGACAAGCGCTGGCTTTGTGGCTATTGGCAGCCAATAGTCGAGGTTGGGCGGATTGCTCAGCACGATAACGAAGACAACAGCGTAGATCGCGCAAGCGATCCAGGTGAGCCAGCGCTGCGTGTCATGGATCAGCTTATAGCCGTAAAGCGCGATGACGAAGCTCAGCAGAGTGAAGACCACGATCGAGACTGAGCGTGGAACCGCTACGACGCCTGACACCGTCTGTGCGGCAAGCAGGGTGTTGCTGACGCTGAAGCCGAAATAGATAAACATGACGAAAAGCATTGGGAAGATCGCGCCCAACACGCCGAACTGCGCCCGAGATTGGATCATCTGAGGGATGCCAAGCCGCGGACCCTGCACGGAATGGGATGCTACAAGGATTGTACCGATGGAAACGCCGACAACAATCGAAAAGACGGCCCAGAACAGGTTCAAGCCCATGCTGACCAGAAGCGCTCCCGTTACAAGCGAGGTCAAGTTGACATTTGCCCCAAACCAGACCGGAAACAGATCACGTTCTTTTCCGTATCGTTCTGCCTCAGGTATAAAGTCGATCGTACGCTGCTCAATTTCCATAGCTTTAGCTCCCCTTTTATTACTCTACGAGTTTTGCAAGCCGCCTCTTGCCTCCAAACGGCTGCAGCCGCAGCGCGGCCGAAGTTTCGTATATCATAATACGGTATGTTGGTATACCAAGATTTTGATCGCGAATAAATGTGACCTGCCACTGAGAATTTCCTCCAGAATGGATTAGAGTCCGGCCTATTAAGGGACGGACGAATGAAGAAGCAGAGATTTACGGAAGAGCAGATTATCGGTGTGCTGAAGGAGCAGGAGGCTGGCGCGAAGGCGGCCGACCTCTGCCG
>NZ_JBFTZZ010000063.1:0-10254 GCF_056406515.1 Rhizobium sp. P1_B8 | reverse complement strand
AAGAACTTCGAGAACGAGGCGATACGGGGCGGCAGCACCTGATACGGGGGGTAATACAGGGTCAACCATAAGTCTGGCGGCGCCCAGTCCCGCAGGACGTGGACGAGCCGTCCGGTCCGCAGATGCTCGGCCACATGGAACTTGGGCAGCATGGCGACCCCGACGCCGTCGGCCGCCATCCTCGCCAACACCTCTCCGCTATTGGCGCTGAATGCCCGGCCCGCAGAAATCGTGGCGCTACCACTGCCGTCCGACAGCGTCCAGGTCTCCCGCTTGCTGTCRCCGCTATAGGCCAGGCAATCGTCYGGAATGAGCTCGTTCGGATGCTTCATGTCGGAAAACCGGCTGCCYGGCGCTGCGACSAGGATACGGCGCACGACGGTGATCTTGCGCCAGATCGTGAACTTGTCCGAGGGTGCCGCGGAAATGCGGATTGCCAGATCATAGTCGTCATCGATGATGTCAACGAGTCCRTCCGCAAGCGAGATCTCGAAGCTGATCTTCGGGTAGCGTTCCTTGAAGGCCGAGAGGATGGGCGGCAGGACCTGCTGGCCGAACCAGGTCGGCGCGCTGATTCGCAGGCGGCCATGATCSGCCTTGTGGGTATTCATCACGTCCTTGCGCGCGTTGTCCAACGCCTGCACCGCCGGCTGAATCTGGGCGGCGAAGATCGCGCCGTCGGTCGTCAGCGACACCTGGCGCGTGGTYCGCACGAAGAGTTGCACGCCCAGGTCTTCTTCCAGGGCCGCGATCGCCCGCGTGACGGCSGCCGGGGTCATGTCGAGCTCGCGTGCGACCTGCGCGAAGTTCCGTTTCTCGGCGGCCAGCARAAAGGTTCGAAGCAGCTTGTAGTCGTTCATTGATTATTTCACCTGAGGCAATTCMCTGACAATTATTATTGCAATTCCGACCGGTGATCAACGGGCGTAGGTTTTCAATCACACCAGACAAACCAACGCAGCCGCGGAAGGGCGAGCATTATGATCAAGGATATCAAGGGACTGCATCACATCACGTCGATGGCATCGGATGCCCGGCAGAACAACGCGTTCTTCACGGACACGCTTGGCCTGCGCCGYGTCAAGAAGACCGTSAATTTCGACGACCCYAACGTCTACCACCTCTATTACGGTGATGAGGCCGGCACCCCCGGCTCCGTCATGACCTACTTCCCTTTTCCCGACGTAATGCGCGGCCGCCCAGGCGTTGGCGAAGTCAGCGAAACACAGTTCGCAGTGCCTAAGGGCTCACTCTCCTTCTGGCAGGATCGCCTGTCGGCAAAAGGAGCCGTCAACCTGCTTACCGACACTGCCTTCGGCGCTGCCCGCCTCCTGTTCAAAGGGCCGGACGGCGAAGGKTTTGCCCTTGTCGAAACGGAAAATGATGGCCGCAAGGCCTGGAMTGGTGCCGGCATCGACGAAAGCGTTGGCATCCGCGGCTTCACCGGTGCYAAGTTCCGCCTGCATGACACCGCTGCCACGTCCGAACTGCTTGGGTTCATGGGCTACCAGCGCGCCGAAACGGATGGTGCCGTCACCCGCTTCATCATCCCCGGCGGCAATGGTGCGGATACGATCGACCTCGAGGTCCTTCCGAAMACACCTTTCGCAAGGCAGGGCGCAGGTTCGGTGCACCACATCGCTTTCGCCGTCGAGAACCGCGCAAAGCAGCTCGAAGTCCGCAAGGYYYTGATGGACACGGGTTACCAGGTWACACCTGTCATCGACCGTGATTAYTTCTGGGCCATCTACTTCCGGACACCCGGCGGCGTCCTGTTCGAAATCGCCACGAACGAACCCGGTTTCGACCGCGATGAAGATACGGCGCACCTCGGCGAGGTTTTGAAGCTGCCGGCACGGTACGAGCCTTATCGTGAMCAGATCGAGGCCGGGCTGGCACCGCTCGCCGCCTGACGTCGCTTTCCAACAATACGGCGGCATAACTTTCAAGACGTKCCGCCTTCCCTGCCYCATTACCTACCTTCAACTCAGTCAAAGGAAGATACGAGATGTCCAGCAAGCTTCAGGTCCTCACCCCGCAGAAYAGTCAGATCATCTTCATCGACCAGCAGCCGCAGATGGCTTTCGGCGTTCAGTCGATCGACCGCCAGGTCTTGAAGAACAATGTCGTCGGTCTTGCCAAGGCCGCCAGGATTTTCAACATCCCGACCACAATCACCACCGTCGAGACCGACAGCTTCTCGGGCAAYACGTTYCCGGAACTGCTCGCCGTCGTTCCCGAAAACGACATCCTTGAGCGCACATCGATGAATTCATGGGACGACCAGAACGTCCGCGACGCACTTGCCAAGCAGGCTGCCRATGGCCGCAAGAAGATTGTCGTCGCCGGCCTCTGGACSGAGGTCTGCAACACCACCTTCGCGCTCTCCTGCATGAACGATACCGACTACGAAATCTACATGGTTGCGGATGCTTCCGGCGGCACCTCCGTCGATGCGCACAAATATGCGATGGACCGCATGGTGCAGGCTGGCGTCGTTCCGGTCACCTGGCAGCAGGTCCTGCTCGAATGGCAGCGCGACTGGGCCCGCAAGGAAACCTACGACGCGGTCACGTCGCTGGTGAAGGAGCATTCCGGCGCTTACGGCATGGGCATCGATTATGCTGTTACGCATGTCCATGGTGGAGCCGAACGCGTCAAGCATGGCAAGCGGATCGGCCCGAACCCTGCCAAGTAAACCGTCAATCACTCCGGCCGGCTGCGTCCTGCCGGAGTGATTTTATTCACCACGCGAGGTTCCCCTATGAAACTCTATCTTCTTTCACTTGGCGCCGGCCTGCTGGTGGGCGTGATCTACAGCCTGCTCAATGTTCGCTCGCCTGCCCCGCCTGTCGTCGCGMTCATCGGGCTGCTCGGCATCCTTGTCGGCGAGCAGCTCGTGCCGCTGGCAAAGAGCATTTGGGCTCGCGAACCTGCCGCCGTCTCCTGGCTTCATCAGGTCAAGCCGCACATGTTCGGTCACCTTCCGAAGGGCGGGAAAAACGTGGTGGCGGTGAACCCACCCMATGTAGATTCAACATCGGGGAAAAGCTGATGACGACGCGCCGCACATTCCTGGGCGCAGCATCGAGCCTCGCCTTTTCAAACTTGTTTTCACCGGCCAATGCCGCCGATCCCAACAAGACCGGAGCCGCTTCCATGTACGCAGACATCGTTCTTCACAATGGATTGATCACGACGCTTGATCGCGCGAATCCGAACGCCACCGCAATCGCCGTCAAGGACGGCCTATTCATGGACGTGGGCACCGACCGTGACGTCATGGTGCTTGCCGGACCCGATACGAAGATCGTMGATCTCAAGGGCAAGCGTGTATTGCCTGGTCTGATCGACAACCACACGCACGTCGTGCGCGGTGGCCTGAACTTCAACATGGAGCTTCGCTGGGACGGCGTGCGGTCGCTCGCCGATGCGATGGACATGCTGAAACGACAGGTGGCGATCACGCCTGCTCCGCAATGGGTGCGTGTCGTCGGGGGCTTCAGCGAACACCAGTTCGCGGAAAAACGCCTGCCGACGATCGACGAGATCAATGCTATTGCACCCGATACGCCTGTCTTTCTGCTGCATCTCTATGACCGCGCACTGCTCAACGGTGCTGCCCTTCGTGCCGTCGGCTATACCAAGGACACGCCGAACCCTCCAGGCGGCGAGATTACCCGCGACGCCAACGGCAATCCGACGGGCCTTTTGCTTGCCAAGCCGAATGCCGGCATTCTCTATTCGACTTTGTCGAAAGGGCCCAAGCTTCCATTCGAATATCAAGTCAATTCCACCCGCCACTTCATGAGGGAACTGAACCGGCTGGGCATCACCGGCGTTATCGATGCCGGCGGCGGTTTCCAGAATTACCCGGACGACTATGCGGTGATCCAGAAGCTCTCGGACGAGGACCAGCTTACAGTACGTCTGGCCTACAATCTCTTCACGCAGAAGCCGAAGGAAGAGAAGCAGGATTTCCTCAACTGGACGCAGTCGGTCAAATACAAGCAGGGCAACGATTATTTCCGTCACAACGGCGCCGGCGAGATGCTGGTGTTTTCCGCCGCGGACTTCGAAGATTTTCGCCAGCCCCGCCCGGACATGCCGCCGGAAATGGAAGGCGAACTGGAGGACGTCGTTCGAGTCCTGGCTGAAAACCGCTGGCCCTGGCGGCTTCACGCCACCTATGACGAAACGATCAGCCGCTCGCTCGATGTGTTCGAGAAGGTCAACAAGGACATCCCGCTCGAGGGACTGAACTGGTTCTTCGACCATGCAGAGACGATTTCCGATCGCTCGATCGACCGTATCGCAGCGCTCGGTGGCGGCATCGCCACGCAGCATCGCATGGCCTATCAGGGCGAATATTTCGTCGAGCGATACGGCCACGGCGTTGCAGAAGCGACACCGCCGATCAGGCGCATGCTCGATAAGGGCATCAACGTCTCCGCCGGTACCGATGCGACGCGCGTCGCCTCCTATAATCCGTGGGTCTCGCTGTCCTGGATGGTAACGGGCAAGACCGTCGGCGGCATGCAGCTCTATCCCCGCGCCAATTGCCTCGACCGTGAAACGGCGCTGCGCATGTGGACCGAGAAGGTCACTTGGTTCTCTAACGAGGAAGGCAAGAAGGGCCGCATCGAGAAGGGCCAGTTCGCCGATCTCGTCGTGCCGGATAGGGACTTCTTCACTTGCCCAGAGGATGAGATCTCGTTTCTGTCCTCGCAGTTGACCATGGTCGGCGGCAAGATCGTCTTCGGTGCGGGCGACTTCAAGCCACTCGACGAGAACGACGTGCCTCCCGCGATGCCGGACTGGTCTCCCGTGCGCACGTTCGGCGGCTACGCGGCATGGGGCGAACCGCAGGGCGCAGGCATGAACTCCTTGCGCCGTACCGCAATCTCGACGTGCGGTTGCGCCAGTTCCTGCAATGTCCATGGTCACGACCACGCCGGCGCCTGGACATCGAAGCTGCCGATTGCCGATCTCAAGGGCTTCTTCGGCGCGCTTGGTTGTGCCTGCTGGGCCGTGTGACGCCGCGCGGTATCGCGCCCGAATTGAGTGGGCAGCGGCCTCCGCTGCCCAATTTGCTCTATCAGATCGTTTATTGCGAWAATCGCAATTAAATCGAAATAATTGATGCAATTGTTGGCGRTAATCTTTCTGGCCAATATCGCTCCACCAGCGGCAAACAAAGCCGCTTGTTTTGATCRACAACACGACAGGAGCAGACATGATTGATCATTTTTCGTCCAGCCGTCACCGGGGCTCTCCTCTTGCGCGGATCATCACTGCACCAGCGACACGGTTCGTCGCGCTCCTCGCTCTCTGCGCGGCCTATATCCAGGGGCCGCTCACCAAGCTCTTCGATTTYCAGGGCGCAATCGCTGAAATGAACCATTTCGGTCTGTATCCGGCGGCATTCTTCGCGGTCGCCGTTATCACCTTCGAATTAGCGGCTTCGGCCATGGTGGTGTCGGGGATCCTTCGCTGGGCAGGTGCGCTGGCGCTCGCCGGGTTCACACTCTTTGCCACCCTTATCGCCCTTCGTTTCTGGGAGCTGCCCCCGGGCATGGAGCGCATGATGGCAACCAACGCCTTCTTCGAACATCTCGGGCTCGCTGGGGCTTTCATCATTGTCGCGACAATTGATCTGACCAAGGGAGCTGGCAAATGAGCACTACCAAATCCTCCGGGAGCAGCTTTGCYCCCCTTGCCCAGCCCGTCTTTGCAGTTCTTTGGGCTGCAACCGTCCTCGGAAATACCGGCAGCTTTATGCGCGATGTCGCCAGTTCCTGGCTCATGACCGATCTATCGGCSTCGCCGGCGGCCGTCGCGCTGGTGCAGGCGGCCGGAACMCTGCCGATCTTCCTCCTGGCGATACCTGCAGGCGTGCTCACCGATATTCTCGATCGCCGCAAATTCCTGATCGCCGTGCAGATCTTGCTCGCGTCGGTCAGCGTAAGCCTCATGATCCTGGCAAATACCGGCATGCTTTCGGTCAGTGCSCTGATCGGCCTGACCTTCCTTGGCGGCATCGGCGCCGCATTGATGGGGCCGACCTGGCAGGCGATCGTGCCCGAACTGGTGAAGAGAGAMGACGTCAAGARCGCCGTCGCGCTCAACTCGCTCGGCATCAATATCGCCCGGTCGATCGGGCCGGCTGCCGGCGGCCTGCTCCTTGCTGCCTTCGGCGCGGGCGTCACCTATGGCGCGGATGTTGCGAGCTATTTCRTCGTCATCGCGGCGCTCGTCTGGTGGCCGCGGGCAAAGAACGCGAATGATGCATTGGCGGAAGGCTTCTTCGGCGCRTTCCGTGCAGGCCTGCGCTACACCCGCGCCAGCAAGCCCTTGCATGTCGTACTTTTGCGTGCGGCGATCTTCTTTGCCTTCGCCAGTGCCATCTGGGCACTCCTGCCGCTCGTCGCCCGAGARTTGCTCGGCGGTGACGCAGGCTTCTACGGTATCCTSCTTGGCGCCGTTGGCGCCGGCGCGATCGGCGGCGCATTGCTCATGCCTAAACTGCGCGAGCGTTTTAATGCCGATGGCCTGCTGCTCGGTGCCGCTGTTATCACAGCACTCGTGATGGGCGCTTTGTCGCTCGCGCCGCCGAAATGGGTCGCCATCATTGTTCTGCTCTTTCTCGGAGGCGCCTGGATCACCGCCCTGACCACGCTGAATGGCGCAGCGCAGGCCGTGCTCCCGAACTGGGTCCGCGGTCGCGGGCTGGCGGTCTATCTCACCGTCTTCAATGGCGCGATGACGGCAGGTAGCCTTGGCTGGGGTGCCGTTGGTGAAGCTGCTGGGGTGCCGGGAGCGCTGCTGATCGGCGCGGTGGGACTGCTCGTTGCAGGCTTCATCATGCATCGTTTAAAGCTGCCGGCCGGCGACGCGGATATGGTGCCGTCCAATCACTGGCCAGAACCCTTGGTCGCCGAGCCTGTCGCCCACGACCGCGGACCTGTTCTGATCCTCATCGAATACCATGTCGAAAAACATCATCGCACAGCCTTCCTGCATGCGCTGGATGAGATGTCCCACGAGCGRCGCCGGGAYGGCGCCTACGGATGGGGGGTGACGGAAGACTCCGCCGATCCGCAAAAGATCGTCGAATGGTTCATGGTCGAATCCTGGGCMGAGCATCTTCGYCAGCACAAGCGGGTTTCAAATGCCGATGCTGACCTACAGGGCCAGGTCCTCGCCTATCACTCAGGAACGGACAAGCCGGTCGTCCGGCATTTCCTCACAATCAACCGGCCGGGGGCCGCCTAGSAACGCGGGAGAGCGGCATCCCCCACTACCCTCGAATCAYAGCCATCAAAGGATCACGGTACGCGACAATGACCGAGAATTTYCCTTCCATCACCCGCCGCAGCGCATTGCTTTCCGGCGCTGCCACCGCAGCCGCCATGGCACTCCCCACATCTTTCGGGTTTGCTGCCAACATTTCTTCCACCCCCACCTCAATCAAAGGAGACAATAGAATGGGCTACATCACCACCAAGGACGGCGTCGAAATCTTCTACAAGGATTGGGGTCCRAAGGATGCCCAGCCGATCGTCTTTCACCATGGCTGGCCGCTCTCGTCGGACGATTGGGACGCACAGATGCTGTTCTTTCTGTCGAAGGGTTACCGCGTTGTCGCCCATGACCGCCGTGGTCACGGCCGCTCTGCTCAAGTTTCTGACGGTCATGACATGGACCACTATGCCGCCGATGCCTTCGCCGTGGTCGAAGCGCTCGATCTGAAAAATGCCGTTCATATCGGCCATTCGACCGGCGGCGGAGAAGTTGCCCGCTACGTTGCAAAATTTGGCCAGCCCGCYGGCCGCGTTGCCAAGGCCGTTCTGGTTTCCGCCGTCCCGCCGCTGATGCTCAAGACCGAGACAAATCCGGGCGGCTTGCCAATGGAAGTGTTCGATGGCATCCGCCAGGGCGTAGCTGAGAACCGCGCGCAGCTCTTCRTCGATTTTCCCACTGGTCCGTTCTATGGTTTYAACCGCCCYGACGCCAAGGTCTATCCGGGCGTTATCCAGAATTGGTGGCGGCAGGGCATGATGGGCAGTGCCAAGGCCCATTACGACGGGATCAAGGCCTTCTCCGAGACCGATCAGACGGAAGACCTGAAGGCAATCACTGTTCCGACGCTCGTTATGCACGGCGACGACGACCAGGTCGTGCCGATCGACAATGCCGGCAAGCTTTCCGTCAAACTGGTGCAGAACGGCACCCTGAAGGTCTATCAGGGTTATCCGCATGGCATGCTGACAACCCATGCCGATGTCCTGAACGCCGACCTCTTGGCATTTGTCCAGGCTTAATTGGACTGTCCGGGTGAGGCCGTTTCGGCCGCACCCGGATCCGGCCACACAAGCTCGACCAATATGGCCATCGCCGTGAGTTTTCTGTTCTGAAGCTTAGCTCAAGAGCAGTGCTGCGCGATTGTGTTTCCGTCAGTGTCGGTTGCGCAAGCGCCAAGCGGCAGGAGGCACTCCCTCGGCCCTCGTGAAGGTTGCGACGAATTCACTTTCGTCAGGAAAGCCGCACTCTGCAGCGATCCGGGCAATAGTTTCACCGGTTCTGCTCAGTTGCGATTGGGCTCTGCTCATTCGATATGACGCGATCCATTCCGAAACTGACTGCCCGGTCGTGCTCAAAAATCCGGAACAGAGCTCATCGACTGAAAACCCGCACGCTTCGGCGATCTTATCGACCGGTGTGCCGCCTGATAGGTTCGCAGCTATGTACGCCTTGATGCGCTTTTCTTGCAGCGGAGACAGTTGACCGGTGCCCGAAAGGTGCTGGATGGGGGACCGCCCATAACGATGCGTAAGATGGGCGCTTAGCGCTAATCCGATATGAGGAAGCAGTGTGTCCCTGACTTCGTCCGGCATGTCGAACATCGGTATCAGTGCAGCGCCGATATTGCGGACCACCTGATCGTCAATCCCGCGGCAGGTTATGAGGTCATCAATACGCGGCTCGCCTGCTTCCTCAGCGAGCTCGATAAAAAGCGCGCTTGGGATATGAAACGCGAGTGCTTCGAAGCGGCCACGAACAGAAATTGCGGCGCCGTTCCTCAGACTGATAAGACACATAGAACCTCTGGAATAGGCCTTCAGAGGTGTCCGTGCACCGTCCGGGCGGACGTCACAATGATCAACGTCGACGAGATAAAGCATGACCAGAAAGGCGTCATCAGCCGGCAGGAGGATTGTATGTTCGCCATTGTCATAGGAGTGCTCGAGATGGACGACAGCGAGCTTTGCCTCGTAAAGAGGCCTGATTGCCAGCGCCCTTGCAGCACTAATCCCAAAACACGCCGCAATTCTCTCACTGACCGTCAACGCTTCACTCACATGTGTCTCGATCATCCTGGCTGGGGACTGTATAGCCGTCCCAACGAGATGCTGCGCTTCAAAGTTTCCTACACAGGTTTCAAACGGCAATATTGAACAAAAGGATCCTCGCGGGGCCGATTTAACAAATTGTCGTGTGGCAACTTAGCGTGGGAAAGCTACCAAGCCGGCATGTCCCGTGTTCGAGTGTCTAAAAATGAAAGAAGTGCGTCGTGGTCCAAGTTCTCCCCCTCCGCCACCAATCTTCCACTGGAAACTCGACCGACGGGTTCGGGTGCTCGTTGAAGCAGTTGTCGATCAACCAAAGCCTACCTGGTTCAGACATCGATATCTTTCGGAAGGCGACAGTCAACACTAAACTCGATCAGGTTATGACACCGGCAAGCGATCGAGGTTTCGTCGTGGGGGTTTCCTCGCTCGGTGGCCACACGCGGCGCATCTTCCACGAACATCGTGCGGAAGCTCACGACTTTACCGAGAACTCGATCTATATTCGCAACCTTTCGGAAGCCTACAAGGCGGATCTCCGCGGTCCTTTCGATTTCGTGTTGTTTGAGATTTCGCCAGCGTCCATCGGCAAAATTGCCGATGATGCTGAAATGCCCGGCGTGACGTCGCTGTCAGTTGAGACCGCGTCAAAAGATATTGTGCTTGCCAATCTCGCTCGGGCGCTGATCCCGGCACTCGAAAAGCCGGACGAAGCCAACGCGCTGTTCGTCGAGCAAATGACGACAGCCATCGGCACCTACCTGGTCCAGCGTTACGGCGGCCGGCCAACGGTAGCCTCCGATAGGTCGGGCAGCCTCTCGCGGACGCATGAGGATCTGGCGAAAAGTCTGCTTCTTGAGAACCTCGACGGCAACGTGTCGATTTCCGAAGTCGCGCAGATGTG
>NZ_JBFTZZ010000062.1:0-11198 GCF_056406515.1 Rhizobium sp. P1_B8 | reverse complement strand
CCTTTGATCCTGGCGGAAAGATGCCCGGCCCTTCGGGTTGGCTGAAACGGGCCGGCTGATCGACCGGCCGGCTTGGCCGTAGAGCCGGGCTACGACGCGCGCCGGCCGGTCGACCATCCGACTCCGTTTGAGCCAACAGAATGCTTCAAGCTGACCAGGAAAGGCTCTAGGAAAACCGGAGCCCGGCAATTCCGTCGCCGGGCTCTGGCACCTCCAGCTTTTTGCCGCTAGGAAAAGAACGGCAGCATTCAGGGAGGAACTGGCATGGGCGACAATCCGATTTATGAGATCCGCGACGAACGCTTCGGTGCAATGGTCATCGGCAGCGCCGGCCTCGAGGAGCTTTATTCCGGCTGCCGCTGGACGGAAGGCCCAGTCTGGTTTTCCGACCTGAACTGCCTTCTCTGGAGCGATATCCCGAATGAACGCATGATGCGCTGGACACCGGACGGTACGGTCTCCGTCTTCCGCTCGCCCTCCAACTACGTCAACGGCAATACCCGCGACCGGCAGGGCCGGCTGGTCTCCTGCGAACATGGCGGCCGCCGCGTCACCCGCACCGAGACGGACGGCACCATCACCGTTCTCGCCGACAGCTACAAAGGCAAACGGCTGAACTCGCCGAACGACGTCGTCGTACACTCCGACGGCGGGGTCTGGTTCACCGATCCGACTTACGGCATCCTGTCGGATTACGAGGGCCACAAGGCCGAGCCCGAGCAGCCCACGCGCAACGTCTACCGGATCGATCCGACAAGCGGGGCGATCGACGCCGTCGTCGAGGATTTCATCCAGCCGAACGGCCTTGCCTTCTCGCCCGATGAGACGAAGCTTTATATTGCCGATTCCGGCTCCGCAAAACATGACGTGCCGCGCCATATCCGCGTTTTCGACGTCATCGACGGCAGGACGCTTGCCAACAGCCGCTATTTCTGCAGCCTCGATGTTGGCCATCCCGACGGTTTCCGTTTCGATGTCGCCGGCAATCTCTGGACGAGTGCCTCCGACGGCGTGCACTGCTTTTCGCCCGACGGAACGCTGCTCGGCAAGATCAGGGTGCCGCAGACGGTGTCCAACCTCACCTTCGGCGGCCCCAAGAAAAACCGGCTTTTCATCACCGCAACGCGTTCGGTCTATTCGATTTATATCAAGACGACCGGCGCGCAATATCCGTAGATCAGGCCTTCGGTCTATCGGGACGGCCGTGCAGCGGCTCGGCCCGATGCCAGTTTTCCAGGATGCGGCCATCAGTGTGTTTCTGCCGCGCCCAGCGGACGCCGTTCGAGATCACCTTATGCACGGTCTTGTCGTGATAGATCGGGTAGGTCTCGTGGCCGGGGCTGAAGAAGAAGATGCGCCCGCGCCCGCGCTGGAAGGTGCAGCCGCTGCGGAACACCTCGCCGCCGGAATACCAGGAGATGAAGACAAGCTCGTCCGGCTGCGGAATATCGAAGGGCTCGCCGTACATTTCCGAGGCATTGACCTCGAAATAGGGCGGCAGGCCCTCGGCGATCGGATGCGAAGGATTGACCACCCAGACGCGCTCCAGATCGCCATCCGGCGTCTCGCGCCAGGAGAGGTTGGCATTGGTGCCCATCAGCCGCCGGAAGAGCTTGGAGTGGTGGCCGGAATGCAGCACCAGCAGGCCCATGCCCTTCAGCACGCGCTGCTGCACACGGTCGATCAGCCCGTCGCTGACCTCCTCATGCGCCATATGCCCCCACCAGAGCAGCACGTCGGTGTCATCGAGCACGCTGTCCGGCAGACCTTCATCAGGATCATCCAGCATGCCGCGGCGGATTTCGAAATCCGGATGGGCAATGCCGGCAGCGATCGCTCCGTCGATACGATCAGGATAGATCTCCTGAACCTCTTTGTGGAGTTGCTCGTGGCGTCCCTCGTTCCAGATGGTGACCTTGATTGTCATGGCATTCCTCGATGTCTAGGCTGTGATGTTTCAGGCGAAATTGTCAGGCGGTTGCCGGACGGATCACCCGGCCGGCGGAATCGAACAGATGGCAGGCGGCGGGATCGGCCGTCAGCGACACGCGGTCACCCGGCCGCACGGCGATATCGCCCTCAGCGCGCACGACGATCGGCTGCTCCTGCGCGCCGACGGTCATGTAGGTTTCGACGCCGAGGCGCTCGACGATGACGACTTCGGCCGTAAAGTGGTCGTGGCCCTCGGCGGCGATCTTCAGATGCTCCGGCCGGATGCCGAGCTTGGCCTCGCCCTGCGGCAGCGCGCCGTTGGCATCGGCGAGATCGAGCGAAAGCCCGATCGTGCTGTTGAGATGCACCTTGCCGGCCGCCGGCCGCGTTATAGTGACGGGAATGACGTTCATCTTCGGCGAGCCGATGAAGGTCGCGACGAATTCGTTGTCCGGCTCATGATAGAGCGACATCGGCGCACCCTCCTGCGCTACCACGCCCTTGTTCAGCACGACGATGCGGTCGGCCATCGTCATCGCTTCCACCTGGTCGTGAGTGACGTAGACGACCGTCGCCTTCAGCTCGCGGTGCAGGCGTTGCAGCTCAGCGCGCATCTGCACGCGCAGCGCCGAATCGAGGTTCGACAGCGGCTCGTCGAACAGGATCAGCGCCGGCTTCTTGATGATCGCGCGGCCGATCGCGACGCGCTGGCGCTGGCCGCCGGAAAGAGCGGCCGGGCGGCGGTCGAGATAGTCGGTGAGCTGCAGGATCTCGGCAACACCCTCCACTTGCCGGCGGATCTCTGCCTCCGGCACCTTCTTCAGGCTGAGCGAGAAGCCGATGTTTTCGGCAACGCTCATATGCGGATAGAGCGCATAGGACTGGAACACCATGGCGATGCCACGTTTGTCGGGCGGCACGTCGTTGATGCGCTTACCGTTGAGGATGAGGTCGCCATCGTCGATGCCTTCGAGGCCGGCGATCATCCGCAGCAGCGTGGACTTGCCGCAGCCGGACGGACCGACGAAGACCGCGAATTCGCCGTCTTCCACGGTGATGTCGACGCCCTTGATGACCTCGAGCGCGCCGTAGAATTTGCGAACGTTTCTGAGATTGATCATTTGTTTCTCTTTCTTGATCTCAGCCCTTCACGCCGCCCGAAAATGTCTGGACGAGGAAGCGCCGCGCAAAACCGAAGGCGACGACGGCAGGCAGCAGGTAGATGAAAGCCAGCGCCGTCAGCAGGCCGTAATCGATCTCGTTGATCCGCAGAAAGGCGCGGAAGAGACCGAGCGGCAGCGTCTGCAACTCCGGCGACGACAGGAGGATCAGCGGCAGCAGGAAATCACCCCAGGCCGACATGAAGGCGAAAAGCCCGGCCGCAGCCAGCCCCGGCAGCGCCAGCGGGATCAGCACCCGGCGGATGCGCTGGATAAGTGTTGCCCCATCCATCAGCGCCGCCTCCTCGTAGTCCCTCGGCAGCCCGTCGAAGAAGGTCTTCATGATCCAGAGCGCCAGCGGCAACTGCATCGTCGCAAGCACCAGGATCAGCCCGAGATAACCGTCGATGAAACCGGTCCAGCGCATGATATCGCGGGCATAGCTGCCGAAGATCGGCCTAAGCACCGCCGCTTCCGCGTTGTTCAGCGTCAGCAGGAATTTGTAGAGCGGCACGACGAGCGCCGTCGGCGGCAGCACCCGGATGAGCAGGATCGCGTAGAGGAAGGGCAGCTTCCACCAGGCCCGGGTGCGCGATAGCGCATAGCCGCCAAGTCCGGAAAGCACCATGACGAGCAGCGTCGCGCCGCCGACCACGAACAGCGAGTTGAACAGCCACTTCGCCCCGTCCTCTTTGGTGAAGACCCTGACATAGTTGGCGAAGGTCCATTGCTCCGGCCAATGCAGGAAGAGCTGCGCATTGCCGTCGAACGAGGCGATCAGCACCCAGAAGAAGGGTACCGCGCAGAAGATCGAGATCAGCGACAGCGTCGCATAGGCAATGAGGTCGGACCGACCCCTATTTGCAGTTTCGCTCGGGGAAACGACGGCCATGTCAGACCTCCACCTTCATGGCCCGGACATAGGCGATGCCAAGGATCAGCGAGATGACGAGCGCGACGACGGCGACCGCAGCACCGTAGCCCAGCTGGAACGCCGTGAAGGACTGGTTGTAGATATAGATGCTGACCACCTCGGTCGCCCCGCCCGGTCCGCCGCGCGTCAGCGCATAGACGAGGCCGAAGACGGCAATGGTGGAGACGGCCGAGATCAGCATGTAGAGCAGGATCGTCGGCATCATCAGCGGCAGGGTGATGCGGCGGAACATCTGCGAGGGTGTGGCGCCGTCCATGCGGGCGGCCTCATAGATCTCCGTCGAAATGGTACTGAGGCCGGCCGTTAACAGGATCATCGCCGTGGCGATGCCACGCCAGGTATTGACGACGATGATCATCGACAGCGGGAAGACCTGCAGCCAGTCGGCCGGCGTGATGCCGAAGAAGCTGACGATGCGGCTGAGTGTGGCATTGTCGCCGCCTGCCAGCATCGAGATCCACATGAAACCGGCGACGACCTCAGGGGCTGCATTCGGCAACAGGATGATCGACGAGAATACCCGCCGAAAGCGGATCGGGCGGCGCAGCGCAATTGCCGAGATCAGCCCGAGCACGAACTGGCCGATCACCGCCGAACCGATGACGAAGACGAAGGTGACGAATAGCGAATTCCAGAACTTCGCGTCGTTCAAGAGCCGCGTGTAATTCCTGAGACCGACAAAGCGGGGCCGAAGGGCCGCGGCCCCGGTCAGCGCCTCGTTGGTGAAACTCAGATAGATGGAATAGAGGGCCGGATAGATGACGAAGGCCAGAAGCAGCACCAGCGAGGGCAGCAGGATCAGCAGCCATTGCCGCTCGGCGCGCTTTTCATGAGAGTTTCGGGCCATGGAAGCTCACAACCTTATCGGCTTATCGAATGAAAGCGGGAAGATCGGCGATGGCGCCGCGTCCCCGTCCTGGCGGAAGAGAGGGTGCCGGAGCTTACTTGACCATGTCGTCGCCGAGCGTTTCCTTGACGTAATCGACGAGGATCTTCTGGGCGCCGGCGGCATCGGTCTCCTTGCGCAGTAGCGCTTCGGTGGCCCGCGCCACGCCTTCCGAAACCGTGCCGAAACCGGAGGCCTGTTTCAGGAACACGCCGTTTCCGGCCGCCGCATGGATCGGAACCAGTTCCGTCAGCTTCTGGAACTCGGCATTGTCAGCCGCATCCTTGCTGGCCGGGATGTTGCCGATGCGGGCGGCGTAGGAAACCTGCGTCTCGATCGAGCCGATCTCCATCAGCGCCTTGATCGCCAGCTCGGTATTGGCCGACTTGGAATTGACGGCCCACGGCGCAGCGAGATTGGCAAGCACATATTGGCCGCTGCTCTGGCCGGGAACGGTCCAGGTGCCGACCACCTTCGTCACGTCAGGGATGGGATTCTTGCTCTCGCGACCCCAGTCGAAAATATAGCACCAGGAGCCGCAGGTGGTGGCGACGAGCTTGCCGGCCGGGAACATCTGGTACTTCGGCACGACCCAGGGCTCAGGCCCGAGCAGCGGCTGCGTCGGCATCAGATCCTTGTCGATCAGTTCCTTGTAAACGTTGAAGACATCCTTGATGCCTTCGCCATTCAGATCGAGCTTGCCGTCGGCATCGACGAGCTGCGGCGTCTTGGAACCGACGAGCAGATGCTGGAAGCCTTCGTCGAAGGCGCCGCTTCCCCACGAGACGCCGGCCGGGAAGAGCAGGCCGTAGGCGCCGGTCTTCTGCTTGATTTCGGCCGCGCGGTCGAGAAGCTCCTGCCAGGTCTTCGGCTGTTCGGTCGAGATGCCGGCCTTTTCGAGAACATCCTTGCGATAATAGATTTCCTGGATGCCGAGCATGAACGGCATCACATAGGTTTCACCATCCGGGCTGACGGCAAGCTCCTTGGCAACGTCATAGAGGTTGGCGTAGCCATCCCAAGCCTTGAACTCCTTGGTAACAGGCGCGAGATAGCCGGCTTCCACCATGTCGGCGACGGCAGCCGTGGTCGGGATGGAAAAGAGGTCGGGCGCGTTGCCGGCGCCGAGCTCCGTCAGAAGTTTGGTCAGGTAATCCTTGTCGGGCGCCGGATATTCGATGACCTCGACGGTGACGCCATATTTCTTTTCGATCCGCTCGACCGTCGACTTCATCGCGTCGATGCCGGCCTGACCGTGATTTGCAATGCGGATTGTTTCAGCCTGCGCCAGCGTCGAAACCGCGCTCAGCAGAACGGCGCATAGGCCGCCAAGAACCATCTTCTTCAATTGAAGTCCTCCCTTTTTTAGAGACACGGCGCCCTCCAGCACCGGTTGCGAAAATGTACACGCATTCCAAACACTGACAAGATGGTTTTTGAAAAGATTCGAACGCGAGTTTTAATTTACTGATATTGCTTATCTATATAGATATTGCCATCGCGATACCGTTTGTGTAATCGTGTGCACAATGCATTCAGGGAGGAATTTTCATGACTAGGAAATTGCGCCTCGGTGTCATTGGCGCTGGCTTGAAGGCGGCGGAATATGCCGAGAGCTGGGTCAAGATGCCGGAGGTCGAATTTGCTGCACTCGCCGACACCACGGCGGCTTCACGCCAGCGCCTGATCGACGTATGCCTCGCCGCCGGCGCACCACAACCGAAGAGCTTCGAGGATTATCGCCGGATGCTCGCGGAATGCCGGGGCGAACTCGATATCGTCTACGTCTCTACCCCGCATTCCTTCCATGCCGAGCAGGCAACGGCCGTCGCCGAGGCCGGCCTCGACCTCTTCCTGGAAAAGCCGATGGTGACGACGGTCGCCGAGGCCGAGAGGCTGATCGCCGCGCAGAAAAAGAGCGGCGTCACCATCGTCACCGCCTTCCAGGGCGGCCTGTCGCCGCTGGTGCTCGACACGCGCCGGCAGGCTCTCGCCGGCGAATTCGGCGAGCTGATCGCCATATCGGGCATGATCTGGGAAAGCTGGTCGTCCAATTATGACGGCCACTGGAAGCAGCAGCCTGATATCTCCGGCGGTGGCTTCATGTTCGATACCGGCGCCCACATGATGAACACCGTCTGCCTGCTCGCCAATTCGGATTTCGACAGTGTGTCGGCCTACATGAACAACCACGGCAGACGGGTCGATATCGCAACCGCCGTCTCCGCCCGGCTGAAGAACGGCGCGCTGGCGACATTGACGGCCGCCGGCGAAGGCCCTCCGGGCTGCGCCTCCTACATCACCTTCTTCTATTCAAAGGCGATCGTGCGCATCGACGCCTGGGGCGGCTGGCGCGAGATCAGTGTCGGCCGCACCGCCGAGCCACGCGAGGAGGCTGAGATTCTCGGCAACCCGATGAAGAATTTCCTCGCCATTCGCGAGGGAAAGATGGAAAACTCCGGCTCCGTTGAAATGGGCCTCAGATTCGCTAGGCTATGGGATGCAATCAAGGAATCGGCAGCGGCCGACGGCGCTTCCGTCAGGATCGTCGCCCAATAGGCGCTGAAGATGAGCGGTATGAGCAGACGGCGGATCACATCGAAGGAACTGGCGAAACTCGCCGGCGTCTCCTCCGCCACCATTTCCCGCGCCTTCTCGCCGGATTCACGCATCGGCAGCGCGACCCGCGACCGCATCCTCGCCGTCGCCCGTGAACATGGCTACCAGCCGAACGCGATCGCCCGCTCGCTGAACAACCAGCGCTCCCGCCTCGTCGCCCTGGTCGTCAATGCGATCGGCAACCCTTGCGAGGCTGAGGAGCAGCAGCTTCTCGTCCACCGCCTGCAGGCCAGACAATTGCTGCCGATCATCCTCTGCTGTGCCGATCATTCCGACCGGTTGCAGCTGATGCGCCTTGCCTCCACCTATCAGGTCGATCACGTCGTCGTCTTCTCCGACATGGTGTCGATGCAGGATGCCGTCGATATCTTCCATACGACGAAGCCGATCATCGTCTCCTTCGAGCCGCTCGACAACGAAAACGTCTCCAGCATCCGCATCGACGGCTCTGAGGCCGCCGACGAGATCATCGACAAGATCGTCCGCGACGGTAAGAAGCGCTTCGCCTACCTCTCCGGCACCAATTCCAGCTGGATCGACAAGCTCAGGCGCAAATGGTTCGCCGATGCGCTGACCAAGCGCGGCCTCGCCTTCGAGACGCAGGCCTTCGGCGATTATTCCTATGATTCCGGCTTCAAAGAAGCCGTGCTCCTGCTGCACCGTGACAAGGTCGACGCCATCATCTGTGGCAACGATGTTATGGCGATCGGTGCGCGCGATGCAGCCCGCCGGGTGCTCGGCAAGAACACCCCTGATGATATCGCCATCGTCGGCCAGGACGGCATCGCCATGGCCGCCTGGGATTGCAACGACCTCACCACGCTGAGCCTAGACCACGTCGCCTTCATCGATGCCGTCGTCGAATTGATCGAACGCCATGACGCCGAGATCGAAGGCCCGCACAGCATCACGCTCACCTGCACCGCCCGCTGGGGCTCGACTGCCTGATGCATGTCGCCTGGAAGTGTACAGCGGTTCCGGGATGACGACATGCATGAAAAAAGCTAAAGCCCGTCGCATGAATCAAGTTCGCTGTGACGTGCTTTAGCGGCGCGCTCATCCATTGCATCGAGGAGGAATACCGATGACCCGATTTTCACGCGCCGAGAGGCGCCGCAATGTCCCTGATGCCGTAATCTGGAGAGCCTGAAATGCGTTCCGTCGTTTCCTTCAATGAAGGCTGGAGTTTCCACGAGGGCTTCGGCCAGCGCCTGCTCGAAACTTTCGATGCCGCCAAATCAGTCAGCCTGCCGCACACCGCCGTCGAACTGCCCTTCAGCTATTTCGACGAGACCAGCTATCAGCGCGCCTTCACCTATCAGAAGGTGCTGCGCTGGCTGCCGGAATTCGAGGGCCGCGAAGTCTCGCTCGTCTTCGACGCCGCCATGGCCGACAGCGTCGTCTATCTGAACGGCGAGGAAATCATTGCCCATAAGGACGGCTACACCCCCTTCGAGGCCCGCCTCACCGGCAAGCTCGCCAAGGGCGAGAACCTCGTCACCGTCAAAATCGACGGCAGCGAAAATCCTGACATTCCGCCTTTCGGCGGCCGCATCGATTATCTGACCTATGCCGGCATCTACCGCGATGTCTGGCTGAAGGTCACCGACCCGGTCTCGATCCGCAATCTCAAGATCGAAACCACAGATGTTCTCGACCCGGAGAAATCGGCGACCATACGCGTCGATATCGCCAATCCCGAGGGCCGCAGCTTCTCGGCGACGGTCACCGCGACGCTGAAGCAGGCCGACGGCACGGTGGTCGCCACTGCCGCAACCGAAACGATCGGCGACAGCACCAGGCTTTCCTTCGGCGGCCTCACCGGCATCGCCCTCTGGGACATCACCGATCCCACGCTCTATGACGTCACCGTCGAGCTCAGGACCGAACATGGCTCCGACCGTCTCTCCACACGGTTCGGCTTCCGCACCGCCGAATTCACGCCGGAAGGTTTCCTCCTCAACGGCAAGCCATTGAAGCTGCGCGGCCTCAACCGCCACCAGGCCTTCCCCTATGTCGGTTATGCCGCCGGCCGTTCCGCCCAGGAGCGCGACGCCGACATCATGAAGACGGTGCTGAAGTGCAACGTCGTCCGCACCTCGCATTATCCGCAGTCGAAATGGTTCCTCGACCGATGCGACACGATCGGTCTGCTGGTTTTCGAGGAGATCCCCGGCTGGCAGCATATCGGCGATGCCGACTGGCAGCAGGAATCCATCGAGAACGTCCGCCGCATGATCGAGCGCGACTGGAACCACCCCTCGATCATCATCTGGGGCGTGCGCATCAACGAATCGCAGGATAGTCACGATTTCTACGCCGAGACCAATCGCCTCGCCCGTGAACTCGACAGCACCCGCCAGACCGGCGGCGTGCGTTATCTCACCGAGAGCGAGCTGCTCGAAGACGTCTATACGATGAACGACTTCATCCTCGGCAATGAAGAGCTGCCGGGCGCCAACCGCCCGCGCACCGCGCTGCGCGCCCAGCAGGAAAATACCGGACTGTCCCACAAGGTGCCGTACCTCATCACCGAGTTCAACGGCCACATGCACCCGACGAAGATTTACGACCAGGAGCAGCGCCAGGCCGAGCATGTGCGCAGGCACCTGGAAGTGCTGAATGCCGCCTATGGCGATCCTGATATCTCCGGCGCTATCGGCTGGTGCATGTTCGATTACAACACCCACAAGGATTTCGGCTCCGGCGACCGCATCTGCTATCACGGCGTCATGGACATGTTCCGCGAGCCGAAATTCGCGGCCTATGCCTATATCAGCCAGTGCGACCCTTCCGAGGAGATCGTCATGAAGCCGGCGACCTTCTGGGCGCGCGGCGAACGCAACATCGGCGGCGTGCTGCCGCTGATCATCCTGACCAACTGCGACGAGGTGGAGCTGCGATATGGCGCGCTCAGCAAGCGCATCGGTCCGGATCGCGAGAATTATCCGCATCTGCCGCATCCGCCCGTCGTGCTCGACCATCGTCATTTCACTGCCGACGAGCTCGGCACCTGGGGTCTCGAATGGATCGACGGCACATTCACCGGCTATATCGGCGGCGAGCCGGTGGCCAGCCTGACGCTGGCGGCCGATCCATTGCCGACGACCCTGGAGGTCGTTGCCGATAGCAGCACGCTGAAAGCCCGTGAACGCGACAGCACACGCGTCATCATCCGCGCCCTCGACCAGCGCGGCCAGCGCCTGCCCTTCATGAACGACAGCATTTCGCTGAAGGTGCACGGCCCGGCAAGGATTGTCGGTCCGACCAACGTGCCGCTCCAGGGCGGCACCGCCGGCTTCTGGCTGGAGGCGACGGGGTTCACGGGCGAGATCACCGTCGAAGCGGTTTCGACGCGTTTCGCGCCGGTGTCGCTCAGCGTGACGGCTGCCTAGCGCATAACCCCGAAAATCGAAATCGATTTTCGGAAAGGATTATGTGCAAACTCAAAGTGTTAGAACGTCCTTAACGCGTCTTATAGATGCGCGGCGCTCTAATGACTGTTACGAAATCCTGAGCTGGCTCTCGGGATCGAAGAAGACGGCCTTGTCGAGATTGAATGCGAGGCGGGTGTTTTGTCCTGGAGCGATGCCGGTATCGGCGCGCAGGCGGGCGACGACGGATTTGCCGCCGAGCTTGGTGACGGCGAAGGTGTCGGAGCCGGCCG
>NZ_JBFTZZ010000061.1:0-11572 GCF_056406515.1 Rhizobium sp. P1_B8 | reverse complement strand
AAGCGCCGCGTGAAGGAAATGATGCTCTTGAGTTCGGCGCTCTCGCCACCTTTGGAAATCGCCAACACGACGTCGTCGCGCGCAATCATGCCGAGATCGCCGTGATTGGCCTCCGCCGCATGCACGAAAAAGGCGGGCGTTCCCGTTGACGCGAATGTCGCCGCCAGCTTGGCGCCGATATGCCCGCTCTTGCCGACGCCGGTGACGATGACGCGTCCGGAGATGTCGCCGATGACTTCAACGGCCCGGGTAAAGGGACCGGCCAAGCCATCGTCAAAGGCCTGTTCGAGCGCTTCAAGACCGCGTCTTTCGGTCTCTATCGTGCGTTTTGCCGACTCGAGCACGCTGTTTTCAACGAGGTTTATCGCTCTTCTGATCATGAAGTTGCGTTAGACCTTTTCACTTTCCAAGTCCACCCCGCACGATTTCGGTCGGCATCTGTGCAACGAATGCGAAAAGGGGCCACCGTTTTACCGGCTTGAGAAGAGGTCAAATAGCAGAAAGGTGAGTACTCGTGCCGTTCCTCGCCCCACTCTTTCGCTCCGGCGGTGACGTGGGCTTTGTATGGGCCAATCAAGCAGCGAACCGTATGAAGGCGGCGCCCAACCGCGATCGAACATTTCAGAGCAAGGACGGTAACCGCTTAAGACGGGCGAGAATGCGATGTTGAACGGGCAGCAGGCGCAGATAAGGGGCAGGCCAGAACAAATCGCGGAAGAAACTTGAAGATTTCGAACGGCCGATCCATTTCGGGAATGCAGGATGGATATAGCCTTTGTCGATAGCTTGATTGATATCCGCCAATGTAACAGCACCTGCGTCCAGCGCAGCGTTCACTGCCGCGTAAAACACGTCTCGATTAGGATTGGTCGGCTCTACCCATGGCTGGCGATTCATATCGGTGAAGTGGATAAGGCTCGTCTCGCCACTGTCGTAGTATTCGAGCGCATTCCATCGGAACGGCAAGATCATCGCCTTTTCGTCGGCAGACATATGAGAGAATTCGTAGACCAGAGAATGATAGTCATAGACACCAGTATCGAGCTTTTGCATTAGCTCCTTGGCAGCCCAGCGCGCTTTGGCGCAGTCTACCAGGAAAACGCTGTATTGCGGTCGACGACCGCGTTCAGGCGGCTGTTCAGCGTACAAAAGCGATACCCCGTCAGGCATCGGCCAATTCCATAATTCGGCGATATCGGTAAAGACCAGCATATCCGCATCCAGATAGATTGCCCGGCCCTCATAGCCGCAGATTTGCGGAATCATGAAACGCGTGAAACTGAAGCCAGTCTTGGACCTTAGTGCCGGATTCTGAGGCGAAGGAGCAGCATAATCGCTGAGATAGTGAATCTTCACCGGAGCACTTGTACGCGAAGTGATGCTGTGAGCCAGCACCTTCGCGCCAATCATCTGGTATTCATCGGTGCCAATAAATATCTGGATTGGGTCCAAGTTCGCCATATGGTCGGCCTATCTTTGGGTGCGTTCTGATTTTATGTGGCGGGCAAGCTGCGCGATGCCCGTTTCCAGGCTCACTTTCGGTTCGTACCCTAACAAAGTCCGAGCCCGGGTATTATCGGCAAGCGCAAAACGGACATCCCCTGGTCGGAAATCGCCAGAAATGCGAAGGTTTTCCTTGCTGGCGCCCAGTTCGGTGAGCAAGCACTCAGCAGCATAACGAATTGTCGTGCTAGTGCCGCTTCCCACATTTATCGGCTCACTGTCAGCGCTGCCAGCAACGGCAGCAAGCATCAGCGCCTCGACGATGTCATCGACGTAAACGAAATCGCGGACGATCTCGCCATCCTCATAGATGTTCAGAATCTTGCCGTCTAAAATCTGCTGGCCAAAAATCGAGAGCACACCGGTATAGGGATTCCGGCTACTCTGCCCGGGCCCGTAAACATTCTGAAATCTGAGAATTACGGGTTGGATGCGCGTGTTGTCGAGGCCTTGGACGCATATGTATTCCTGCATCAGCTTTGTGGAAGCATAGATGCTTGACGGACGCAGAGTAATGCCTTCAGGAGTAGCGACAGGGGTAGCCGCTTCACCAACGCTGTCGTAGAGATCAAAAATCCCCTTAGACATAGTCTCGCTTGGACGCGGCTTAGGTGTGAAGATTTCGCCGACGCTCGATTTGTAGGCGCCCTCCCCGTAGACTGCCCTGGAAGAGGCGAGAACGAGCCGTCTCGTCTTGTCGGGAAGCTTACGCAACCCTTCAATCAGATAGGCGGTTCCATTGATGTTGGTATCACAATATCGAGAAATTTCGTGATAACTCTGACCGGTCCCGGTTTCGGCCGCAAGATGGAAAATCAGATCGGGATCGTGTCGTTCAAGCACCCCTTCAAAGAAAGCCCTGTCTGACACCGATCCTTCTTCAACAATCGCCCCCTCGATAGATTTAGCCGGTTTCTCACCGTGGACTTGGGGATGAAAGTTGTCGAGCGCGACAACGGACTTAATGTCTGGCCGCTGCGCCAGGCGTGCAATGAGCCGCCTCCCGATGAAGCCCATGCCACCGGTGACCAATACTGTGTCTTGCTTCACTATCAAGAATCTCCTTGGGCATCATAACGGGGTCGGAATCAGGCTGCCTTCTCGGCGGCCAGTTTCGCCTCATATTCCTTGATGGCCCTGGTACGGAGACGCTTGGCCTCGTACACTTCCTTATGCGCAACATATCCCAGGCGCTTATCATTGGCCTTGTGATAATTGTACCAGGCCTTGCGTGCAAAACCCGGAATTTTATTGAGATACTTGAGATCAGCGATCAGAGAGGGCCGGAAATAGCCCATATCGATCTCTTTCTTAATCTGATCCATCGCCAACTGCCCCTCGGCAACCATTCGGTTCACTTCATTGAACCAGATGTATCCGAGTGGATGGCCACTATAGGTCCATGGCTGAGTATAGACGTCGGTGTAGTGCAGCAGGCGCGTGTTTACGTCCCAATGCTCAAGTGAGTTCCATTCGAATGGAACGCCATACTTGACCTCGTTTTCTTCGAGAATGCAGAATTGGCTCATCAACTGATCGTAATCGTATTTGCCATCATCCATCCCCTGGACGATCTCCTCGACCTTCCAGGCGCAAGCGGCACAATCGATCAGCATCACAGCGCATTGCTTCTTACGGGCGGCAGGCGCTCCCTCCTTCGCCGTCGTCACCTCAGCGTGCTTGACCTCTTGCTGGACAATGATCTTCGCGCCGTCGAAGGGAATATTCCACAATTCCTTGATGTCTTTCATGACGATCATGTCGGCGTCCATGTAGATCGCCTTGCCCTTATACCCATTCAGCGCTGGAATGGTGAAGCGGGAAAAGGAGAAGCCCGTACGCTGACCATTTCTCGGATCGACCGGTGCGGGCACCGGCAAATCCAGCATTCCAAAGACCTCAACCTTTGCATTGGTATGGCGCTTGATCGAGTATTCCAGAACGTTGACAGCAAGCATCTGCGAGCTGTCCGTTCCGACAAATACGCGGATGGTGTCATCATCCAGATTGCGGGTAGCAAGATCGTTGATCTGGGTTATAAAAGTCGGCATCGTCAATCGCCTTCCTGCTGGATCCGATAAGTTGCGTGTTTCACTCATACATTCTTACCCGCCATCGGATCAAATGGAATTAGCGGGAATAGACAGCTTTTGATGCCGCGGAGAATGATGAGCCGTGGGCGAGGTATCACTCGCTAAAGTGCTCGTTTTGTGGCGGTTTTGGCGTGCGATCTTCTAATAGGCGATCAATCTCACACACGATGTTGGACGCAACGTTTCCCGCCGCCAACGCGGACGATTTGAAGCGGCTGACGGCATCCATAGTCGCACTGCCGTCAAGAGCACGGGTTACAAAAGCCTCTATATCCTCATAGGAACGACCGATTTCGAGCGGTTCAAACAGAGGCAAATCCAACGTATTGGCAAAGACCAGAACCGGCCGGCAAAGCTGGGTTGCATCTACTGCAACTGTCGAGGGAGTTGTTATGGCCGCTAGTGAGGCCGAGAGTAAATCGGCGGCGGTGACACCGGCGAACCCGGGATCATCCCGGTGCAGTAGAAGCGCGTTGGCCCGGGTTGTTATGCGGGGATTCTTTTGCAGCCAGACGCCAGCCGGATGCGGTTTTATGACAAAAAACACATCCTTGAACGTGTCCACCAGTCGTTCGATATTCGCGCTGAAGTGCCCGCGATAGCCATCGGCTTCATACCGATGCCAATGCAGATTCTCAAAAATCGCGATCACCGGTAGGCGGCGAGGGTTCATCGCCTCGAGGCTGCTCTGAAGCGTCGCAAGGTGCCGCGACGTGCTTGGCGCAAATCGTCCTACGGGAATGCAGCGTCGCACAAGATCAGATGATGCTTGCTTCGGCAGTCGCGCAGGATCGCCATAGGTGAATATGGATGACGACGCAATTTTCACATCACTGGTATGGCGATCATCAAAGTAGGATAAACCCGGCGCTTCCAATCCATGTTGCATGGATATCGTTGGAATACCGAGTTCATTGGCTTTCAACACGGCCGCGTGAACCAATCGATGTGGGCGCAAGGAAGTCTCCGCACCGACGATAAGGACGGACGCGGACTTCACATCGAGCGCTCGCAGATTGCCCTCGTCCGTGTCCTCCGTGAGAAGACGAAGACGCGCACCGGTGTTTACGATCTCTCGCACGATATCCGGCTGTTGAAGGTATACCGACTTCAGAAGCACCACATCCACATCATGGCGGTTGCCATTCATGTCTTCGCCAGCGTCGGCGACCAAAGCCGTCACAACTGGCAGCAGCACATGAATGTCCTGCAGAAGATGGAAGAATATAGCAATCCGCGGGGATTTGGCAGGCCGAGGCTTCTCCAGCCGCATAAGCTCGAGCCATTTCCGGCCAGTAGCCTCTGCCGAGAATTCTTTCTCAATAATCGATCTTGCCTTCTCAATGTCCGCCTCTGTCGCCGCTTCATCGAGAAGATACCGTCGAAATCCGCCCTCCCAATCATCGGTTACGATGCAATCCTTTAACGGCTCGAGAGACATCAGACGCGAAGCTATCACCGGAGTACCGCAGCTAAGCGCCAGAAGCGCGCGATTGGCCGATTTACACTCTGAAAATTCATCCTCGATCTGGGGCATGAGGAAGGCATCACTCGCCCTGACAGCCTCAAAGCAGCCCTCCTGGCTCCACAACTCAAATCGTGACCGGAATGGGAGTGGCTCTATCAAAGTCCTATAAGCATCAGAGCGGCTACTCATAACGACCAGTTCGAAATCAACCGTCTGCGCAAGGCGGATCAGATCAGATGCAATGAGCGTCAGGGTTTGTATGCCCGATTGAAAGCTGTCCGAACCCGCGTTTCCGAACCAGATGAGCTTCTTGCCACCGTTAAGACCCGAGACAGGTGCCTGATCCGCCGGCATCTTATTGCGACCTGCAGTCACTAGCCGAGGGCGAGTTGCCCAATAACCACGAAGCCGATCATACAGCCTCGCCGGCAACTTACGCGGCGTGCGAGACAGCTCTGCGACCAGGATCCGAAAAGACAGAAAGGACTCTCGCGCCTGTTGTCTCGTCCGCCCTATCTTGGATTTCAAGTCGGCCAAGCGGGTACGAGGGCGAATAAGCCGGCGAAGTTCAGCAAGACTATAGGCATCAATCTTATTGACGCTGAAAACACGCGTGCGCTCAATGAGCGCGCTAGACTCCGCTTGATCAGGAATAACAACGATCGGAATTGAACCCGAAAGCGAAGCGGATAAAACCTTCCTCAGCTGCTCCGTTGGCACCACGATAGCGTCGATGTAGGGCGCCTGAGAGAGAATGATAACCCTGCGCAGTTCCCCCGAGCTGTTGCCGTACCTGGGATGCGTGACATAATCGCATAGATCGAGAAAGACCTTTCGTGCGTACCGTTCGCGGAGCTCCCGCATAATCGCGGTCAAAACATGGCTTACGGTCTTGACGAATATGACGACATCGTACTCCTTCAAATGCTCGATCTTGGCATCGCGAACCGAGAAATAGGCATTTTGGAATCCATTGTCCGCAAGGGCGAAGCTGGGATAAAGCGCGCGATACCTGAAACTGGCAACGTTCGGGCTGATGTCTGCCGATACCCAAGCAATCTTCATGTGGCTTCCAGGAATAGATCCATACTGCGCAAGGCGTCACCGAGGATCGCTCTTGCATTCAAACATGCAACCGCAGGACCCTTACAACTTGGTCCTCCAATCTCGCAAGAGAATAAAACTCCGCGATCCTATCCTGCACGTTCTGCAACAAAGAAGCCGCTTGGCTCTGGGGCATCGAAAGCAATTCGATGATTCGTTCTGACCAGGTTTCGTTCACGGTTTGGGGCAAGCCCGTAATATCGCAAATACGAGCATAGACCGGTCCTGTCGACAGCACGGGCAGGACGCCAGAACTCGCATACTCTATGAACTTGGTATTTGCCTTGCAGTCATTGAACGGATTGCGCACCAGCGGCGCCAAGCCCACTTTCCAGTCAAGCTCACGCATCCTCGCGAGGAAACCATTATAGTCCGCCGTCGGCGGAATGGCGCGCACCCTGCTTCCGTATTTCCGAACCATTTCAGGCGGCATCTTGATCGATCCGAAGGTTTCGAAGCGCGCTTCCGGGAGACGATCCAGCACATGCTCGATGGACGGCAGGACTTGCGCGAGATCCTCCGCGTGACCGGCAGTCCCCATGTAGCCGAACAGGAGCTTGTCCGACAGTTCTCGCTTTATGTCATTTGAGGCGGGGCAATATATCTCGCCGGCGATGGCCTCGGACCTGAAGTCATAGCGGTTAAAACGTCTCTTCAGCTCTTCGGTGGACAGGTAAATAAGGCTAGCGCCTTCGCAGAGCGCTCGCATGCTCTGCAGGCGGATAGGATCATGGTACCGATCGTACTTTGCCTTACCCAGCGAGAGCGGAACGTCAAACAAGTCATCGTCGAAATGGCTCACGAGCGAAATGCCCGCGCTGTGACAGTAAGCAACGACTTCCTTCGAACCGACACCTCCATAGCGGCTCGCCACCACTATAGTAGGATGCAAAGACGACAGAAGTGTACGCATATCTTGAGGGGTCGAAATGACCGACTCCTCAAACATAGCGAGCGCAACTTCCCCGGTCTGCCGGCGTAACGTCAGCGGCAAATCAAAGCTTATTCGCTGAGTTGCACCAGCTCCATCAGCCATTATCACCACCCTATGCCGAGCGTCGGAAAAATGGCGATCGAATATGAGCGGAGAAATCTTCGAGGTCGATTGGCCCTGAGGGGTGGGGCGGAAAATACGGGCGATACGGCGCAGCATTCAACGGCACTTCATCGGTAGCAATACTCGTACATCTCTTGAGTTGCCGCTTTAGATATAGCAGGAGAAACCCAATCGCAAACATTATCCCCACCCGAGCTATCGTGTTCGTTCGGAGCCGGGGGCAAGACGCCTCAAAACGGCGTGCGGGAGAAGTTTTCGCTGGCGCACCGGCCAAAAGCTGAATATCGGTGCCCCGCTGACCATGCAATTTACCACCAAGATAGGACGTTTGTTTCTCAGCATGCAGACTGAAAACATTGATTTCGATGGCACGCCTTCGCCGGCCAAACGGGTCCGGCATAGCATCGCGCTTGCCTATCAATTGTTCCGACCGCAGCTCAAGGCCAAATTCAGCCGATCATTCCTCGGCTATTTCTGGATCATTTTCCCTATCGTTGTCCTGACGG
This sequence comes from Rhizobium sp. P1_B8, assembly GCF_056406515.1. Taxonomy (NCBI): domain Bacteria; kingdom Pseudomonadati; phylum Pseudomonadota; class Alphaproteobacteria; order Hyphomicrobiales; family Rhizobiaceae; genus Rhizobium; species Rhizobium sp. P1_B8. The sequence continues at coordinate 3,841 of NZ_JBFTZZ010000061.1, read as the reverse complement.
TGGCGGCGCACGGAGCCCATCAATCTGGAATCATGTTCGCGCCAGACATCAATCTTCCGTTTTTCATATTCTATATGATTGGAGTGGTGGCGTGGTTGAATTTTGGTGAGGCTCTTATGCTAGGGGTGCGATCGGTTGAAGCCTCCCGGTCGTTCATCGCACGTGTCCGCTTTCCAATGCTCAGCATCGTGCTCAGCCAGTTGTTTGCAATCCTGGTCGACGGCCTGATCCGTATTCTTTTCGTCGCCCTGATGTCGCTTGCCTTTGGAATTGACCCGTTGAGAGTCATACTTAGCTGCGGGATCATCCTGTTCGGGACCGTCTTTGCGGCAATGCTTGGCGCCTTTATTGCTCCCTTTGCGCTATTGGTGGAGGACGTTAAGCGTATCTTCCAGCTATTTTTGTCGTTCGGTCTCTTAGTTAGCCCGGTGTTCTTTCAGCCGCGGCCCGGCACAACATTGGAGACTGTTTTATATTTTCATCCGATTGCCCCGATAGCTTTACCAGCTCGCAAGGCGATGGCAGGTGCGCCAATTGACATTCCACTGTCGATTGTGTTCGGTCTGACAGTGTTGGGTCTACTGATTATTGGTTTGCGCTTCTTCATCAAGGCTAAGCCGCTCATCGTCGAGCGCATGCTGTTGGGAGGACGATGATGTCAGAGAATGCCGTCGTCCGTGTCAACGGTTTGAACAAAAAGTTCAATCGCGATCTGAAAGGTTCCTTTACCTCGGGCATTCGTACGCTAATTGGAGGCGCCTTTAAGGAGGACCCCAGCAAGCTGAAGGCTGGCGAATTTTGGGCGCTTCGAAACATAAATCTGGAGCTTAGGAAAGGCGAGTCACTTGGCCTTGTCGGAGTCAATGGCAGCGGCAAGACCACCCTGCTTCGCCTGATAGCCGGGGTCATAAACCCGACATCCGGAACGATCGAGACCCGTGGCAAGATCGCACCCATGCTGGCTCTCGGCGCAGGCTTTGAACCCAGCCTCAGTGGCTCTCAGAACATCTACCTCAATATGTCGCTTCTTGGGATGACCACGGATGAAATCCGAGCGAGCTACGACGCGGTCGTCGATTTTGCGGAGATCGGCGAAAGCATCGACGCCCCGCTCGGCACCTATTCTACGGGCATGAGGATGAGGCTTGGATTTGCATGCGCCGTCCACACCGACCCGCAACTTCTCATCGTCGACGAGGTACTGGCAGTCGGGGATGCGAGCTTCCGCGTAAAGTGCCGCAACAAGATCAACGATATCCGCAAGGGAGGGGCATCTCTCATTCTCGTCTCCCATTCCCGGCTTTCGATAGAGTACTTGACAGATCGAGCAATCTATCTGCGGAAGGGCCAGGTGCTGGCAGAGGGAGATTCGAAGTCCGTTCTCGATGCCTATGAAGCCGATCAAGCCAGCACAACAAGAGAAAAGCTAAACAGTCGGGACAAGCCCTCAACCTCTGCGACATCGATTGCGACAGGCAAGAAAATAACCATCGACCACGTCCGATTGCTTGACAATGCCGGCCACGAAATTGAGCAGATTTTTCCTGGCGAGGATTTGACCGTCGAAGTAGCCGTGACAGCTCATGAAGACCTTGACGAGTGTGCTTTCAACGTCATGTTTAAGCCGGTGGTCGAACCAGTGGTCTATCATCCCTCCTCGACACGAGATGAATTGGGATGGGTACAAATTACCAAAGGCAGGCACACGGTTCGCATGAAATTTGATCCTGTCATCTATTTGCCTGGCCTTTACTCGATCAGAGTCAACATCTCGCAGGGATCGATGATGGACATACTGTGTCACGTGGAAGAGAAGAGTGTCCGAGTACTGCGACCCGAGGGAAAGATAATTCGTTCGCACTATATACCGCCGCTGCACATCGACCTCGCAGGCTTGGCTGTTACTGCGCCGGATCCGGAGGACGTGGATTTTGAAGGAGCAGAAGATCTTTGACGAGGCGTCCGGGCATGCTGAATGAAAGGTCAGTGCAACTTGTTGTGTTTCATGTCGATAAAGGCGCTGCTGTTATCGATCGAACCAAATATGGAGACTTTCGCGCGCGGGATTATCACAAAATGATTGCCCTCATGTGGGCGTCATTCCAGCGTTACCACCCAGGCACGACCCTCACCATTCTTACGGATACAGACAGCCGATTTAAATTGCCGGGTGCTACGATCTGGCGTCGCGAAATCGACATCGATCGAATAATGTATGAGCGCATGATCTGGCAACGCGATGCACTCACGCGCCTCGGCAGCGAACACCCGGTATTCCTGCTCGACTCCGACATGCTCTGCCTCAGAAGCTTCGCCCACTTATTTGAACAGAAGACCGGTACCTTTGATCTCGCGTTGACATACCGACGCTCCCACAACTCACCGATCAACGGCGGCTTGTTGATCGTCAATAGCGGTGACGAAGCGCGCAAGCGCGTAGTGAGCATGATGTCTCAGATGATTGAAAACTACACGTCTATGAGCGAGGAGGAAAAGACATGGTTCGGCGACCAGCTCGCGCTCCGTGATCTTGTGGGCCTACATCACAGCAAAATGCGTAACCTTCAAGTGATCGAAAACTGGCTGGGACACATCCTTCTGCTGGACTGCGAACAATATAATTTCACCCCGAAATTGAGCGATCATGACATCCTCAAGCCGACGACGAAGTGTCGGCTGTATCACTTCAAAGGTAATCTCAAGCATTATATGGGGCCGTATTTCACGGTCGCACGTGCCAAGCCCTTTAGGCCATCGGCATTTCTTGCCTATCCGTTTCTGCCCTGGGCACTCTTTAAAATTTGGCGGCTGGAGCGGATTCGACACGCTGAATCCCGACGCGAACAACAACAGCCGGAGAGCAACGGCGCGATAGCGACGAAGAGAAAAGGTCCTGACGAAGGCGAGCAAATACGCACCGAAATCAAGACGCTTTCCGATGAGCTGCGCGCTCGCAATTTGACATACTGCGGCTATGACAAACTGGCCATCCTTCACGATTGTATTGTTGATGTGGAACGGAACAAACTGGAAGGGCGGTTCGTTGAGGCGGGGGTCGCCCTTGGCGGCTCGGCTATCTTCATGTGCCATTATAAATCTCACAATAGGCCACTAGACCTGTATGACGTTTACGACCAGATCCCAGCTCCTGGGCCGGAAGACGGGCTTGATGCACATGAGCGCTATGCTCAAATCGAGTCTGGGCAGTCCCACGGCCTTGGCCAGGATCAATATTACGGTTACCTTGGCGATACAAAGCAGCTTGTCGCCGACAACCTCAAGACTTTCGGCTTTCCTGCCTTCGAGCACAACATCCATTTCATCAAGGGATTGTTCCAGGATACGATGAACCTGACAGAACCCGTCGCAGTCGCTCATATCGACGGCGATTGGTACGATTCGGTGAAGACTTGCATCGATCGCATTGCGCCACATATCGTAAAGGGCGGTTACATTATATTTGACGACTATTCGTCTTATTCCGGATGTCGGAAGGCAGTGGATCAGTGGCTCGCGCAATCACCTGAATTCGAGCCGGTGGTGATTAAGCGCTCCATTGCCGTTCAGCGAAAACGCTAGCGAATCTCTGTCAATCCTCCGAGGTTGCCGATGTTGGCGTCTGCCTCGCCTCTCCTCACCGTACGCGCGGTCATCTGCGCTGCGTGAACGGTCGACAACGATGCCGATGCATGGGTAATCCCCCCGCAAATTAACGGGCTTCAAAAGTAGAATTTTCTCGGGCTTTATGATCGAGGAGATTTTGATGAAGACGAGCAGATTCAGCGAACCCCAAATCCTTGCCATCCTGCGCCAAGCAGAAGGCGGCGTTCCTGTGCCGGAG
>NZ_JBFTZZ010000060.1:0-13110 GCF_056406515.1 Rhizobium sp. P1_B8 | reverse complement strand
ACACGGGCCAGATGAAGAGCCGGTTGCGATCCTGCTCCCCACAGCCCCAAACGGCTAAGAAGGTGACGATCCGACAACCAGCTTCCGGGCGGGCGGCCACCCGCCCGGAAGCGTTAGTATCCTACATTCCTGTCATCCAAGAAGGTGCCGGCAGGCGGATGAGGGGGCCATACGGCGCGCCCTCTCCTCTTATTTCTTGCACGCAGACACCCCAAAACAAACCGGGCGGTCCAAAGACCGCCCGCCAGCATCACTATCAAATCCGATTTTCAGATCTGCGCCCCACGCGCCTTCGTTGTGGCATCGAAGGCCTTGTCGACATAGGCGTCGCGTCCGTAGACGTCGTCGAAATATTCCACCACGCCGTCCTTGTTCGGCCAGGCAGTGAAGTAGGAGACGTAGACCGGGATCTTCTGCGGCACGCGTACGGCATGGTTCTGCCCGCTGGCGATCTGCTTGGCGACATCGTCAACCGTCGTGCCAAGCACGGCAGCCGCCATCGCACGCGGATCGGCAAGGCGCACGCAACCGTGGCTCAGCGCCCGCATGTCGCGCTTGAAGAAGCTCTTCGACGGCGTGTCGTGCATGTAGATCGCGTGGCTGTTCGGGAACAGGATCTTCAGTTCGCCGAGCGCATTGTCGCTGCTCGGCGGCTGGCGCACCGAGACATTGTCCGTCGAGCCATACCAATCGACGGACGATGAGGCGACGGCATGGCCGTTCACCTCGACTTCATAGCCGAGCTGGTCGAGATAGTTCGGATCCGAGCGCAGCTTCGGCAGCATCTCGTTGATGATGATCGACTGCGGCACGCCCCAGAAAGGGTTGAACTCTACCGTCTCGATCTCGTCATCGAAGAAATAGGTCTGGTTGTTCTTGCCGCCGACCACCACGCGCATCGACAGCTGTTCCTTGCCGTCATTGTGGTAGTAGACCATGTAAGCGGGCTGGTTGATCATAACATAGCGTGAACCGAGATCCTCCGGCAGCCAGCGCGCCTGCTCCATGGCGACGACGAGCTTGTCGATCTTCGAAGCATTGGTGTCGCCGCCGGTCATGGCGCGCACCGTCGCCTGGCCGATGACGCCATCGGCCTTCAGCCCGCGCTCCTTCTGGAAGTCCTCGACCAGCGAAACGATGTCAGGCGAATAGTCGCTGCTGCCGGCATAGGCGGCAATCGTTGCCGCATGATCGGTCCTCAGCGTTTCGGAACCGTGCTTTCCGATTGCCCTGACGATATTGGCGATCTCGGGTGAGCTCTCGCCAGGTCTCAGCAGCTTGTCGAGCGAAACGACTATTCGCTCTTCGTTGCCACCGTCGGCGGCACGAAGCTTTGCAAGCTCTGCCTTCAGCGCCAGGAATTGCGGGCTATCGGGCGAGCGGCTGGCGATATAGGCGCCGACGTCGGGGCTCATGCGAGCAAGCTTCAGCACCGGGGCCAGATTGACCACCTTGCGCTGGAAATCGTGATAGCCGGAGATCTTGTTCGGATCGATGCGGCCCCGCACCGTGTCCTGCACGAAAGCCAGCACTTTGGCGGAGAGTTCGAGTTCGAACTGCGTCAGCGCACGGTCGCGGAAGGCGGGATCGGGATTGGCCGGGTCGATATCAGGCGTCTGGACGACGTAATCCGCCGGGTCGAGACCGACGAAGCCCGCATCGGCAAGCACCAACATCGCCGACTTGGCACGGTCGTTGATCTGGTTGCCATCGACCCACACGAGCGGATTGCGGCTGTCGCCGTAATAGGCTTCGAGCGCCTTTGCAACGTCAACATTGGCGCGCACCTTGGCCTGCGCCAGGAAGCGGCGCTGCACGGCGGGTTCGGCGCTGGCATCGCCGCTGCCCGAAACATCGGCGACTGCGCCGGTGACGACGGGATCGGCAAACTTGCCGGTATCGACGAATTGCAGCGTCTCGGTTTTGTAGGTGTAATAACGCGGACCGCTCACCTTCGGCAGCGGCGCTTCCGGGTCGAGCCCGCCGAGCGATCCGCCAATGCCGCCGCGCTGGCCCACACGGCCGGGCGGCATCTGGTCCATGAAGATGGTGCTCTGGGACCGCTGCCTGTCGCCGCGCAGCATATCCATCAGTGTATAGGCATGCGCGGGTGTGGCACTCATCACTGCCACGCCGCAGGAAATTGCCAATGCGGATGCCGCGCTTTTCAAAACGAACGTCATATATCTTCCAGTCCCGGTGTCATGCTGTTCTTGTCACGAGCGCAAGGCCCAAGCTCAAATCCCGCGAAACTCAAGCAGCGTAGGGCCTCATTGATCAGAAACCGGCCTGCGCCGCCAGCGCCGGCGGACTCAATTTTATGTGACGGAGATCCTGCATGGCGCCGCCCAGCAGTTCACACAAAATTATGAAATTATTAGTTAATTTTTTACCGAATTTTCTCCGGCAGACCAGTGGGGTGAAAACGCCCGGATGCATAAAATTTCCAAAGTGGCCTAAAAGGCACGCCGAAAAGCCTGCGCAAACATGACTTCCGATTTCAATATTTCGCACGGCGTCCAGTTTTCTTGTCGGGCTTTCCAACCTATAAGACCTCATCTTTCGAAAATGCCCGAAAACAGCATGTAAAGGGAAGGCAAGGCTGATGACCGCAACCCGCACCGAAACCGATACTTTTGGCCCGATCGACGTCGCCGCCGACCGATATTGGGGCGCCCAGGCCGAGCGTTCGCTCGGCAATTTCAAGATCGGCTGGGAAAAGCAACCGCTATCGATCGTGCGCGCGCTCGGCATCGTCAAGCAGGCGGCCGCCCGCGCCAACATGTCGCTCGACCAGCTCGATCCTGGCCTCGGCAAAGCCATCGTCGACGCCGCCCAGGAGGTGATCGAGGGCAAGCTGAACGACCACTTTCCGCTGGTGGTCTGGCAGACCGGTTCGGGCACGCAGTCCAATATGAATGCCAACGAGGTGATCTCCAATCGTGCAATAGAAATGCTCGGCGGCGTCATGGGTTCCAAGAAGCCGGTGCATCCGAACGATCACGTCAATATGAGCCAGTCGTCGAACGACACCTATCCGACGGCCATGCACATCGCCTGCGCAGAGCAAATCGCCCATCACCTGCTCCCGGCCCTCAAGCACCTGCATGCCGCCCTTGACATGAAGGTCACAGAATTCAGCCACATCATCAAGATCGGCCGCACCCACACCCAGGATGCGACGCCGCTGACGCTCGGCCAGGAATTTTCGGGTTATGCCGCCCAGGTCGGCTCCGCCATCAAGCGCATCGAAATGACCCTGCCCGGCCTTTGCGAGCTCGCCCAGGGCGGTACTGCCGTCGGCACCGGCCTCAATGCGCCGGTGGGCTTTGCCGAAAAGGTCGCCGAAGAGATCGCTGCCATAACAGGCATGCCCTTCGTCACCGCGCCGAACAAGTTCGAGGCGCTCGCCTCGCATGACAGCATGGTCTTTTCCCATGGCGCCATCAATGCGGCCGCCGCCGCCCTCTTCAAGATCGCCAACGACATCCGCCTGCTCGGCTCCGGCCCGCGCGCCGGCTTGGGCGAGCTGGCGTTGCCGGAAAACGAGCCCGGCTCTTCGATCATGCCCGGCAAGGTCAATCCGACCCAGTGCGAGGCGCTGACGCAGGTCTGCATCCATATCTTCGGCAACAACGCGGCTCTGACCTTCGCCGACAGCCAGGGCCATTTCGAACTCAACGTCTACAATCCGATGATGGCCTATAATTTCCTGCAGTCGGTGCAGTTGCTCGCCGACGCCGCCGTCTCCTTCACCGACAATTGCGTCGTCGGCATCGAGGCGCGCGAGGACAATATCAAGGCCGGCCTCGAACGCTCGCTGATGCTGGTAACGGCACTTGCCCCGAAGATCGGCTACGACGCAGCCGCCAAGATCGCCAAAACAGCGCATAAGAACGGCACGACGCTAAAGGAAGAGGCCCTCGCCAGCGGCTTGGTGACATCGGAAGAGTACGACGAGATCGTGCGCCCGGAAACGATGATCGGGCCGAAGTAGGAAGGTCGCATAGGCCACAGCCCCTCACCCGCCTGCCGACACCTTCTCCCCGCTCGCGGGGAGAAGGGGATATGCCGCAACGCCTCGACTCCCTCCAGCCTATAGCAAGGCAAACAGCGAAAAATTGTCCATCACGACAGAATTGCCCATGAAGTCGAAACGGATTTCTTCGATGTCTTCGAGATTGACCTCGAGAGTGGGGCCGGTGACCTCGAGCTCCTGCTGATAGACGATCTGGCCGTCGTTCAGCGCAGTGAGCGTCAGGTGAAAGGGCGCTGCCGACAATTCGGCAATCGAAACGCTCTGAAAGGTGAACTCCCCGCCATCGAGCATTTTCAGGCTTACGGGCGCAGAACCCGGCGATAGAACGGTATCGCTGAAACCGTCCTCGGTGATGGCGTCGACACCCGGGATGGTATCATAGACATACCCGTTCAGAAGCGTCAGGTCGTGGCTGCCATTCACTGAAAGTGCAAAGTTGCGATAGTCAGGCAGAGAGAAATTATCGGCCCTCGACAAGACGCCCATATCGTCGAAATCCAGGACCTCGTGGTATTTATCGCCTTCGTTGACGCCGTCGATCGCGAGCGTCAGCACGCCGAGGTCCGTGCCCCCTGAGCCATCGGACATCTTGAAGCTCAACTTCTCGATGAGCTGATCGTATTTCGTTAAATTTTTCACGACGTCGAGTGTGTAGTCCAACTCGTACTCGAAGTGACCGTCAGGTTTCAGTCTGAAGGTTCCGTATTCGCCCCTTATGATCGTTTCGTGGTCAGGCCCATGTTTGGCGTCGATGCGCACGCCATTGACGAAGCGAACATACATGTCCGCTCCCTCGGGATCACTGGAGAGGCGCAGCAGATTCCCGCGGATCCAATTGTCTTCGAAAAAAACGAGAAGGTCGTCGACAGCAGTTGGCTTTGCATTTGTCATTCGAAGCCCCGGCAGGTTAACGCTGCCGGGAATATGAACTGGCCTCGAACAGAAGGCAACCTGGAGTCGTCTTTGTCGAGGCGATTACGCTAGCCCCACCCACTGCGCGCGGTGCAGCCCGCGCGACCCTGGCTTAACCGGCCGGACTCCGACGCATCCTGATTGCTTTTGCCCCGCGGCGGATTTAGACCGGTTCCAATCTAGCGACGCCCTACCAGAAAGGTCACTTCGATGGCTGACGATCTCTTCCCCCTCGGCAAGGATGCCACCCCCTACCGCAAGATCAGTGGCGACCATGTCTCGGTCGATACGTTCAAGGGCCAGGAGATCCTGACCGTCGAGCCGGAAGGCATCCGCTTGCTGGCCGAAACCGCCTTCGCCGACATCAACCACCTGCTGCGCCCTGGCCATCTCAGGCAGCTCGCCTCGATCCTCGACGACCCCGAGGCCACGGACAATGACCGTTTCGTTGCCTACGATCTTCTGAAGAACGCCAATATCGCCGCCGGCGGCGTGCTGCCCATGTGCCAGGATACCGGCACGGCGATTATCATGGGCAAGAAGGGCCGCAGGGTCTGGACCGAGGGCGAGGATACGGCGGCGCTCGCCCGCGGCGTCATGGATGCCTACGAGAAGAAGAACCTGCGTTACTCGCAGCTCGCGCCGGTCAAAATGTTCGAGGAGAAGAATACCAGGAACAACCTGCCGGCCCAGATCGACATCTACGAGGAAGGCACCGACGCTTACGAATTCCTCTTCGTCGCCAAGGGCGGCGGCTCCGCCAACAAGACCTTTCTCTACCAGGGCACGCCCTCGCTCTTGACCCATGACCGGATGATCGACTTCCTCAAGGAGAAGATCCTGACTTTAGGGACGGCAGCCTGTCCTCCCTACCATCTGGCGATAGTCATCGGCGGCACCTCGGCCGAGATGAACCTGAAAACCGTCAAGCTCGCCTCCACCCGCTATCTCGACGAGCTGCCGACCGAAGGGTCCGAGAGCGGCCACGCTTTTCGCGACATCGAGATGGAGAAGGAAATCCACAAACTGACGCAGCAGATGGGCGTCGGCGCTCAGTTCGGCGGCAAGTATTTCTGTCATGACGTGCGTGTCATCCGCCTGCCCCGCCACGGCGCCTCGCTGCCGATCGGCCTCGGCGTCTCCTGTTCCGCCGATCGTCAGGCCAAGGGCCGCATCACCCGCGACGGCATCTTCGTCGAACAGCTCGAAACCGATCCGTCGAAATACATGCCCGAGATCGACGAGGCGAAACTGTCGGAATCGACGGTGCGCATTGATCTCAACCGGCCAATGGCCGAGGTGCTCGCCGAACTCTCCCGGCATCCCGTCAAGACCCGCCTGTCCTTGACCGGCACCATCATCGTTGCCCGCGACCTCGCCCATGCCAAGATCCGCGAACGGCTGGAAAAGGGCGAAGGCATGCCCGATTACCTGAAAAACCACCCGGTCTATTACGCCGGCCCCGCCAAGACGCCTGTCGGCTACGCCTCCGGCTCCTTCGGCCCGACGACGGCCGGGCGCATGGACAGTTACGTCGACCAATTCCAGTCCTTCGGCGGCTCGATGGTGATGCTTGCCAAGGGCAACCGCTCACGCGCCGTGCGCGAGGCCTGCAAGAAGCACGGCGGCTTCTATCTCGGCTCGATCGGCGGCCCCGCCGCCCGTCTTGCCCAGGACTGTATCCGCAAGGTTGAAGTATTCGAATATCCCGAACTCGGCATGGAAGCGGTTTGGAAGATCGAAGTCGAAGACTTCCCCGCCTTCATCGTCATCGACGACAAGGGGAATGATTTTTTCCAGGAACTGAATTTGGGGTGAGTGGGCGGGCTGCGTTGCCGCCAGCTCTACCGCGGCGACGCCTTATCCGAGGCGCTTGTGTTCTGCGCTGTGACCGCCTCGCCCACGCTCACCACATCCCCGGCATCGACCCTTGCCAGGATCTCCGTGCGGAAAGCGCCGGCGAAGAAGCCGGTGTGCTCCAGCAGCAAGACGCCGGCGGCGACGACGGTGAAGGTCAGGATGGCGAAAGAAATATGACGGGAGGTTTCCATGATCTCACGCCCTGATTTGCGGGCTACGATCGGGTCCGTTGCAGAAAATACGATCCCAAAGATGTCGAGACTGCAATACGAAACGGCCAAAACCAACTGTCGACAAGATGAATACGGTCTCCGGCAGAGAAGAACTGTAAGTTTTTCAGACACTGTACCCGCTCAGCGAGTATGCACTGCCTCAGTAAAGATACGTTTTTCCATGGAGAATCATAGGCCTGATCGAAGTATTAGCTCATGGGCCATTTGTCGTATGTAATCTTTGGTATATATCGCTTTAATCTTTTCCCAAGAAATTTAAGCTAACAAATAGAATATTGCCTTTGAATATATGAGGAGTTCGCCGGATGAATACGGCTGTCGCGCCCAAGGTGCCGGTTCCCGACGTTGCGGGTCAGATCACCTATGCCATGCGCTCCATGGGCGTCGCGCCGATACCGCGCAATTACCAACTCTTCTACGAGGCCTATATCGGCTCCAATCCAGCCCTCACCCGCGAGCTGGCGGCCCTCGGCGGCCAGGTGACCCAGGCGGAACTCGATGCGCTCGGCGCACAGCACTTCACCCACAGCCCGGCCCGTGTCTTCGACGATGCCCATACGCGCATTGCCGGCGAACTCGATGGCCTGCTGCGCATTCTCAGGCAGGAGCAGAGCTCGCTGGAAAGCTACACCAGACTGCTCGGCGAGACCCACAAGCGCATCACCTCCAAGAGCAACGCCAGCGTCGAACTGATCGAAAACGCCATCGATCTCCTGAGCCAGGCGACCGGCGACACCATGGCGCATGGCGAACGCACGGTCGAGGACGTTGTCCAGCGCTCGCAGGAGATGGATCAGGTCCGCAAGGAACTCGACGAATACAAGCGCATCGCCAACACCGACTCGCTGACGCGCCTTTCCAACCGCCGCGCCTTCGACGACCGCCTCGCCGCCATTTTCGACAATTCGAGCATGCGGCCGGTGACGGCACTGCTGCTCTGCGACATCGACAATTTCAAGAAGATCAACGACACCTACGGCCATCCGGTCGGCGACAAGGTGCTCGCCACCGTCGCCTCCGTCATCCGCAGCAATGTCCGCCGTGACATCTTCGTTGCCCGCACCGGCGGCGAGGAATTCGCCCTTATCATCGATGGCAACACGCCCGAGGAAGTGACCGCGATCGCCGAGCGCATTCGTCGCACGCTGGAGACGACGCCCTTCAAGAACTCCCGTACGCGGGTGAATTACGGTCCGGTCACCGTCTCGATCGGCATCTGCATGGCATCCAGCGCCGGGGATGCCGGCGAACTCTATAGCAAAACCGACATCGCCCTTTACGGCGCCAAAAATGCCGGCCGCAACTGCACCATCCTCTATCAAGACGGCATGCAGAAGGATTTCACCAAGAGCTGGCTGATCTACAAGACCTGACGGCAGTCCCGCGCCGCACGCACGCTGTCACTGGCAGGTGACGGTTTAGTGTTGTCGACAAACCTCGTTGTTACTCGGCATCATCCTCGGCGCAGGGCCGAGGATGAAAGAGAAGTTGGCCGACTTTGTCAGTAGTCTGAGCCGCCGGTGACGATGCTTTACCACATCGTCTTTGCCGCCCGCCCCGGCCATTCCCGGTCGTAGGTTTTCTGGTCGAAATCGCCGGTCGCGGCCTTCAGCATCTGTCCTGGCGTCGGCAACGTCGCCGGATCGGCGAAGTGTTCTCCATTCCAGAGCTCGGCCCGCATCACGGCCCGCGCGCATTGGAAATAGACCTCGTCGATAGAAATGACGACGACGGTGCGCGGATGTTTGCCGTCCATCTCGAAGCTTGAAAGCAGCGCCTCATCGTCGGAAACGACGCCCCGGCCGTTGATGCGCATCGTCGTGTTCGAGCCGGGGATCAGGAACATAAGCGCCAGCCGCGGATCGCGCACGATGTTGGAGAGCGAATCGACCCGGTTGTTGCCGCGCCAGTCCGGCAGATGCAGCGTCTCGTCGTCGATGACACGCACCACGCCACCGAGATCGCCGCGCGGCGAACAGTCGAGTCCTTCCGGCCCGACGGTCGCAAGCGCGGCAAACGGTGAGATCTCAATCATCTCACGATAGAGCGGGGTCAATTGCTTCGTCACCTTGGTAACGGAGGCCGGCGAAAGTCCGGCGCCATAGATCGTGTTGAGCTCTTCGATGCTGCTGATGATTTTCATGAGGCGTCCCGCCGCGGCTTGATCTTCGCGACGGACGCTACAATGCCGCGCGCCTTGCCGGAAGCTCAAAAAACGGAATGATCTCCGCATCTTTTTTGATGCTTTCATCAAGAGCTTCACCCACGCCCCGATCGCCTTCGAGAAATGCCGCGATCGCGGCAAGAACCGGTGCGGCGCCGATGATGCGACGGTGGCCGAAGCCGTTCGCCCAGAGAAGCCGAACGCCCTTTCCCGCCGCGCCGTAGCGCCTGGCATGGAGAGACGACACCTCCTTGTCGTCCTCGGCATGGATGACGAGCACGGGGCGGCCGATCTCGCCCGCCGCCTCGCCGGCGTCGAAGTCCTCCAGTCTCCGTCCAGTGACGCGATGAACCTCATTCTCCAACGCCGCTTGCGCTGCAGGGAGAAGGCCGATCATCCCGCCGAAATCGGTAAACAGCCAGCCCATCTCGCTCGGCGCGCCGATCAGCACCAGTCTCTCGCCGGTGACAGGCGCCACGCCAGGCAGCAGCCCCGCTGCCGAGACCATCAGCGCCGCACCGCCGAAGGAATGACCGATCGCCGCATCGAATGCGCCAAACCGCGCCTCGGCCGCCGCGATCGTCTCGACCGCAAGCCCCATATGCAGGAAGCGCCCCCCGGAACGGCCGTGGCCGGGAAAATCGAGCGCCACGACCTCCGCTCCCGTTGCCGAAAGCATCGAGGCGAGTTCGGCCATATATGCGGCGCTAGAGCCCCAGCCATGCGTCACCAGGTAGCGCTTGCGTTTGCCCCTCGCCCCGCCGTTCAGCCGATAGGCATGCGCTTGGCGCCCGCCGGCAAGCCTGAGGTTGAAGCGTTCGGCGCCGGCAAGCCGGGCCGCACCCGCTGCATGCGCCGCCTTCGCCTTTGCTCCCTTCGGCTTTGTCGACGGCGTCCGGCAGAACAGCTGGAGCGCCGCCCTGCCTGCCAGATCAGGCGAAACCGCCTGTAGAGCCGAAAACCCGAGGCGGGTGACGTCAAGCACAAAGTTTGTCATAGTGGGATTCCAAAAGACTGTTCAACACTGAACAATAAAGTACAACGATGAACAAAAATCAATCCCTTCCCTGGGATCATCCGCGTTTTCGCAGTTGGATCGCGGTGGCTCGCGCCTGCCAGCTGATGCAGCAGTCATTGGCCCGCTCGCTTGCCGATCTCGACATCAAGCCGCCGCACCTCGATATCCTGGTCAATCTCTACCGTTTCGAAGGCATTTCGCAGCAGGAGCTGGCGCGCAAGCTGCTGGTCGGCCGCTCCAATATGAGCATGCTCTTGCCGCAGATGGAGAAGCGCGGTCTGCTCCTTCGCCGCGATGACGAGCGCGACAAGCGCGTGCGGCGCCTCTATTTGACGCCAGAGGGTCGAAAGCTCAGTGAGGAAGCCATGGCCATCCAGACCGGCCTCATCGACCGCGTGCTATCGGACGAGCCGATCGAGCAATGCATGGCGACCGCCGATTCGATGGAGCGGATCGTCACGGTGCTGATGAAAGATCTGCGCGACGAGGACTGATGTTCAATGCAGCGTCGGCGCGGCCGTCGTGCCGGTCAGCGAGCGATATTCCCAGGCGGCGACGATGATCAGCACGAGCGTCGCCAGAATGCCCATCAAATAGACCTCGATGAAGGGTGCTGCGAAGGCGAGCAGGATCAGAAACACGAGGCCGGCCAGATGTGATAGCGGCAGCTGGCCGCTGGTCGCGCCCTTGAACCAGAGATTGCCGATCAGGAACAGGCCAGAGCCGCCGAGCACGGCCGCGGCGATGCCGAGATTGCCGGTCTCATGCGGATGCGAGAACATGAACTCGACCGCCACCGCATGGACGATGATGCCGGCAAGAATCGGGATATGCCCATAGGTGAAGGCCTGCCGCGCCAAGCTGCCCGGCGTCTCTTCATGCTCGATGCGGTGGGCGGCGCGCCCGTGGCCGAAGCGGAAATAGAGCCACCACATGGCGACCGTGCCGATGAAGCCGGTGACGAACACGACGCTGGTCAGCCCGGAGAACGGCAGCTCCGAAAAGGTTCGGCCGGAAACGAGGATCGCTTCACCGAGGCAGATGATGACGAAGAGCGCGCAGCGCTCGGCCATATGCGCGCCGGAAACGTCCCAGTCCCGCGCCGTCGAGCGGCCGAGCCCCGGCACGGCAAAGCCCGCGGCCGGCCCGGCATATTCGATCGCCAGCGCAATCACCCAGGCGATCAGCCGGGCTTCATGCTCGAGCAGCCCGCCGGCAATCCAGAAAACCGATGCTGCCACGAGCCAGGTGGTGATGCGGACGAAATTCAGCGTGTTGGGGCGGTCGACGCGCGTCATCGCATAGGTCGTAAACAGCGAGCGCCCGACCTGCATCGCCACATAGGCGCCGGCAAACAGCAGCCCCTTGTCGCCAAAGGCCTCGGGGATGGAGGCAGACAGCAGCAACCCGAGCATCATCAGCGCCACCAGCATGCCGCGCACCGGCATTTTCTCGGGATCGAGCCAGTTCGTCACCCAGGCGGTAAAGATCCACACCCACCAGACGGCGAAGGTCATCAGCGCCGCTTCGGCAGCACCGAGCGGCGTATAGTGGGCGGCGAGCGCATGCGAGAGCTGCGAGATCGAAAAGACGAAGACCAGGTCGAAGAACAGTTCGAGGAAGGTCACCTTGCTGCCGCTGGCGCTGCCCTTGGCGCGCAGCCAGTTCTTTCCGTTCGTTTTCGCCATATGGCCCCCCGATGGCTGGAATTATGTGTGGATTGAAAGCGATAGCGGCGCTCTCGTGACCCTCAGCGCGGCTTCTCCGCCGTGTCGCGGTTCATGCCCTTTTCGCTGAGCTCGTCCTCGTAGGCGGAAAACAGCTCAGCGCCGCGTTCGCCGAGCTCGCGCAGATAGGTCCAGGTGTAGATGCCGGTATCGTGCATGTCGTCGAAGCCGATCCGAACGGCGTAATTGCCAGTCGGCATCATCGAGATGATCGCGACATTGCGCTTGCCTGGCACCGTCACCTTCTGCCCTGGCCCGTGGCCCTGCACCTCGGCCGAGGGCGACAGCACACGCAAGAGCTCTGCCGACAGGTCGAAGCTCTGGCCGTCGTTGAAGGTCACCACCAGCCGCTGCCTGTCTTTCGAGACGCGAAGTTCGCTCGGCCAGATATCGCTCATCATTTTGTCCTCTTCTCATGCGAGGAGTAGGCGCTGATCTTTTTCAGCGCAAGCTGAAATTGGCATGCTCGCGCGGGCTGTTTCCCTTGACGCGACAATAGCATATGCCCACATTGACGAGAGTACGGAGATACACGTGAACAGCAGAGTTGGAACGATAGGTAATGCATCGCCGCTGGTGGCAGGTGCGGACCCGATGATCGACCCCTTCGGGCGGGCGGTCACCTATCTCCGCGTCTCCGTCACCGACCGCTGCGATTTCCGCTGCACCTATTGCATGGCGGAGAACATGACCTTCCTGCCGAAGAAGGATCTCTTGACGCTGGAAGAGCTCGACCGGCTCTGTTCCGCCTTCATCGCCAAGGGTGTCGGCAAGATCAGGCTGACCGGCGGCGAACCTTTGGTGCGCAAGAATATCATGTATCTGGTTCGCCAGCTCGGCCAGAAGATCGGCTCCGGCCTCGATGAGCTGACGCTGACGACCAACGGTTCGCAGCTTTCCCGCCATGCTGAGGAGCTTTATGATTGTGGCGTACGCCGCATCAATGTTTCACTCGACACGCTCGATCCCGACAAGTTCCGCAAGATCACCCGCTGGGGCGATTTCGCCAAGGTCATGGAAGGCATCGATGCCGCTCAGAAAGCCGGGCTGAAGGTCAAGCTCAACGCCGTGGCGCTGAAGGATTTCAACGATGCCGAGATGCCGGAGCTTCTGCGCTTCGCCCACGGCCGCGGTATGGATTTGACCGTCATCGAGAC
>NZ_JBFTZZ010000059.1:0-13255 GCF_056406515.1 Rhizobium sp. P1_B8 | reverse complement strand
GAACGGCATCAGCCGCGAGCGCGGTGGTAGTGAAAAGTGCGAGGAAAGTGGTGGCAATAGTTAACTTCATTTTCGTACCCCATGGCATTACATTGCAACCAAAGGATACACCATCAGCTCAACAAAAAGCTGTAGCAATAAGAGCACACYCGCYGGATTCTGCGTATAGTACAAGTTGTCCTGTCGCCGAGARGGCGGGCCSAAGCCCGCCCCGCCGCGTCAGTTATTCGGCATTGCCTTCGTGACCGACAGTTGCACGTTCGTTGCGTTCAGCGCGCCGCCTGAGTCGGGCCTCAGAACAGTGGGCACTTCGATGGAAGAATGTTGATCTGCAACTGAGTAGGGTGACTGTGGACTCACGGGTCGACGCGTCGCATTGAAACCACAAAAAGTGCGGCCGGAAAGCGATCAGTGCCGATCGGAAAAACGTTACTGTCGGCGCTCATCGCAGGGAAATCAAAGTCTCACCACGCCGGCGCCGAGGACTTCGTATTTCCCGATGGTCGCGGGAATTTTACTCGCCACACTAACATGACGAAGCGCTTTTGGAATCCGCTTGTCACCGCGGCATCGATAGAACCCATTGGGTGGCACGCCCTACGGCATTTCGCGGTGAGCACTTGGAGAAGCAGGATTGCAGCCGAAGGCGGTTCAGACACTTGCCGGTCACGCGTCTTATGCCATCACTATGAATCGGTACGGTCACCTCTTCCCATCGGACGAGCACCAAGAGGCATTTGACAAGATCGCGGAGGCTTTGGCCTGATTGGCACATGGACGGCACATGGTGCGCTACAGGCACTGCAAACTAACGGTTTATGGTCTGACTTTTAATCAGTAGGTCTCGGGTGAACCCCGACGCTCTCACCATTTCTAGTTTTAAATGTAGCTGCCGCGATCTCAGATCAGCAGTCGCAGTAACGCACCCTCATCCTTCACCCCATGCTGGTACGAATGGATAACCCGCTGAGCCAGATCTTCGCGCTCGGTGTCTGTCGTGATTTGTCGCACCGAGATGACGTGGTCAAAAACTCTCTGGCAGAGGGCGACTTCTTCGTCGCCCAACACGGTTTGTGCGTCGGCTATCTGGGATCGGATCATGATCGCCCTCGCTTCCTCGGATCGATAGGAGGATGGAACATCTGCTTTTTAAGCGCATGAAGGGAGACACAAGGTCGTGAGGTCTCACCCCCATGGTCGGGACAGGTCTTTGTCCCGCCTGGCAACTAATTCTCGTTCGGCCCGCTCCACACATAGGCAGAAGCCGGCTTTCTCTGGGCATTCCAGATCACTTCGTACCCTATCTTTTCAAGAGAGAGTAAAGTTCCAAGCCTTTCGTCATCTGACAGGCTTCGCAGAGAAACGTTAAGTGCGTCCAGGCCCCCTAAATTGTAGAGGTTCACGAATACATCGAGTGCCATTGTTCTTCTCCCCGTGGAAAAGTATAACACAAGAACAGGGGAATATTTGCTTCATACATAAATAAATATTTTATACATCTATTCGTTCTTCACGAATTATTTATGCTTTTCTTCATTCGGGTGTGGATCTTTGACGTGGGCAGCGCTTCGCGTCTTTGCCGCAGGAATTGAGCTTCGCGGAAATCCGCTGAGACACAGGAACCAACTTCCACTGCGGTCCGTTTTCTTCTCATCAACACAGAGGAGAAATCGACCATGGATTGGAATCGGATCGAAGGAAACTGGAAGCAGGCGAAGGGCAAGATCAAGGAGCAGTGGGGCAAACTCACCGACGATGATCTTGACCAGATCGCCGGCAAGCGCGACCAGTTGGAAGGCAAGATCCAGGAGCGTTATGGCATCGAAAAGGACCGTATCAGACGCGACATCGATGACTGGACCGGTCGCCAGACTTGGTAGTGCCTGAACAAAAACCCGGTGAAAGCCGGGTTTTTGCCGAAGGAGCTGAGGCGGCCAAGACCTGTCGGATGTCAGGAGTATCCACCAAAAGCCAAGAGAAGTGCACCGATCGCGATAACGGCCAGCGCCGGCCAGTTTTTAGTTATTCCGAGGAACCTGAGGCCTTGGCGCCGTGGCTCCAGCGTGGTGCCGCCTTGCGGCATTTGATGCGGATCACTCGGTCTTCGACCAAGCGCCGAGGTAAAGAGAAAAAGAAGTCCGCCGATGATGAGAGCGGCTCCGGTCAGGATTGCCCACATGGTGACCTCCATAGCAAGCGGGGTGTGGGGTAAACCAGATCGGGACCGGATCGTTCCGTGAATGGCTGCTCCCTTGAACAACCTCCGAGTCGGAACCAAAAGCGCCCGCCTTGAATTTGACCGCTGAGCAATCCTGGAGATCCTGATGGACAAGACACCGAAGACGGCAATCCGCGGCATGATGCTGTACGTCCTCGCTCTTCTCGTCTTGGGCGTGCTAGCGGGGGCCGTGTACACGATCTATGGCCATCCCGCCGATCCGTCTGAGCGACCAGCGGCTGAGACAATTCTGCAAAAAGCTCCAGCTCCGCAGTGAGATAGGTCGCCAAGCAATTGATTGATTCCCTTCGAGAGGAACGACCCCGGACGGCGCCTGCCACATCCCGCGCCCACCCGGTCAGGTCGTATTGAAAAGCCTGGGCTCCACAGCAGGAGACCCACAAGTGGCAGCGAACAGGGCTTTGGAGAGCAAGCCTGAAATCCTGTCGCAAGTCCTTCCAACCAGTATGGAGCTTATATTTATAGGGAGAACAACCTGCGACAGAGAAAATCGGCATCTGCGCAGGGCTGATTGGATCGGAGAGATGCAAAGGGCCAGGTCTGTCTGGACCCTGAGAGATCGCATTGGAACAGCCGGAACATGGGAGTTTGCGGATGAGGGAACATGCAGTCGTGGTTGCCGGGGCAGGGCCGACGGGACTGATGCTGGCAGGCGAACTGGCCCTGGCAGGCGTCGACGTCGCCATCGTCGAACGCCGCCCTGACCAGAAGCTTGCCGGTACGCGTGCCGGCGGTCTGAGTGCGCGGACGCTCGAGGTTCTCGATCAGCGGGGCATCGTCGACCGGTTCCTCGCGGAAGGGCAGATAGCCCAGGTCACGGGTTTCGCGGTCACGCGTCTGGATATCAGCGATTTTCCGACCCGGCACAATTATGGGCTGGCGCTGCGGCAGAAGCATATCGAGCGCATTCTGGCCGGCTGGGTCGGGGAACTGGCGGTGCCGATCTATCGCAGCCTTGAGGTAACGGGTTTCGCGCAGGACGATACCGGCGTCACCATTGAACTCTCGGATGGTTCCCAGCTCAGGGCAGGCTATCTCGTCGGTTGCGATGGAGGCCGCAGTCTGGTTCGCAAGGCTGCCGGCATTGCGTTTGAAGGATGGGATCCGACGACCAGCAACATTCTCGCCGAGGTGGAGATGGAAGAGGAGCCGCCATTGGGCATCCATCGCACCGCCCTTGGTATCTATGCCTTCGGCAGGGAGGAGTACGAAATCCACGACGGCAAGATCGTTTTTGCCCAGGAAGGTCCAATCGGCGTGATGGTGCCGGAGAAGAATGCCGGCGCGACGACCGAACCGACGCTCGGCGATCTCAGGGAAGCGCTCATCGCCGCATTTGGAACGGATTACGGACTTCATCGCGTCAACTGGATTTCCAGGTTTACCGACATGTCCAGGCAGGCAACAGCCTACCGCAAGGGCCGGCTTTTCCTCGCTGGCGATGCCGCCCATGTACATTCTCCGGTCGGCGGGCAGGGCCTCAACACGGGCGTGCAGGATGCCGTCAATCTCGGTTGGAAATTGGCCCAGGTGGTGAAAGGCACGTCGCCTGAAACCTTGCTCGACACCTATCACGCCGAGCGGCATCCGGTTGCGGCCCGCGTATTGCGCACGACGATGGCGCAGGTCGCATTGCAGCGCACCGACGATCGCACCGAAGTCTTGCGTGACATCGTAACGGAGCTGCTTGGCATGGAGGAGCCGCGCAAACGCATCGCGGCCGAGATGTCCGGACTTGGTATCCATTACGATCTCGGCGACGGGCACCCGCTGCTCGGCCGCCGCATGCCTGACCTCGACCTGGTCACATCAGATGGTCCTGTGCGCGTCTTTACGCTGCTGCAAGATGCGCGGCCGGTGCTCTTGAACCTCGGCACGCCCGGCAGCATCGGCCTCCCGCGGTGGTCGGACCGCATCAGGTTGGTCGACGCCGGATATGCCGGTGCATGGGAGCTGCCTGCGCTGGGTGTGGTCTCCGCGCCAGCCGCACTGTTGATCCGGCCCGATGGATATGTGGCCTGGGTGGGCGACGGGACTGAGGATGGTCTACAGGAGGCTGTGAACACCTGGTTCGGACCATCCGGCTAAAAGCCGAAAAAACTCTAACCTAAGCGGCGAGCGAGATCGAACCACAGTCCGATATCGTCTCCGGATCCGGCATCGGTTTGCCGCGGCGTTCCCATGTGCGGCGGCTGATGCCGAAAGCCTCCCAGGGGCGCACTTGGCTGAAAGAATTGGCGAGATAGTCGGCTCTGGAAAGCGCACCGGCGGCACGGCGCTGCTCCTCTTTTCGCGCTCGGTCGCGCTGGCGCCGCTTTTCCTTTTGAAGTTTTGTTCTTTTCCGCGTCGGCACGTCGAAGGCACCGATGGTGCGGATATCGAGGGCGCTCCGTTCCGCGTAGCTTAAGTGCAGAGCGTGGCCGAGCGCATCGGCGGACAAGGGAGAAAACCGCAGCTTTGTCCGCTCGTAGATGACTTCCTCTATCTCGGCTTTCCCAGCCCAGGGAAGCCATCGCGTCGCCCAGCCGAGAACCACATCGACGAACTCTTCCTTGAATTCGACAAGGGCGAGGCTGGCGATCACCTCGACATAGATCAATGCGTCATCGGCTTCGGGCACGATGTTTCCATGGCGATGCCGGATCAATTTCTCGATCTCGCGCATCCGGCCGCGGAAGTGGTTCCAACGGCTGGCCCGCATGCGGCGCTGGACGGCCTTGTAACCCAGCAGGCAGTCGCCGACCTTGATGGCCGCAACATCCCGCGTCAGGCCATCCGGCCGATCCGCTTTTACAGCCGGCTTCTCCGATTGCGTCGCTTCATCTGCGCTAACAAGGCAAGCCATCGATCTTCCCTTACGATCTGCCTTGAGAGGCCGAAACGACTGATTGTAAAGGAAGACCGAGGGGGTGATCATCCACTTTTCGCGCTGATCACACGTCAATCGGCGGATTTTCGAAGAAACGGCGGCAGTCTCTATTAGACCCTGACGCTTTCAGTCGGCGGGACGTCGCTCGACGTACAGATATCGGCCGCAACCCGGCCAAGCGGCCAAGAAGGACAAGGCGCTCTTAATCCTTATAGATCCACCGGCGCGGAGGATTCATCGTCCATCCGATCGCCGGGAAGGGAAGACGTGGTTGGGTCACGACATTTCCATCAGCATGCGTCTGCAATCAGCGGAAGCCGAAGAAACTCAAAATCGCGAGCACGATAACGACAGCGCCGACAAGCCAGATCAAATTGTTCATGGGGAACCGTTCTCCTGTTTAGCATCGGGCCAACTGTGGCCCGATCACATAACGGTGAAGCAGGGTTAGGAGTTCCCGACCGGTCCCATTGCTGTCGCCTGCCACCTCCGGCGCAAAACCAATTCCGGCTCTATGCCTTCAATAACTGCACGAGCGGGCATTGCTGGGTCTGAACCCATCCGCGCATGCCGGGTTTGTTGAGCTATCCCGCTGATATTGAAAATCCTGGTGATCCTGCCTTGCCGGCGATGTGCAGGAAGACGTGATCGCGGACACACCGATCAGCACGCCCGCTACCAATGTAAAAAATCGGCTCATCTGAACGTCTCCTCGCAAGGTTGTCATGGTCGCAATATACCATGCCAACACGAGACTATACGAAACTTCCGGTGCATTTGATCACGCTCGCTTGACCCGCAACATTCGCGCGATTGATCAATCAATCTATATTCGTGATGCGTCGACCCTCGGCCGATGATCAAATACGCTTAAGTCTAATCTGATAGGGTTATTCTGTCGTTATGGAAGTAGTTGCACGGCGTTAATAGCCAAATTGACACGATTTTGACTTGAATAAGTCACGGTTTTTCAGTAAAATTACAGCATAAAAAAGTAATATAAATGGGAGGATACTATGTCGTCAACTCGGTTTGATCCGATTCTGCTTCATCGCCAACATTTCATCGATGAGGTCACGTGCCTCGATGAAATCTTCGATGTTCTGGACGGGTGGCCGGAGGACAAAC
Organism: Rhizobium sp. P1_B8; assembly: GCF_056406515.1. Classification (NCBI taxonomy): domain Bacteria; kingdom Pseudomonadati; phylum Pseudomonadota; class Alphaproteobacteria; order Hyphomicrobiales; family Rhizobiaceae; genus Rhizobium; species Rhizobium sp. P1_B8. Next base: position 7,019 of record NZ_JBFTZZ010000059.1, on the reverse strand, counting down.
GGGGTTTGGCATATGATACGCTGTTGAAGGCGTGCAGAGATACGGCCAACGGGCGTTTCCCGCTGAGCGCTGCACGCGAGAATTTCCGGCGTTTCCTGAAAATGTCGGGCGTGTTGGCGAAGGTCGAGGGCGGCCCCAAATTCGAGCGGCTGATGAACGAACATATGGGCAATGCTTAGAGCATGTCGCGCAAGAGTGTGCAGCGGTTTTGCGATAACGACATGCGTAAAAACAAAGAGCTAAAGCGCGAGGAGCGAATCTGAAAGATCGCGACGTGCTTTAGGTCGTCGACGCATAAGCGCGCAGCCATAGCCGGATTGAGGTGAGTTGGAGCATTGCGTGGGGGTGGCCTCGCGGCCGTTTGATCACGGCGAAGTTGACGCCCAAAGCGGGGGTGAGCGGGATGCCGCCGAGCATTGGTCAACTGCTCGGCGGCATCCTGTTTTTGAACCCGCTTTCGGCTCGGCTTTATGAGTTCATGATTGAGCTGGACGATGGGGCGTTGATCGCAAATTGCGCGGCGAAAGCCCTGGCATAAGCGGGCCGAGATTCCCCGCGCGCGACATAGGCAGCCAGATTTTGATATTCGTCCAAAATGCCTGACATTCTTAGTCGCAGCAGTACTGAAACCATCAACAGATCGCCCGCGCTGAACGCATCATCGAGCCAGTCGGCGACGCCTAAGTAAGCCGAGAGCCTGTCCAGCCGAGCGCGGACACGGTCCTTGACCAACGGCAAGCGCTCCTCGCTCCAAGGCTTGTCTGCTTCGAATATTCTTGCCGTCGTCAATTCGAGGATCGGCGGCTCGACGGTGTTAAGTGCGGCAAACATCCAGGTGATCGCGCGCGCTCGGGCATCGCGATCCCTGGGCAGCAGGCCCGCATGCTGCTCAGCAAGATGAAAGACGATCGAGCCGGTCTCGAACAGCGAGAGAGAACCTTCCTCATAGGTGGGGATCTGGCCGAAGGGATGGATGGCCAGATGGTCAGGCGTCTTCATCTCCGCGAAGGAAAGAAGGCGAACCTCATAAGGCTGCCCCACTTCTTCGAGCGCCCAGCGAACGCGCGTATCGCGCGCCAGTCCCTTGCCGCCATCGGGCGATCGTTCAAATGCTGTGATCGTGATTGTCATCGCATCGTTTCCTTGCTTGGGCGAATTTCTTTGGCTTCCTATCGTGACGACGCATGAGCCTGCTGGAAGCCGACATCGGTCTTGAACTATTTTGATTGCCGGGTGCAAATCGCCAATGCCGCTTCCGATCAAAGGTCGTGAGCGCGGTGGCCAATTCCGCAAGGCCGCAGGTCGTTGTCGCAAAACCGCGGCACAGTTTGCGCGCCATGCTTTGATGATCGCCTATTTCTTGGCCACAAAAACGCCGCAGCAAGCCCTGCCTGGAGCCAACTCGCCATGCGGGTGTCGGATCTCAGCCGATCTTAATTTACGCCGGCATCCGCCCACTCGCATCGGAACACCAGCATGGGCTTCGAAAACCCCTTGAACCGTCGGCGCGTTGCGTGAGCGAAGAGATCGGCGGCGCCGTATTCCCGAAAAATATTCTCCGAGACGAGGATCTGGTCGCTGGAGGCTGCCGCACAGAGACGTGCGGCAAGTTGTACGGTCGTGCCGAAGAGGTCGTTGCTGTCCTCGACCGGCTCGCCGCAGTCCAGTCCGATGCGGATATGGATCGGCTCGGTGTTTCCGCCGTTGTAACGCTCGAATTCCCGCTGGATCGCCATGGCGCATTCGACGGCTGCCGTTGTCGCGGCGAAGGCCGCCATGATGCCGTCGCCGGTGTGTTTCACCTCCCGGCCTGAATTCTGGCTGAGGCATCGGCGCACGATAGAGTCATGGGCGCGGACCATTTCGGTCGCAATCCGGTCGCCGAGGCGCGATGTCATCGCTGTCGATCCGACGATATCGGTAAAGAGGATTGCCCGGTGGCCGGGATCCACCTGGGCGGAGGATTGGCCGGGCGCCGACTCAGGGTCATGGATTCGGCCTAGAAAAGCCTCGACTGCTGACAGGGCGACCTCGACGATCTCGCCGGCGACGAAGCCGTGTGCTTCACGATGCACACATTGCGCAGTTTCCGCATCCGGCGCATCCACGAGGCAGAAGACGGTCCCGCGCCGCTGATCGAACCAATAGGTCAGGAACTTGACGCCGTACTTGTCCTGAATGTCGAGATCCATGCGATGTGCCTGAGCAACGTCAGCCGCTGACGTTCCTTCAAGAAAGTGCCGGTCCATGAAGATAGGCATCGCGCGCTCCTCCGAGATCCGCCGCGTGCAGGATAGATCGCATTGTACGATCCGGATGAAACTCCGTCCACCTCTGGCACAATCCATGAATGATTATGAAAGTTATTGCGTCCAGCAATGCATATGAGTTGCTGTAATCCTTATAGAGTATAAAAGGAAAGACTGAGTTTTAATCAGCAGGCGTGGGATGGGAAGCCCGATATTTACCATAATCAGTCGCTTAATGACTGATCGCAGGACTCCACTTCAAGCTCCATGTTCTCGAAAGCACCGGCTGCAGGGGATCTGGAGGCGACGAAGAGGTACGTCTACACTGCGAGCCTCGCCGAAAATCAAGTCTCGTAGGGCCGTGCTTCGGCTGGTGACGCGGCCCGCCGACGGCACGCAAATTGCATCGTACCCATGAGCGCCACCGAAATTGGGAAAAGCTGTAGCAAAGTGAGACAGACGGCACATTTTCGACCGGTTGGCTTGGCCTCAATGGGGCTCGGCCATTATGCCGTTATTAACTCTGTGTGGGACGCCGCGCGCACGCTCTTGCGCGACTGGCCGGTAGATGACGGCGAAGAGTATTTCGAGGCCGTCAAGTCGTGCCTGGATGCGATTATCGGCGATCTCCCACCGGAACATGTGCGGGCGGCCTTCATCAGGGCTGCGCAGGAGGCCGGCATCGCCGTCATAGAAGCAGCGGACTGACTATCGGCCGCGCTTCGACGCCAGTGCCGGCTTTGCAACACCTATCCTTAGCCAGATCGTTCCGGCGCTTGACTTTTCCTGCCAAAGTTCTAACTTAGAACAAAACAGGAACATTGGAGATGATCATGACGCATACGGAACAGGTGATCGCCAACGCCCTTGCGCTTGTCGAGGCGTCCCGCGCAGCCCGCGAGCGAGATCAACAGCGACGTGCCGCTTGGCAGAGAAAGGTCGAACTCAGCCGGCCGCTGCCGCCCTTGCCGCGTCCGGTTCAATTGCCGTTGGCGCTGAACTGATGCGGCCGGCAAGGATCTTGGAACCCGGTCAGGCACGCCCAGAACAAGCTGGGGCCGATCAAGCCTGGCCCGATCAAACCTGGCCCGATCAGGCCTGGGAAGTCGAAGCGGTGCTTGCCTGGCATGACGACAATGCCAAGGCGGCGATACGCTCGCTGCTCGATGACTGCAAACATCTCCGCCAGCAATTGGCGCTGGCGGAAAGCGTGATGAGCCGCGGGATGGCCCGCGGCTGGGCGCCGCGATACGAGCGGGACGCCCTCTGAAAGATTGATGCCGCCTGGTCTATGGTGCGGCATCCTCCGATGCTCCTCATCGCGAGGTGCGTAGCCCATCGGGCGGAGCCTCGAAGGATCTGCCGCAGCGCTGCTTCCTGCCACCTCACATCTGGTGCCGAACACCCGCCTCGTCCTTCGAGGCTCCGGCTTTTGGCCTGCTCTCTTGGGCCTTGTGCGGCGGCGAATAACGAAAGCGCGCTACTCGTGGTGGCGGTTGGCTACGGCGCCCGTCTTTCAGACGCGCCAACAGCGCCGTGGCGTTTTGAGTTGCCGCTTATGCAGCAAGGCCGACATTTGCGAGATAGGCTTCCAGCGCCCCGGCGTGAGCGGAGGCAATGATGGCGCCGACATAACCATCCGGACGCACGAGCACCCAGTCGCCCGATGCCAGACCGTAGGCATCATGGAAATGCCCGCCTCCGTCGATGACGTCTCCGCGCCGGCCGATCCTGTGGATGTGCAGGCCTGGGCGCGGCGGCATGGCGGCTTGCTCGACTTCATAGCCCAGCAGCGTCCAGTGCGCGCCCTTGAACAGTTCGAACAGCCGCGTCGGCTGGCCGCCGACACCTCTGAGCGGCGCATCGGGGGCACGGTCGCCGGCAAGCAGGCCGCCGCGTCGTTCCGGCTTTTCCAGCGTGAGGGAGGAGGAGGGATAGCCGATATCGAGTTGATGGACCTCGCGGCCGCGCCTCATCTCGCCTCGCTTCAGGGCGTCGAGAAGATTGGTCGCCAGACCCAGCATGGAGGCGGCGACCGGGCGGCGCTCTTCCTCATAGCTGTCGAGCAGCGCCTCGGGGGCGCCTGCCGTAGCCGCCGCCAGTTTCCATCCGAGATTATAGGCGTCCTGAACGCTGGTATTCAGACCCTGTCCGCCGGTCGGCGGATGCGTATGGGCGGCATCGCCGACCAGGAACACGCGGCCGAGCCGGTAACGATCGGCAAGCCGGGCGTTCATGTGGAAGGCCGACGCCCAGGAGACCGAGTGGACCTCGATGTCGTCGCGGCCGGTGCGCTCCTTGACCAGGGCGGTCAAGCCCGCCGCGGAGAGGTCGACCTCGCCTTCGAGCGGGATGGGTCCCTGGATCTGGAACAGATCCGTCCCCGCCAGCGGGCAAATCGCGATCTGTCGCTGCATGTCGCCATTGCCGAAGCGATGCCAGGCGTCGCGATCCAATCCTGTCAGAGTCACATCGGCGACGATGGCGCGCACGCCGAGCGTCTTGCCGGGAAAGCCGATATCCAGCGCATGGCGCACGAAGCTGCGGCCGCCATCGGCGCCGACGAGCCAGCGCACGCGGATGGTCTCTTCGCCGGATATGCCCTTAAGCTGCGCAGTCACGCCCGCCTCGTCCTGTTCGAAGCCGATGAGTTCGCTGGCGAATTCGGGCTGGTGCCCCAGTTCGAGCAGGCGCTCGCGCATCACCCTCTCGGTCAGGAACTGCGGCACCATCAGGGGAAGCTGGTAGGGCTCGGCCGGTGTCGGCTCCCCACCAACCATGGCGTCGGATTCGCTGAAGCTGCCGTCGTCGCGATATTCCCGCTGCCGGGGATAGATGCCGCCTCGGGCGACGATCCGGTCGAGAATGCCGAGATCTTCGAACACCTCCTGGCTTCGCGGTTGAATGCCCTTGCCGCGGGAGCCGCGGAATGGGTCGTTCAATTTTTCAATCAGGCGGAAGGATACGCCGCGCCGCGCCAGCTCGATCGCCAGCGTCAGGCCGGCCGCACCGGCGCCTGATATCAGCACGTCGACTGTCGAAGTTTCTGTCATTGATCTCTCCATATGTGTATTATGCACATAATAGGGGAATCGGCATGACGTCAACAAAGAATGTGCAAAATACACATATCAGCGAAAAGCTGCGCGAACTGCATGGGGCTTTGATCGAGATTGTCAGCGTCATGAACCGCCCGCAGCGCGATGAGCAGATGGTCCGGGAGGCGGGCATTTCGCTCGATCGCGCCCTGTTTCCGCTGCTCGTCACGATAGAGCGGCTCGGCCCCATCGGGGTGGTCGAACTCGCCGACCGCGCCGGCCGCGACTACACCACCGTCAGCCGTCAGGTCGCCAAGCTCGAAAGCCTCGATCTGGTGGAGCGCCGCGGAAATGCCGCCGACCGCCGCGTGCGCGAGGCGGTCATCAGCCCGAAGGGCAAGGCAATGACCGATCGCATCGACGTCGCCCGCGAGCGGATGGGCCGCGCCATCTTCGAGAGCTGGGAGGAACATGACTTCAATGAACTCGTGCGGCTCATGCGGAAGTTTGCGGAGGATATCAGCGGCGATATCGGCAATGGCGCGGGAGAAACTGAGGGCGAGGGCGGACCGCAGGCGGATTAGAGCCTTTCCTGGTCAGATTGCAGCATTCTGTTGGCTCAAACGGAGTCGGATGGTCGACCGGCCGGCGCGCGTCGTAGCTAGGCTCTACGGCCAAGCCGGCCGGTCGATCAGCCGGCCCGTTTCAGCCAACCTTCCCGCAGATTTGCCTGGCAAATCTGCAAGACTTAGAATCGCCGGCCGCAGCTATTGCTTCGCATGGCGAAGCAGTGCGGCCGGTGGGCCGGGCATCTTTGCGCCAGGATCAGAGGCGATCGGCTCGCACGTACCAAGGGTATGCCCTTCGCCAATCGCCTCTGCCCTGACGAAACCTGCTCCGGCAGAATGCTGCAATCTGACCAGGAAAGGCTCTAACCTCTGAATCACTCGGGAATGTGGCGGGTGAATTCACCGCAGCCATTGCGCCGGCGCGTCTGCGATGATTTTGTAGCGTCCTGCAATCGCAACGCTTTCCGGTGATTCCCAATGTTCGATATTCTGTGGCGCGGCCTGGTGATCGGCGCCGGCGCAACCATCCTCATGGACCTCTGGGCGATCCTGCTCACCCAGTTCGGCCAGGCGGCCCCCAACTGGGCACCTGTGGGACGTTGGTTCTGGCATCTCCGCCGCGGCAAGGTCTTTCACGACAGCATCGCCGACGCCGAACCCTATGCTCATGAGTTGGCGCTCGGCTGGATCAGCCACTACGCCGTCGGCCTTCTCTATGGGGTGATCTTTGCCATCATCATGGGCTCTGCCTGGCTGGCGGCCCCGACATTTCTTCCCGCCTGGATCTTCGGTATCGTCACCGTCGGGGCAGGGTGGTTCCTGCTGCAACCGGGCCTCGGCATCGGCTGGGCCGCCTCCAAACACCCGACCCCGAATAAGGTTCGCTGCTTTAATCTGCTGGCTCATACGGTGTTTGCCCTGGGGCTTTATGGCACGGCGCTGATCATTGGCTGATCCTGGGGTCGGTTTCGGTCGGCGAGGGGACATGCCGCAACGCCTCGATTCCCTCTTCTCCCCAGCGGGGAGCAACCATGTTTCAATTTTGCTGGTATTGTGGCGTCCATTCGGTGTTTCGAATGAGGATGGCATTGGCGAGGATGATGAGTTTGCGGGCGACGGCTATGACGGCGCACAGGTGTTCCTTGCCGTTGCTGCGCAAGCGC
>NZ_JBFTZZ010000058.1:0-13837 GCF_056406515.1 Rhizobium sp. P1_B8 | reverse complement strand
TTGAACCTGTGGAACCCAGACACGGCCGGCGGCACTGCTATGTCGGCCGCCGGTGGCGACAAGCACGGCGAGAATGCCGGCGATTGCCAGCAGGATGGCGATCAGCGGCACGGCCAGACCACCGGATTTCTCTTCGGAATAGATCATGTTCCTCTCCTCGCTGGCGCTCCGGCGGCGGGGGTCGCCGCCGGGGGCATCGGCTGTTTTTGGCCGCACGACGACGCTGCCGTCGATCGTGCGGCGGTTCCCGGACTTTGAGCGATGATTTCCGGATGAGGACGCGGCAGAGGCCGCGGATAGGATCAGATCACTTGATGACCTGGATCACCTTGCGGGACGACGGTTCGACGATGACACGTTCATCATTGACCACCGCATAAGCATAGGTCGGGTCATCCGGAATAGGCGTTACGACAACCGTCTCCGGCAGGGGCTGACCGACGACAACCTTCTCCTTCACGACCACGCGCGCCGATGGTGCCGGAGCCTCGCGGACATAGGTGACGACCTTTTGCGGCGGCGGATCGATCACGGTTCCAACGACTGCGCCGGCAACGCCGCCGACGGCGGCGCCAACGGGGCCGCCGACGATCGCCCCAGTGACCGCGCCACCGGCGGCACCGTTGACGGTCGAGGACTGGGCGAATGCGACGCCCGACATGAGGGTCGCGGCAGTTGCCGCACCGACGATAAGCTTGGAGATCATTTTCTCCTCCTTCTGTTTCGAGGCGGCCTTCGTGACCGCTGCCAACCAACTAGCTGGACACAGGGTCGTTCCACGCCTCAGACCTCAGTCTGATCGACCCCGGCCTTTGGTCCCAAACCCATTCCAAGGCCCGTTGCCGACGCTATTTCAAGATCGAGAACCCGCATAATCGCGGGCATAAGCAGGAGATCGAAGGAGATGGCGCGATCCAACCGCCGGGAAGCCGGACGCAGGCGCCTGGCGATGCGTCTGCCGCATATGCGGAAGTTGATCATGGAAGCGCGCGACCCGTGGCAGCTGGAGCTCTTCGAAGCCTATCAGATGGCAGTCGAAGCCCGCGACTCCGTTCGAAGGCGACGGTTCAATCCGAACCTGGTGCTAGAGTACGACGAAACCTGTTTGGTGATCGAGCGGCACGTCATCTGCGCGATAGAGGAAGCCTCCTACGCACACCCGTTGAAGTCCGACGAGCCGTCATACCCGGGCGGATAGATCTTGCGACGGTATCGCCTGATTGAGGCGACAGCCTGCGCCACGGAGTCTTATGGTGCGCGGCAGGCGACGATGAGCGCGCTCATGCCGCCGCAAGGACGGGCTCCGTAGCGCGATTCCACGCGCTCGGCCACTTGAGCGACGATTTCCGGCATACGCTCCTCCGGCACCCGCCGTTCGACCTCTCCCCTGAGCGGAGTGCCTTGGCAGAACGCCGCAGCCACGTCGCGCGCGGTGGCCGCGACTGACGTCAATTCGACCCGATCGCAGGATACCGCGTCAAACCCCGCCGAAGTCAGCTGCGCCTTGATCGGATCGGGGTCGAAGTAGGAATATTGCAAGCGCCTGAAAAAATCCGGCGGATCCGACGGGAAGAGGCTTCCCAGGCATTCGTCCACACATCTTGCGAAGTCGTTGGCCTCGATTGAATCCCACGTCGAGAACAGGAAACGACCTCCGTTCCGCAACACTCTTTTGGCCTCGCCATAAGCCTTCAGCTTATCCGGAAAGAACATTACGCCGAACTGGCAGACGACGAGATCGAACATCGAAGACGCGAACGGGAGATCTTGCGCATCGGCGTGCATCCAGTGGGTCCGCGACATCGTCAGCGATGGTGCGCCAACGTCGATCATCGCCTGGCTGAGATCGGTGGCAACGATCTCCGTTGCCGGATCAAGCGTCGCCCGCAGAGCACGAGTCAAGGCGCCCGTCCCTGCCGCGACCTCGAGAAGGCTGCCCGGCTTCAATCGCTCGGCGACGATCGCCATCTCCGAAGCATAGGGCTCGAAGAGAATCGGCACGAGATGGCTATCGTAAAATTCGGCGACGCCTTCCTCGAACGGCTGGAGAGAAGCGACAGATGCGGCGCGGGCGCTGCCTTCGAAGTCCATGGAAATCATCACTCACAAGCCTCCAAACCCAAGTCGGTCGGCCAGGAAGTATGTCTGAATCTGCTGATGTCTACGGGGGTCAGACCTTGGTCCCAACCTACTCCGACCGAAGTCCCGGAGGTGGAACGCGCATCGGACTCGCGCCGTTTCGAACGATACTGAAGGAGATCCGAACATGAACCAGAGTCATAGATCCAGAGTGAATGACGCCTGTAACGCGTCCGTCTTCGCCCTTGTTATCGTTCTGGCCGCCCTTCTCTACGTGTTCGGCGCAGCCATGTCGGGCGATACCGTCGGGCTGACCCAGAGCATAAGAGGCGCCGAGGTCTTCGACACCAGGAATGTGCCCTGACGCTGTTTGGAAAACTCTAAAGACGCGGTAGGTTAATCGGGCAGTCTCTTACCGGTATCAAAATGAATTGGCTTCGTCGCTGGAATGCCCGCTCACTCGCCTCCCAGTTCTTTATCGCGGGTGGGCTCATATCGATCGCCGCCATGTTCGTGGTAGGCTTTTTTGTAAGCCACCTGATAGAGGAGGCCGTCATCCACAATTCAGGCGCGGCGACGGCGCTTTATGTGGACAGCGTGATCGCGCCACTACTTCCCGATATGCAAACAGAGTCATTGCTTGATGAAGCGAGTGCTCAGGCTCTGGACGAGACACTCGGTCAAGGTGCGCTCGGCAAGCGCCTTGTTTCGTTCAAGCTGTGGCGAAGCGACGGCACCATCCTCTATTCGAACGAAAAGGAGCTGGTGGGCAGGAAGTTTGCGGTAAGCGACAAGCTGCAGAGGGCATTCGCAGGATCTCTCGTCGCGCGCTACGAAATCGCCAGCGATCCGGAAAGCGACAAGGAGCGCGCGCTCGGCAAACCGCTCATGGAGATCTATAACCCTGTGCTCCAGCCGTGGTCCGGACAAGCGGTCGCCGTCCTTGAGTTCTACGAGACAGCACAAGGACTGGGCGATAGTCTGGCGCATGCCAGGCTCCGGAGCTGGGGCGCCGTCACCGCTCTCACGGCGACCTTTTTCCTTGTTCTCTCCGTTCTGGTGTTCCGGGGTAGCCGCACGATCGAGACGCAACGCAAGGATCTCAAAGAACGGGTCGATGAACTGTCTGCACTGCTGGCGGAAAACCGCGGACTCCAACGACGACTGCAGCGCGCCTCCCAGCGGGCGGCAGCGCTGAACGAAACTTATTTGCGCAGCATCGGTGCAGATCTGCACGACGGTCCAGCCCAGCACATTGCCTATGCCTCACTGCGCCTCGACAGCGACATGTTGATCAATGCGTCCACCCAGCCCGAAGCGCGTGAAAAAGAGCTTGCCTGGATACGCTCGAGCCTTGCCGAGGCGATGACGGAGATCCGCAATATCTGCAGCGGACTGGTGCTTCCGCAGATCGAGAAGTCCTCAATCACCGAGATCGTCACGCGGGTCGTCGAAGCGCATCAACACAAGACCGAGACCCATGTCGAAACGATTATCAACGAAGATGGACCGGACCTTCCTCCTGCCGTGAAGATCTGTATCTATCGCTTCATTCAGGAGGCCCTGAATAATGCCTATCGCCACGGTGGCGGCGTTCAGCAGGCTGTCAGGGCTGTCTCGCGCAAGGGTCATGTTCGTGTCGAAGTCAGCGATCACGGCGACGGCTTCGATCCGAGCGAGGTGAGACCAACGAGCCTCGGCCTCGTGGGGTTGCGGGAGCGCGTCGACAGCCTGGGGGGATCCTTCGACATCAAGACAGGCGAAGAAGGAACGACCGTGACCATGATCTTCGAGCCAATGGAAGTGGGAGAGTAGCGATGACATCAATCACCATCGGCGTCGTGGACGATCATCCGCTTTTTCGAGAGGGTGTAACGCGTAGCCTGTCGGAGATCAGCGGCTTTGTCGTCGTTGGTGAGGGAGCCAGCAGCGACGACGCGGCGATGATCGCCTCAGACAACCACCCCGACATCATGCTTCTCGACGTCTCGATGCCCGGCGGCGGGCTGTCTGCGGTCAGTGACGTCCTGGCGCGGAGTCCGACAACGAAAGTGCTGATGTTGACGGTATCCGAGGAGGTGGACACCTTACTGGGAGCTCTGCAACGGGGTGCGATGGGTTATGTTCTGAAAGGTGTCGGTTCGCGAGGCCTCGCCGAAGCAATCCAAACCGTCCTGCGTGGCTCGCGATATATCTCGCCGACGATGTCGGCAAAGGTCATGGAGAATTCGCTGAATGGCGGAACCTCCGACAAGAGCAGTCTGACGCCACGGGAACGCGAGGTGATGGATCTTGTCGCCCAAGGCATGTCAAACAAGCATATCGGCTTGCGTCTCAGCCTGCAGGAAAAGACTGTAAAGCACCATATGACCCAGATTCTGAGCAAGCTTGGTGCCTCGAACAGGACGGAAGCGGCTCTGCAATGGCGCGAACGGCGCTGAAAGAAGTTATTGCCCCGCTATCACGCTTCAGCGAAGAAAGCGGCTCAGCCGGCGGGCATCGTTGGCTGTCGCCTGTCGATTTATGATCGTCCGGCCTTTCGAGTCCTTCATAATGTAGCGACCGCGCTGCAGGACTTCAGTGATACCATTCGAATGACGGACGTCGATCGAGCCATCGGACGCTGCCGTCGCTTTCGTTCCCGATCCTACTGACGACCCTGAAGACGAGGAAGAGGATCCCGTGCTGCCGGTGGAACTCCCACCATTGCCATTCCCTGAGCCATTGCTGCTGCTGTTGCTGCTGCCACCACCATTGCTATTGCCATTCCCTCCCCCGTTGCCGTTACCGCCGCTGTTGCCATTCCCTCCCCCATTACCGTTGCCGTTCCCACCGCCGTTGCCGTTCCCACCGCCGTTGCCATTCCCATTGTTGCCGTCTTTTGCCTGCGCGCGTTCCATAGCCAGAACAGGAAGGAAACCGCCGAGATTCAATGTGGCTGGTGATGCGGCAGCGACGAGAGCGACGGCCGCGCTGCCGCCCAATCGCAGAAAATCGCGTTTCCGGATACTCATGCCATGGCCTCGTTCGTCCGTTCTTCGCCGTTTTCCCATGCAAAATATGACGCATAAGGTTTCTCGCTGTTCCGCAGACAAATTGCAACCGACCTAGGTAGTAGGCGCCGGCAAGACTTTGGTCCGGCTCAATTGATTGCCATACTCGGCGTCCAGAAAAGTCCGAGCGATCGCAAACCCAGAGTCACTCGCTTCTCCATCTCCGTTGCTCTGTGAGGTGAGGAAGCATTTCTATGGAACTTCTCCCCTCGTCGTCGCTTTGTTTGTCGAAGTGCAACAGAGGAAACCCCGATGGCAAACCCGAACGAATCCCCCGCAGTCCAGTCCATGCGAAAAGAGCAGGCAGAGCAGCGGAAGCAGACCCGTAAAGGCGAACTCGACAAAGCAATCGAGGACACCTTTCCGGCGTCCGATCCGGTGTCAGCCACCCACACCTCAATTCCCGCCGGCCGTAGCGACGTCGAGGCGGCCGAGCGTGTGAAGCGGGAGCCCGATCCCACCAAGCTGGAGGACGAGTTTCCACTCGTGGATCAAGCCCTGCGCTCGACCGGTGAAGCGGCCCGCTCCACCGATGTCGATCGCGAAGAAATGCGCGCGCTTCAGAAAGAAGCCGGTCGGATGGCCGAATCCGCTTCGGATCTGGCTTCTGGAACAGCCCGCCTGGCAAAGGCGGAGGCTCGCACATTCGTCCACGACCTTGAGGATCGCATACGCCGGCAGCCGCTGACAGCGGTCGCAATCGTCGCCGGCATCGCCTTCGTCTTTGGTGCGACGCGTTGAGCAGCCAAGTGGCGGTCGGCTCGCTCGATCACCCCGTGAGGATTCGACCGGCGGAACATTGCGGTGTGGAGCGCCGCCTCCATTGGGATGTTTACGGGCGGGAATTTCCTGAGGCGGAAACTCGGGAGCGTTTCTAGAGCCTGTCCGTGCTTCGACTTCCGGGGGCATCGTGAAAATCGCAACCTATAACGTCAACGGCATCAATGGACGGCTGCAGATCCTGCTTCGCTGGCTCAAGGAGGACGCGCCCGATGTGGTCTGCCTCCAGGAACTGAAGACAGACGACGCCGGGTTTCCACGAAAGGAGATCGAACGGGCCGGCTACGGCGCCGTCTGGCATGGACAGAGATCCTGGAACGGGGTGGCCATCCTGGCGAAGGGCAAGACCCCGATCCTGACGCGGCGCGGTCTTCCCGGCGATCCGGACGATACCCACAGCCGGTATATCGAAGCTGTCGTCGACGGTATCCTGATCGGATGCCTCTATCTTCCGAACGGAAATCCGTTCCCAGGAGCAAAATTCGATTACAAGCTTCGCTGGTTCCGTCGCCTACACGAATATGCCATCGAACTCCTCGATATCGGGGTGCCTTCGATCCTGGCCGGCGACTTCAACGTCATGCCGACGGAGATCGACGTATACAAGCCGGAACGCTGGCTGGACGATGCCCTTTTCAGGCCGGAAGTGCGCAAGGCCTATGCTCATCTCGTCGCCCAGGGCTGGACCGACGCCGTCAGACATTTGCATCCAGAGGAGCGGATCTACACCTTCTGGAAATACTGGCGAAACAGCTTCGAACGTGACGCTGGGCTTCGGATCGACCACTTCCTGCTCAGTCCGGCCGTCGCACCGTGGCTGCGATCGGCGACCGTCCGGCGAAAGCCGCGCGGCTGGGAGCACACGAGCGACCACGCGCCCGTCATGATCGAGCTCGACGTTTCCGAGGCGGAAGCCGATCTGTGAGCCGCGAGCGAGGGAACCTGTCACGTCGCTGCGAGTTAGCTTTTAAAGCGCCGATGCAAAGGACCTGCCCCGCAATTCTCCAACCTGATGTGACCGATATGAACGAAAGCAAGAACTACCTGAACACCGACGAGATCCGGGCCGACGATCAGCTGTCGCCGAAGCCTGTCGAAGGCAAGGATCCGCCAAGGCGGGTGCGCAGAAGCGAGGAAGCCATCGCCGAAGGCTCTGATGATACCGAGCGCCTCCGGGTTCAGCCTCCCGTTGCAAATCCTGATTGATCAACCCATGGACCCTTCTCGAAGTGATTCAGGTTCCTGGCATCACCTCAGTTGCCAGCATCCAGATCGTAGATGCGGCCCGTCAACCAGGCTGGCCAGTCTCGCTCGAAAAAGGATCTGGCGCTTTCATCGAAAGTGCGGTTCGCACGCGTTGAAAGCCTAATCTCATCGCCATCAAGCCGAACGACGATCTGCTCCTTGCGATGCACTTCGCGTTCCTTCCGGAAACGATAATCCTGCAACGGCCCTGCGCTCGCAAGCGGAAGGGATTCGCCCTCCGCATCGCATATTGCGCGCGCCCCGCGGCTGCCGCCTCCATTGCGAATGAAGAAATCAAGTGCGCTGAGCACGGCTTCCGACGCGAGCGCCATATGCCGCCATTGCACACCTCGAACCGCCTCCGCTGCGCGACCATAGGCAATGCCGTCGGCGCGAATTTCAGCGTTCAGTTTCCGCGCTTCGACCAAGGCTCTGCCTACGCTCTCCTGATCGCAGATGATGCCAGCCTTCTCGCTCATTCGTGCCTGCACTGCCAAGCGGATTGATTTGACGGTGAGCGGGCTCTCCTTGCGGAGGCCGGCAAGGAGGTCGGCGATGCCCGCCTCTGCGATATCGGCTATATCCCCCGTGGGGTGCCGCTTCGCCCTGCGGCTGGCGCTGATGTGCTCGGCCGCGCGGGTGCCGAAGACTTGCCCGGCATTGAGCGCCGCTCCGCCCGGCCTCGTCACGCCGTGGGTGCCCGCCGCTTCTCCAACCGCATAACAGCCGCCGAGATTGCTGCGGCCCCAGGTGTCGACCATGATGCCGCCGTTCATGTGCTGGTTGTTGACCGCAAATTCCAGCGGCTCTTCGGCAATATCGATCTTGTAGCGGCGGTAGAGCTCGATCGCGAGCGGGTTCATATGCTTCAAGCGATCGATCGGCATGGCCTGGTCGGCGCCCGCCTTGCCGAGATATGCGCGGACGTCTTCATCCAGTCTTTCCAGGCTGAACGGCAGATCGCCCGGCACGGATAGGGGATTGCGGTTGAAATCCATAAAGACGCGCCGTCCTGCGGCGGTTTCGCTAGCGATGGCAAGGTCGACCAGGCTTGAACCGAAATCGAGCATGCGCGTCGCGTGAAATGGCCACTGATAGCCCTTGCGGAAAATGTTCGACGCCAGCTCCTGCGTGCTGCGGTAATATTCTGCCAGGAAATGGTGCTCCCTGCCTTCGCTATCGAGTGAGTAGATATGCGGGATCGCCTGGACGTAGGTGCCAGACAGATTCCACGGGAACCCTTCCCTGCGTGTTCCGATACCAAACTGGCTTTCGGTCAGGTTCACGAGCTCGACGCCGGCCTCAAGCGCCAATCCGAGCGAGCCGAAGCAGCCGTTGGGATAAACGCTGTCGCGATAGAGTTCGCCCGGTCCGCCGGCCGCAAGCACGATCACGCCACTGACGAACAGCGCGATGCCCAGCGGGTTCTCCTCCGTGCGATCGCGGGCGCGCATGGCGAGTATGCCGACGACATGACGGTCATCGCCATCGCCCCCGGTGAGGATCTTTACCGCGGTGGTCTGGTTGTAAAACGGCACGCCGAGCCGGATCGCCTCCTCGGCCAGCACCTTGACCATCAGGCGTGACGTGCGCGGGCCGCAACTGGTAGCGCGGCCGACTTCGTCATGGTCGGTCTGATATCTGAGCGTTCCGCCCAGCGGATCCTGCGGCAGCGGCAGGCCGAGGAACTGAAGCGACGCCATCATCCGGGACGAACCCACAGCCTCGACATAGGCCGTGTCCTCGTCCATTGCGCCACCGCTGCGGATGGCTCGGGCCATCGCCTTGTAATTGTCGCCCTGATCCGCCGTATTTGCAGTGTGAAGGGTCTGCTTGTCGGATCCCGAACAGGCCGAGGTTCCACCCCACGCGCTTTGGCTGACGATGACGACGTCATCGCCGCGCCGCTTCATTTCCACCGCCGCACGCAGACCTGCCGCGCCGGATCCGACAACGACGCAAGCAGCCCGATAGATCGGCACCTGGACGCCGGCGAGCCGAACCACTTCCGAAGGGGCGGGCTCGGTTGGGAGCCGCGGCATGTCGACATCGGTCAGCGCGTCAAGAATTTCCTGCGGAACGTCTATGGTCATCGGCGTTCAACCCAGCGGGATGTCGACCCAGCGTTTTTGCCGAGAGGACTCCATGCATGCATCGACGATCTGGCAGATGTGATGGCCGGTATCGAATGTCGGCCACATCGGCCTGTTTGCGACGATCGAGCGGATCACCTCGGCCACCTCGATGATCTTGCTTTCATTGTAGCCTAGGCCGAAATTCGGCAGAGGAAGGAAAGCCCTGAAGGTGGGGTTTTCAGGCCCCACGTCGATCTCCCGGAAGCCGCGCCGCCCCGTCCGGTCGTCGTTGGAGTAGAAGCGCAGCCGGTTTATCTCGTCATAGGTATAGGCGATGCTGCCTTTCGTTCCATAGATTTCGTAGGTCTGCATGAACTTGCGGCCGGTCGCGACACGGCTGAAATCGACGATCCCGCCGGCGCCGTTCTCGAACCGACACAGCAGGTTCGTCGCATCGGGATTGGTGATATCGGCCCAGGTCTCATTGCCTGACAGTTTCACCTGCTCGCCATAGGCAAGGCCCTCGACGACAGGCCGACGCGGCGTCACAATGAGATTGTCGGCGATCAGCGAACTGACGCGGCCGACCAGGAAATCCATGAAGCTGAAGATGTGCGAACCGGTATCACCGACGATCCCGGTCGGCGCAAGCTTTCCATCGGCGCGCCACATGAAGGGCGCGTAGGGATCGCCATACATGTCGACGTGCTGGCAGCCGCGGAACAGCTTGATCTCGCCAATTTCGCCGGATTGAATGATGTCTTTCGCCAGATCATGGACGGGATTCCGAGGAAAGGCGTGTCCAACGCGGGTAATGACACCCTTCGCCCGGGCGATGTCGGCCAGTTCCCGCGCTTCAGCGGCGGTGTTTGCCAATGGCTTCTCGCAATAGACATGTTTGCCGGCCAGCAAGGCTGCCTTGGCCACCTGGTAATGAAGGTGGTCGGGCAGGCAGATATCAATCAGATCGACATCAGGATCGGCAACCGCGAGATTCCAATCCTGAAGAATTCTTGCACCCGGCGCCCTGTGGGAAAGATCCCCGGCTGTCTTCGAGGGATCTTCGACGAGAGCGACGATCCGTGCCGTTCCGTCCGACACTCCGAAGAAATGCGGAAAGGTCTGATAGGCCATCGTGTGGACCTTTCCCATCCAGCCCGAGGCGCCAAGCACTGCAACTCTGACTTCAGACATTGTCGTCTCTCCTCTCGATATGGCTTACCGGATTTCGGCGCGGGCCCTAGGCCTCACATCGTTGCGTTCGTAGGCGAAGATGGTGGGGGCAAGTGCCGGCAAGCCTCGGATGAGGTCCGATCCTTTTTCGCCGACCATGATCGTCGGGGCGTTGGTATTGCAGGACGGCACGCGCGGCATGACGGATGAATCGCAGACCCTGAGGCCTTCCAGGCCATGGACCTTGAGATCGAGCCCGACAACCGCGTCAGGCCCTGTCCCCATCTTGCAGGTACCGACCGGATGATGATCGGTCTTTGCGTTGGCGCAGCCGTAGTCGAAAAGCTCTTCGTCGGTCATGACCTTCGGTCCTGGAAGCCTTTCGGCCATGACATAGGGCTTCAGCGCCGCCTGTTGCATGATCTCGCGCGCGATCTTGAGCCCTTCCAGCGACATCGTCCTGTCGTGCGGATCGGACCAGTAGTTGGGATCGATCAATGGAGAGGCGGCCGGGTCAGAGGATGACAGACGGACTGTCCCCCGCGAGCGCGGATGCAGATAGGCGGAATTAAGTGTCACGCCCGCATTCTTGAGCCGCTCGACACCCGCTTCGATGCCCGAACCCAGGCCGAGATGGAACTGGATATCAGGAGAACGGGCTTGCGGATCGGCGTACCAGAAGCCGCCGGTCTCGAAGAGCGACGAGGCGACAGGACCGGTGCGGAACAGGACGTATTGAATCCCGGCCCAAAGTGTCCGGTGGAGTTTTGCAACGCCATCATAGGTGTGATCGCCCGTGCATTCAGCGATGACGAAAAGATCCAGGTGATCCTGCAGGTTTTCGCCGACACCCGGCAGATCGTGGAGCACCTTGACGCCCACAGACCGCAGATGGTCGGCCGGTCCTATGCCGGACTGCAAAAGCAGCTTCGGCGATCCGATCGCGCCCGATGACACCAGCACTTCGCGTTCGGCGCGCACGATCTCCAAGCCGCGAGAGGTCACGATTTCGACGCCTGTCGCACGGGCTCCCTCCACGATAATACGGGCGACGCGCGCGCCCGTCCGGACCGTCAGGTTCTTCCGGTCCTTGATCGGGGAGAGATAGGCGAGCGAAGCCGACGACCGGCGGCGGTTGCGCTGCGTGAGCTGATAAAATCCCACTCCCGCCTGCTGGCGTCCGTTGAAGTCGTGATTATAGGGAATGCCGAGCTCCTGCCCTGCACGGATATAGGCGTCGCAGATCGGCAACGGCGCAGCCGGCATCGAGACGCCCAGCGGACCGCCATAGGAGTGATAGTCGTCAGCGAAGCGCTGATTGTCCTCCGCGCGTTTGAAATAGGGAAGGATCGAGCGGTAGTCCCAGCCCTCGCAACCGTCTTCACGAGCCCAGAGGTCATAATCCGCCGCGTTTCCGCGTGTATAGAGCTGGGCGTTGATGGACGAGCCACCGCCGATGACTTTCGCCTGCGTATAGCGAAGCACCCGACCTTTCATGTGCTTCTGGGGAACAGTTTCCCATCCCCAGCTGGCAACGCCTTTGGTCATCTTGGCGAAGCCGGCCGGCATGTGAAAGAGCGGATTCCAGTCGCCTCCGCCCGCTTCGAGCAGGAGCACGCTGACATCGGGATCTTCGCTCAGCCGGCTCGCAAGAACGCATCCTGCCGGACCGGCGCCAGTGATGATGTAATCGAATCCCATTTTACTGTCCTGTTGCATCCGGCCTGGCGACCGCCAGCGCCTGTGTCACGCCTGCAAAGTCCTTCGACGCGATGTGATCTGCCACTCTCAGCGCTTGGGCGGCGATGGTGAGCGCAGGATTCACCGCGGCCGAGGTGGGGAGGAAACTGGCGTCGACGACGAAGAGATTTTCGTGATCATACGAACGGCAGTACGCGTTCAGCGGCGCAGTCGCGGGATCGTTTCCGATGCGGATCGTTCCGCACTGATGCGAGGGCGTGCGCTTGTCGAACGGCCTGGAGAGCACGATCGGAAATCCGATCGACTTCAGAATCCCCTTCAACTTGGCGACAAGTGCGAGGTGGGCGTCCCAGTTGGTTCGTTGCCATTGGAGAATAATCCGGTCTCCATCCACCATGACACGGCTTTCGGGATTGGGAACGTCCTCGCTCATCGCATAGAAGTCGATGGCATGGCCTGTGATGAAGCGCAGAAGCCACTCCGGAGCCTGCGGCAGAGAGCCCTTGAGGACCTTTTCAGAGATGCGACCGAGGAGCTGCACGTTGCCGAGGGGCGGTCCGCCCTCCCCGTCGGAGAGATAGAAGTCGTTGAAGGCAAACGTCTTCTGGTAGATGGAGGTGTTCCTGAACCGCGGCGAGACCCCGATGACGGCGGACGCATTGTGATTCATGAAGTTGCGGCCCACCTGGTCGGAAGAGTTCGCCAGACCCTGTGGGAAGCGGTCGTTTTTCGAACGCAGCAAAAGCACGGATGATTGGACCGCCCCGGCGGAGAGGATCACGATCTTAGGCGAAACAGTCACCGTCTGCCCGTTCTTGATGTAGGTCACCTGGTCGATCCGGCTCCCCGCTCCAAGGTCGAGCCTCGTTACACGCGCAGTGGTTTCGAGCCGCACGTTCTCGTGTCTCAGCGCCACTGCGAGGGCTGCAGTCTCGGCATCCATCTTGCCGTCCCGTGCGTTTGGATGCGCATCCCATGGCGTGCGTGCTTTGGAGAGCCAGGCGTCAAGATCCAGGCCGAGCGGTAGGGAAAACGGATGCAGGCCTTTCTGCTTGAGGCGCGCCCTGACATCGGCAATCGGCGCCTCGTCGGGGACTGGCGGGTATTCGTAGGCAGCCGTGTGATGCGGTTCGGTGGGATCTTCGCCCAGACTGCCACGGACCTGATACATGCGTTCAGCCTGGCAGTACCACGGCTCCAGCACCTCATACGGAAACGGCCAGGCTGGAGATACGCCCTCGCGGTGTTCGATGACTGCGAAATCCTCTTTGCGATAACGCGACAGCACGGCGCCGTAGAACTTCGAATTCCCGCCGACATTGTAATAGTTTCCGGGATTGAATCCCTTGCCGTTCGCCTCGTACCAGGTTTCCTTCGGTCGAAAATGTCCCCGCTGGAAGATCGCGCGTTGGTCGCGGTTGATCGGAAGGTCGGCGATATGATCGCCGGCTTCGAGGATCAATATCTGCGCGCCGGTCGAGGCCAGGCCGGCCGCGACCGTGGCGCCGCCGACGCCTGAACCGATGATGACGATATCAGGTGAACTGCTCATGTTAACACCTGGCCATCACACGATCCGCGCCTGGCTCTCGGGATCGAAGAAGACGGCCTTGTCGAGATTGAATGCGAGGCGGGTGTTTTGTCCTGGAGCGATGCCGGTATCGGCGCGCAGGCGGGCGACGACGGATTTGCCGCCGAGCTTGGTGACGGCGAAGGTGTCGGAGCCGGCCG
>NZ_JBFTZZ010000057.1:0-16200 GCF_056406515.1 Rhizobium sp. P1_B8 | reverse complement strand
CGGCAGAGGTCGGCCGCCTTCGCGCCAGCCTCCTGCTCCTTCAGCACACCGATAATCTGCTCTTCCGTAAATCTCTGCTTCTTCATTCGTCCGTCCCTTAATAGGCCGGACTCTAATCCATTCTGGAGGAAATTCTCAGTGGCAGGTCATGAGTTCTATAAAAAGGCGTTATGCTCTAAGCCAAACATATCAGCCACTTAGTGTATCTAATAAGGGTATCGTCGGTTCAGCTCCCTTCAAGGCGAGCATCGCTCACTTTCGCAATGGCGCCCAATCGGAATAGAAGATCAGATCGCTGAACGTCAGCTTTTGCGCCCCAGATTGGTCATTCCAAGGTCAGGCAACATTTTCCAAGAGCTGCCACTAGAGCGAAATTCTCCAAGAATGTATGACGTTGGGGAATGAGGGCACTAGCCTGATTTTAGTCGTGCCGGATGGGGAAGCGATGGCGAAGACCACCGATGGGCGCAGTGATCTAACGGACTTGGTCGACTATCCGCGCGAGACGCTCGATATTGAGCTTAAGGACTGGATCGACCTTGGTGACAAGGTCGCGCAGGCCAAGCTCGCACGGCATATCGCCGCGCTCGCCAACCATGGCGGCGGCTATCTCGTCTTCGGCTTTCGCGATGACGAAAGCATCGCGCCTAGCCGGCCGACGGACCTTTCAGGATATAGCCGGGATACATTCGGCCGGGTCGTCACCCGATATCTGACGCCCGCCTTCCAGTGCGATGTCCAACTGATTCAGTCGAGCGCCGGCCTCATTTATCCGGTCGTGCGCGTGCCCTCGCACGGATCGACCCCGATCGGCGCCAAGGCTGATGGTCCACACGATCCGAAGGGCCAACCGCAAGGGATCCGGGCCGGCACCTACTATGTCCGCAAGCCCGGTCCAAAGAGCGAAGCGGCGATGGGGGTGGAGGACTGGCAGCCGTTGATCCGGCGTTGCATTCTCTTCGATCGCGACAGTCTGCTCGGGGATATCGCCCGTGCCGTTCAGCCCCGCTCCGAACCACCCGCGCCCGCAATAGAAGATCGGCTGAAGACCTGGCATGGTGAGAGTGAGGCGCGCTGGCGAGCGATCCTTGGGAAGGCGACCGCGCTACGCTGGCTAGTCGATATCGAGGCCAATCATTGCCAGCTGAGCTATATGATCCTGTCCGATACCGGCATCGCGATCCCGGCGCACGAGCTGCAGCGTGTTCTCGCAGAGGTGAACCGCGACGTCCGCCAGACCGTCTGGACGGGATGGAGCATGTTCTATCCCTTCACGCGGCCTGAGATCGCAGCCGCGCTGCACCCCGAGTTCGACGACGGTAGCGGGGTCGACGTGCTGGAGAGCAATCTCATCGGCGACGGCGACTTCGATATCAGCCTGCCCGACTATTGGCGCTTCGCCGTCGACGGTCGGGCAACCATCATCCGCCCCTATCGCGAAGATCGCCAGCGGAGTGTCGAGGGGAAGGGGCGACCGGCCGGCACTTGGCTCAGCCCTGAAACAATCGTTCGCGAAACCGCCGAGTTGGTGACCCACGCCCGGATTGTGGCCGAGCGATACGAGGGTAGCCGCGTCGCCTTTCGATGCACTTGGCGCGGGTTGGCCGGACGCGAGATTGATGACTTCGGCGACATCTATTGGTCACCCGGTCGGCATGCGCGCGCCGATCAGCGCACGACTATCGGTACCTGGGACGTGCCGGTCCTTGCCGCCAATTGGCACGAGGTCGTCGCCCAGCTTTCCTGTCCGGTCCTCAACCTGTTCGGCTTCACCGAGTGCGGCGGTGAGCTGGTCGCGGGGCTGGCGCCGCGGTTCATCAAATTATGAGGTTTGTTCTGGCGCTTTCGACGGGCTGGCCGACCGCCCGCAATGGCGTGAAGTTGCAGCGATGCCACAATGCCGCTCTATAAGTATCTTGCCGAGGAAGCTTACGCCCGCGCGCTGATCGACAAGGGCCAGATCTTCGCGCGCCCCTTGAGCTACTTCCGCGCCTACGAAGACGAGTTGGTGCGCGGCGACCCGGACGACGGCAAGCTGCGCTATGAGCCCGAGGAGGGCCTAGTGCTCACCAAGGAGAATGGCGCTGTCGTTGAGATGCCGCCAGGCTGGCGGTTCCGCTCTTCGGTCCAGGCCGTCGACATTTTTGTCTATTGCCTGAGCACTGAGCTGTCGCCCGACATCGCTGCGAAGTTCGAATGCCCGTTCTGTGTCGAGATCAAAGAGCCGATCCGCCTGTTTGGCCGAATATCGATGCATGTCCGGCTGCGTTCGAGACTCGACCGTAGGGTCTATAGTCGTGAGGTCGACTACCGGAAATTGGCCGCGGCGCCAGGCGCCGACTGGGCGCTCCCCGAGCGGGTTGCTTTCACCAAGCCAGAGGGTTGGGCATGGCAGAAGGAGCATCGGATCGTTATGGGCCGAAAGGGCGCATTCGCGGTCGAGAATGTCGAATGCGCACTCGAAAACGATGGTGACGAAGTGACCGCTGGCACGGCAGCGACCGATCCGATGATCCTGCATGTCGGTAACCTCTCACAGATCACCAAGCTGCATACCTTTTAACGTCGCCGCTGAAAAATGAGGCACCCAAGCCTATTCTTGGCACCTTTGACGCGCGCGCCATCGGCGACGTTGAGGAAGAGCTTATTGACTAAGGGTGGAAAGGGAAGAACCACAGAGAAGGTGCGAGCGATGAACGGAGGCTTTCGTTGCACCCATCATGGCGCGGAATCAGTCCTGCCCGCCAGGCTCGTCTTCACTTCGTAGCCTCGCTTTTGTTCCCGGTACTTTACCAGTCGTTCGAGCAGCGTTTTCCCCGGCCGCGTGCCCATCATCTCCCGCACTTCGTGTAGGTGCCGCTCATCCCGGGCGAACACTAGCTCCGTCGCACGTCGAATGGTCAGCTTATTCAGGTTCTGCAGTTGTTCAATGGCGTTGTAAGCTTCAACCCGCTCAAACGTCTCACGGTCGCTCACCGCGCAGAACAGTAGCTTCGGCCCTATGGGGAGGAAAATGTATCCCTCCTCTTTCACCAGGCTATAGGACATGGTTACCGGGCTGTCCGACGTTACATAGTCGTAATCGCTGGTAATCGTTCGAGTAAACCAGATCATATTATTGATCATCTGCCCGATACCTTCATGGTCAATGAGGGTGGGCAGCAGTTCGACCGCCCATCCTTGCCAATCCGGATCAGGGATAGTCTTGAGGAACTCTGAGAAACTGTCGGCCGAGCCGTCTGCTTTGAAATGTTGGTACTCGGCATCCAGTTCAGGAACGGCGGCTATCATCTCCTTTGTCAGGCCTTCCCGGAGCGCATCAATGTCGCGAGGCATGCGGAGAAGTAGCGAGATCATAAAGCGCGACCAGGCACTGCGATATCTCGGCTGAGCGAGCCTCTGGTCGCGTGTCTCAATCATTGTGAGGGCTTCCGAAGCGAGCGTGTCGAGTTGCTTCATGAACTCGATTTCAACGCGCTGCGCTTCTTCAGCCGGAGCTCCAGGAATACTGTAAAGACCATTTCCGCCGCCAGTGGACCTTGTAGACACCATACGCGCAATGATCTCATTGTGGGGCTTACTGTAGCGGCACACGCGCTGCTTATCGTCGGCCCAACGCTTGAGGTAGAACCGAGGCAGGTAGTGATGGAATATGGGGAGTTCGGCCGTCATTTCTTCTTCGGAGGTTTTCCCCCGTTCTCCAGGATTTTCTTAATTTCGGCCGCCCGCTTGGCCCTAAGCTCCTCGAATATTTCTGTCAAGGCGTCCTCCAGAAAGTCTCCCTCACCTTCATGACTGCTACCAGCGTGTGATTGTCTCTCCTCCACATCAGTTTGCCATTCGTGCAACGATGGCATAGGAATTTGAGGGAAGCCGCAATATTTTGCCTCTCAGAGCCAATCGCGGACCGCTGCACTGGGGCCACGCATGTCCGTTTACGTCCTGGGTGTGCTAGCAGTGGACTTTCTGCTTCCGGCCCCATGGTCATTCCTCTAGGACTGGGCGGTGTTAGCTGGAGGTGCATTCGAAATTTGCGGGCCTCTGAAGCGACAGGCTTGCGGTCCACCTCGAAACCCTCCCCCAACTCATTTCCTCGGTGCGTCTTTCGGCTTCGGTTGATAAAGACGCCTTTTGACGTTCGTACGTAGAGCATTGCGGAGATCCTTGTCCGTCATCGAAAGGTCGAACCATTCCGGATCGAAGTACCCACCGCACCACCGAATGGTTTCAGCATATTCTGGATCTTCCCGATCGGCGATGATCTCCAGGAATCGCTCATATCCCGACACGCCACCAACATCTTCGGGCGGTCGCGCCCGTTCGCCGGCGATGCAGCTTCCTTGTTTGGGCGTAGCAGCGAGCGTCAAGAACTCCTCGACTGCGACGGTGTGCCGCCAGCCATCCCCGAAATCGTAGTGATAGCTGAAGACGGCACCTTGCTCGAAGTCCAGCAAGCGAACCTCTCTCTGATCGAAGACTCGAGGATCGTCATCGGTTGCATCCTCCATCAGGGTCTCGACGTCGCCATACCGAAGACCACCGATGCGGAATTCATAGAGATGATAGTTCCACCAGTTGAATGCGGCCTGAATTCCGAGATGCAGATGCTCGAGGTTCCAATGGACCGGCAGCACCAAACGGCGCCAGACGTCCGGCTCGATGTCGTCGATGGAAACCCTGATCTGCACAGCGTTTGCGGCTTTGAACATTGGGCAAATGAACAAGGTTGGGGGAAGATCGTCAATAAGGCGCGCAATTGTGGCACTGTATTCGAACTGGATCGTCGTTGACGGCATCTCTGCCGGCTTGTGCGGCCTTCGAGGCGTACTATTTCAGGTGTAAACCTGAGCTGGAGCATCGCTATGGATCGAAGCGCGTCCGATATGCCGGAAGTACGCATCGAAATTCTTCCGCCGGACCGCGATGACACCTGTGCGCCAGATGCAGCGACATGTCCGTGCTGTCGAACGTTACGTTCGGCGTCGAGTATGGATGACGATGGCTGCGGCATTTGCGACGAATGCCTGGCACCATGACCGCCGGCGGCAAAACACCTCCATCGGTTCAGGCGAGGTTCGAGGACGCGCTTGCCAGATTGCCGGACGGCTATGTCGACGGACATTTTGGTAATCGATCATGGGGCGTGACCGTCAAGCGGTCGGAGGATGGCAAACGGACCTGGCTCTATGGCCAGGAGCTTAGCGGAACCAATATCGTCAGCTTCAACCTCTATCGATTGGCTGGACCTGGGCCGATACTGAAGCCGTGCGAAATGTCCTCCGCCAAGGTGATCGAATTCGTTCTCGGTTTCGAGCCCACCACAATCAAAGCTGTAATGGCCGAAAAATGAGCACAAGATTTTATATTGCATTGCAACATGCGCATGGCTGCACTGCGATCTGAGCGCTGGCGGTCGGGGCAGCATCTGATATCTTCAGGTCAACGAAGCAATGCACCTCCTCCCGCAGAGCTTCGTGTATCAGGCGACCCACTCCTCCTCCCAAGGGGAGCCTGACGGAACAGCGGCACTCCTCCTCCCAGCCGTTGTTCAATATTCCGAGAAGCCTGCCGCACCTCCTCCCGCGGCAGGCTTTTTCATTTTCCGATGCATTCAAGCGCTGAGTGCAGACGTCAAAGGAGAATGCCCTGTTCCACCGGCTCTCCGGATTTCGAGACAATCGTGGATCCGTATGGTTCGCGGGACGAGATGATCAGCGCGTCATTCGGTAGCGGGCGGGCAAGTTTCTTGGCCTCTTCCCAGGGCGCCCGCATCCAGATGTCGGTCTCTTCCTTCGTCAGCAACAGGACCGGCATGGCCTTGTCATGGATCGGTTTCACCAGGTCGTTGGGACCCGTGGTCAAAAAGCCATAGAGGTCATCAGTGGTCAGGCCGTCCCTGACCTTTCGAACACTCTGCCATTGCGGCACATGGAGACCGGCAAAGAACATCAGCGGCTTGGTTGCGTCACGGGCGAACCAGGCGTTCGGCACGTTGCCGCCTTGCTGCTGGCTGGCCGGATCCGGCTCGGCGAAACTGGTGACCGGGACGAGGCATCTGTTTTCGACGCCGAACCATCGCTTCCAGTGCGGAAAACTGAGCTTGCGCACGTTGGTCGTGCCGCGGTCGGCTTCCATGCGGATCAGTTCTTCGAGATCGAACGGCTTGCCTTTCGCCGCAAGTTTCTCGGCCTTTACCTTGGCCGCCTTCTCAAGTGCGAAGCGCGGCGAGGGCAGTCCCCAGCGCGCATGGACCAGTTGCTTCTTGCCGTCGGCGGTGTTGCGGACGATCGGCCCCATCTGATCGGGGTTCATCTGGTAGGCGGGCATCAGATTGATCAGGCTTTGGGCGTCCTGGGCCCATTTGGCGACCCAGTCCTTGTCTTCCATGCGATAGAGGTTACACATAGCAGGCCATCTACTCCACGTGAGCTCGAATGGTGACCAATCTAGCGGATGGCGCTGATTTCGCTAGTCGAGCCGGAAGACGTCGGCATTGTCCTGGCGTTCTCGCAAGCCCTTGTACGACGGATGACGGAGTTTCCCGTCCGACGTCCAGGCGCGGAACTCGATCTCGGCGATTAGGGTCGGTTCGACCCAGGCAATATCGGCACTTCCGGAATAGGGCAGGGGCGGTTGCTTTCGATTCCATCGCAGCGCGTCCAGCATCTTCCGCAACCTGATGGCCTCAGCTTCCTTGAATCCGGTGCCGACGCTCCCCATGTGGACGAGCTCATCACCACGATACGCTGCGAGTATCAACGAGCCGAAGCCGGCAGGCGAAGCTGATGAACTTTCATAGCCGACGATGAAGAAGGCCTCGCTCTGGACGCATTTGATTTTCACCCAGTCTCCGGTCCGGCCAGAGCGATAGGGCCGATCGAGGTGCTTGCCGACAATGCCTTCCAGGCCGAGGCGGCAGACATGCTCAAGCAGGACAGCTGGTTCGCCATCGAGTGTTTCCGATAGCCGAATAGCGCCGACCTGCTCGTCCTTTGCGCCGTTCAACAAGTCCTCGAGAAGATGTCGGCGGGACCGGTATTCGACACCGCGCAGATCGTGGCCGTCCAGATAAACAAGATCGAAAGCGTAAAGGACGGCGTTGGAGGCTCGGCTGCCAGCTTGTTTGCCGGATGCGCCCAGCGATTGCTGCAGCAGCCCAAAATCCGGCCGGCCCTCTTCATCGAGCACGACGGCTTCGCCGTCGATGATCATCGTCGCCGGTCCGAGCGCTCGGGCGGCCTGCTCTATCGCCGGAAACCGGTGCGTCCAGTCATGGCCGCCACGCGTGAGGATCCGGATCCCTTGGGGCTTGATATGAACGGCAAGGCGATAGCCATCCAATTTCAGCTCCCAGCTCCACTCGCTTCCCTTTGGGGGACGGGACTTCAGTTGCGCCAGCGCAGGCTCGACGCGCTCAGGCATGGGATCGAACAGCAGCTGTGGCTGGGCGGGATTGCGCTTGCCTCGCGGCCTGGAACGGATCGGGGCCCCGGCGTCACGCAGGAGGGGTTTTGATCTCGGAGGCTTCTTCATCGCCCCAGTTCAGCAGAAAAATCTTAAAGACACTGTGACGATATCGACTTGTCCCCGCAATTCACACAAAGGGAGTAGCGCTCGCAAACGCTCGGAAAAAAATCCGCGGGCTGCTACTGCGCTGATTCTCATCGGCATTCTGCTGATTTCTAATGTTCAGGATAATATTCCCATTCCTCCGGTTGCTCGCCTCGCGCGCGCTTCCCGCCTGCTTTCAATCTTCTCGATTGCCGGTATTAATGTTCGCTTCCGCCATCGCTCGTCTAGCCTTGTGTCGTCCACGAAATGTTTGAGTATGTCGAGGACGTCGGTACCCGTGACGTCGTGAGCATTCCGGCCAAACTGATGGCTTCTCAGGAAGCAAAACAGATCTGATAGGCAATGGACCGCTTCTTTGTGGTCGTTGTCTTCGAGGGCGTCGTCGATATAAGTCCGGACAACCCACCATGCGGCATTTATCTGACGGATTGCGATCTCATCGCGTCGTTGTGTCGCCGGGCTCATAATGTTGCCGATACGGCTTTTCAGGCACAGCACAGGGTGCATCACCGCCACCTCTATGGTGGAGCCGTCTTCGCTTCGAAGCATGATGGTGGTTACGCCGTTTCGAAATTCCTCTCGTTTGACACCAATGATGTCATGGAGGAAGTCCACGATAATTGGACGGCCGTTCATATTCGCTTCGACAATTGCGGTACTTGGCGAATTCATACTGTCTTTGTCAGGTGTCTTGACGGTGCCACCGATGGCTTCCGCTAATTTTTCGGCCGCTTGCACACCGCCATAGTAATCGATGTCTTTACTCGTGAATGGTTTGTACTTTTCGAGCTCGGGCTGCACAGTTTCGTAGAAGCCAGCCCAAAGAAATGTCGCCTGTCCACCGACGATGAAAGCCTCATCATCGACAGTAAGATTCGAAACTATTTTGATGACTTCGTCCGGACGCAGAAACTCATTGTAGACCGTCATGCCAGCTGCATGCGCACCCTACGTTGCCCAATGCTCATCTGCTCTGGTTTGAATGCCGAGAACAAGCCATTGCGCTCGAAAAGTTTATCGGCGTCGACCTCGCCCTTGAGAAGACGCGCTGAGTCAAGCTCGCGATCCCGCTGTTTTTCGCGGCGGCGCTGATCAACATCAAAGTGGGCGCGATCTGAATCCATTTCTCTTCTCTTTAGAGATCGATGTCACTCATACTCTTCTTTTGTCGATCATTCAATGAGCTCCAGCTGACGTTTGTTCCAGCTGTTCGCACTGGATTGGTATAACAGATATCGGTTGAATAGTCATTAATTCGATGCGCTTGCGCCATGCGGGCCGGTCTGCCCAACCAACCAGGATGGAGAAGCCTGACGTAGGAGGGCCTAAGCCGGAGACGAGCAATGGCGATCATTCCGCCGCCAACCATATGCAAACCAATAAATTTCTATCTGTTTTTGCATATGGTTGACGGCCGGCGTCGCTGGTCGAACAAGCTGATCGAGCGGGTGCCGTGACGTCTATAAAACGCCAAGCAATGTCATGGGGCGACCCCATCCCGTAGCAGTTTTTCATGAATCTCGTTGGCCGACATAGGCTTGCCAACCAAATACCCCTGCAATTGATCGCTGCCTGAATCCCGCAATATTTCGGCTTGCCGCTGGGTCTCGACACCTTCGGCTGTCACGGGGATATCGAGTGCGTTGGCCATACCGTTAAGCGCAAAAATTTGCGACAGGCCCGTTAAACGCCGCCCCTGATCGCAACCGGCCTCGCCCGCTATCTTACCGTCGCCGGCAGCACTTCGAATTTCCAGAATTTTTCCGGACTGAAATAGGTCGCGGCAAACACGCGGATATCTCCGGCGGTGACCTTGCCGTAGCCGGTGAGACTATTGCGTATCCGGTCCAAACGACGCGAGTCCGTCTGGGCGTGGTGCAGATCTTCAATCCAATATTCGTTGCTCTGCTGCTGATGCTTCAATGTCTCGACGATGGGCTCGCGAGCGCGCGCAAGCTCATCCGGAGAAACATCATGCGACCGCAGGTCGGTGGCGATCTCTTCGACAACTGCGTAGAAACGCGGGACCTTTTCCGGTTCCGTCCCGACGGAGAAATAGGCGCAGCCGTAGCCGGGAACTTCCCTTGACAGGTCAACATCGCTCTTCAGGGCATAGCTTGCGCCTTCGGCAATACGAAACTGGTCAATCAGCCTGTTTTGGAAAATGTGGGTGGCGATCTTAGCAGTGAACGACCGCGGCAGATCGGAGAGCAAATCGCCGACTGGAACTCCCAAGGCAGCGGCTGCAATATCCGCCCTGCCGCTATGGGTCCGCAAAACGGGCGTCTTGTTCGCGGCCGGAAAACGCACGTCACCCCAATCATTGCTCGGCGCCGTCTCCGGGCGCGGCGGCAAGGCGCCAAAGGTTTCAGCTGTCATCCGGATTGCGTCGTCCACCGTCACGTCGCCGACGATGGTAATGTCGATCGGGCCATTGGAAACCATAGGCCGGAACAGCGCCTCGAAATCTTCCGGCTTAGCGGCGGACAACTCAGCGCGATCAGGGAAGGTCCAGCGCGGGTCGCCGGAATGCACGAGCCCGGCCAAATCGCGGACGACAACGTCGCCGGGCGACGCGTCATACTGATCGAGATCGCTCAAATACTCCTGCTGCACCCGCTTGAATGCCTCGGGGCGGTATGCGGGATCGGAAGTGTATGCCGCCATTAGCTGCAATTGCGTCGCAAGATCTTCCGTCCGCGTGCGACCGTCGAACCTGAAGGAACTGTCGCCGACCGAGAAGTCGACGCCGACAATGTTGGCTGTCAGTGCTTTCTGGATATCCTGGTAATCCATGGCCTTCAGGCCGGACAGCACGACGGCCGGAGATGCCCAGATCGCAGCGGAACGGTCGTGCGGCAGGCCCAGCCGACCGCGGCCGATATCTTCGCGTACCAGCACTTCGTTGGCACGCAGCCTGGTCGGCTTGACGGTAAGGCGCACGCCGTTGGAAAAGCCCACCATGGTCAAACCCAGATCCTCGTCCGTACGGCGTTCGACCACGGCACCCGGTTCGCCGAAATGGGTGTAGGGCCAGGCGACATCGGCCGCACCGGATGGAGCCGAGACAGCAATAGCCTTTGAAGCATCATAGACTTGCCGAACCGTATCGGCTCCGCCCTCAGGTGATTGGGTCGTCTGTAGCACGACCTGTGGACCGTTGCCGGAGAATGCATGCAGCAAGGCTTGATTGACCTCGGCCGCCGTGACGCCGTTCGTCATCGTCTCGAACATCGAGAGGTCTTCGGCGGGCGAGGTGAAGACTTGATCGTCATCGACGCTGCGAGCCAGCATGGAAGCAATGTCGGTCGTCATCCGCGTCGCGGCTCCGGCCGCAGCAGCTTGCAGGGCCGAGCGATATTCGCGAATTTCGCGATCGATCTCCGCCTGCGCAACGCCGAACTCCTGGATCCGGCGCTGTTCCTGGTCAATGGCCGTGAGCGCCGCCTGCCATTTGTCCGGCTCGGAGTTCGCCGCGATCAGGACGACATGGGCGGAATGGAGGAGATCCTCGCAGTAGGCGGTCGCTTCGATGAAAGGGGCATCCGCCTTGCCGGCAATGGTGCTCAGCCGACGCTGGAGCACCCTCAGGCCTAGATCTTCGATAAGCCCAGCGCGGCGCTTGGCGAAGGTGTCAGGCGCGGCGTCATAGGGACGCGTCCAGGCGATCTGTATGCTGGTCATGCCGCCGGGAACGACGATGACCTCGGCGCTTTCGCCTTTCGTCTCCAGCGCGCCAAGATCCGCTTTTGTCGGCGCCGGACCCACGGCCTTCCAGTCGCCGAAGCGCTGGCGGATTTCGACTTCCATGGCGGCGGGGTCGATATCGCCCACCACCATCAGCATCGCCCGCTCGGGCCGGTAGTTGGCCCGGTAATAATCACGGACAAGCTCCACGGGGGCATTGCTGATGATGTCGGTTTTACCGATCGGGGCGCGCATGGTCGCGCGCTGGCCGGCGAGCAACGAATTCGTGATGCCGAGCGCCGCGCGGTACTGCGGCGTATCACGCGACCGCTCTTCCGACAGGATGACGCCGCGTTCGCGATCGAAGGCGCCGCCATCGAGGGTCAGCTCGCTCGCCGTCTCGCGCATCAACATCAGGCCCGTCGAAACCGTGTCGGCATCGACCTCAGGCAGATTGAATTTATAGACAGTCTCGTCATAGGAGGTATGGGCGTTGATGTCCCGCCCAAAGGCCAGGCCCTTGCGCTGCAGGATAGGGATCATCTCCCCTTCGGCGACATTCGTCGAACCCTTAAAGGCCATGTGCTCGAGAAAATGCGCCAGCCCCTGCTGGTCATCGTTTTCGTCGAGCGAACCGGAGCCAATGCGAAAGCGGATCGCTGCCTGCCCGGGCGGCGTGACATTGCGCATGATCGCAAATCGCATGCCGTTGGCGAGCGTGCCGAAATGGACATCGGGGTCGGCTTGGAGATCGCTTTTGTGAAACATTTTGTATCCTGGCGTTGACAATCAACGATGTGGTTGTTGAGGCCTAGCTCTTGTGAAGAGCATATACGCGAGACTTACCCGCAGCTCAACGCGAGCATGACAGTTCCTATCAAACTCATCATGGTCTTGCGGAATCCCGTGATGATTTCATCACGAATGCGGCTTGCTAATTCCACGAGATTACGAAATCCTAGTGCCGACCGGGTTTAATTACGAAGAGGTGAAAAATGGCGGCAAAATCAAGACCGACAGCGGCCGACGTCGCAAGGCGTGCGGACGTTGGCGTGGCAACGGTCGATAGGGTTCTCAACGGCAGAGCCCCTGTGAGAAAGGAAACGGCCGATCGCGTCAGAGAGGCGGCCGAAGCTATCGGCTATCATGCGCTGCCCCTCATAAGACACCGGACGAACGCAAGGAACGTAAGGAACGTCCGACTTGGCTTCGTACTTCAGAAAGGGACGGATCCATTCTATCAGAATGTCGCTACTGGCCTTAGAAAAGAGCTTTCATCCAGGCTTGACGTTAAGGGAAAGCCCGACATCGTTTTCGTGGATGACATCACCGCGGAGTCGCTGAGGAAGAAAATCCTGGAGGTCGGATCGAGGACAGACGCGGTCGCGGTCGTAGCGATCGACCATCCGCTTGTCGTGTTAGCCGTTGATGAACTCAATCTGCGAAAGAAGCCCGTCTTCACTTTGCTGTCGGGAATTTCGGCGAGCGGGGTCACCGGGTATATCGGTTTGGATAGCCGCAAGGTCGGCCGCACCGGCGCTTTCATCATCTCCAAAATGGCCGGAGCCAAAGGCAAAATTGCCACACTCGTGGGAAGTCATAGATACCTGGGGCAAGATCTCAGTGAGATGGGGTTTCGATCCTATTTCCGTGAAATAGGAGAAGAGGCCCGGTTGCTTGAAACAATTGTCAATTTCGACAATCCAGAGGTGGCTCGTGAAGTCACAACGAGCCTCCTTGATAGACACGCCGATCTCGCTGCCATATACAATGCGGGTGGCGGACAGGACGGGATTGTTCAGGCAATTCGAGCTCATAGTAGCGGCCAGCGGCCGGTCGTCGTTTGCAACGATCTGACTGACGCGACGCGACCCGCGCTGATTGACGGCGTTATCAGTTGTTTCCTCTGCTTACCAATCGAGGCATTTGCGCGTGCGGTCATTGATGAGATGGTTTCCTCCATCATAGGCATACGGCCGGCCGCGCCAAACCGGACCTTGCCATTTGACGTCATTTTTGCCGAGAACTTGCCTGCATAGCCGGCGGGTCGTTCAAGTCTCGCGGTAAGCTTTCACCATGGTCGTCCCTCGGTACCGGCTGGAGGTCGATGTCACGTTGTTTCATCCTAGCTAGACTGCCGCATGGCCTCCAAGAAACTCAACCTCAAATCCCGCGAAGCGTTCGCCGAGCTGTCGCTGCACCACAAGAACGCTTACCTGCAGGAAGTAGCCGGTCTAATCATAGCCGTGCGGGGTGAGGATCCGGTCGAATTGGACAAGGACGCGCTAGCGCGTTTGCGCCGCTACTACAGCCGTCGCTCCATGGCTGACCTTCGCCTCAACGAAGTGGGCGGACCGCTCCGCCGCACCTTTGAGAGCTTGGCTGACGGTATTCGCAGCGACGAGGTTGTAACCCTCCTCAAGCACGAGCTGCCAGCACCTCGCCGTAGCGCTGCGTTTTCGCGTCCGGCGCCGATCGATGACGCCCAGCTGATGTTTTTTGTGCCGTCTGTTCACGACGCGCCGCTCAAGGACGACTTCAATCTCATGGACATTGCACCTTTTGCGCTGTCCAAATCCGGCGGGGCAGGGGTTATTCGCTACGAGCTGAAAGACTCCATCATCACCATCGAAGGAGGTGCGGAGGTCGGGCTGGCAACGGCTTACGACTACGACATCGTCATCAACATGATCTCGCATCTGGCGGAAGCCACACGGCGCTTCCGCATCGACGAGGCCAAGGGCCTCAAGCCGAGCATTCCGCCCCAGGTGTACCGCCCAGCTGCAGCCGAAATCCTCAAGTTCTGCCGGCGTGAGCTTGGTGGTAAGCAATACGAGGATCTGGAGCGTGCGTTAGCGCGCCTGCAGGCAACGAATATCCGCATCACCAATCTTAAAGGCGATCGTAAAGGCCGGGACCGCCGCGCAACCGAATCCTTCCCGCTGATCGGTCGCTACAAGGTCGTCAGCCGCACCAACCAGGATCGGATAGGCCAGGTCGAGATTGAAATCCCGGGGTGGGTCTATGAAGGGGTTGTGCGGCCTGATGGAAAGCCGACCATCCTGACGCTCAATCCCGACTACTTCCTGCTGTCACGGCCGATCGCCCGTTTCATTTACCGCCTTGCCCGTAAGGCTGCCGGCGACACCACGGCCTTTTATTCCTTGAAGGAACTGCACAAGCGTAGCGGTGCGAAGGGTCCGATGCGAAAATTCCGCCAGACGATTGAGGAGATCGTCGAGACGGCCAAGACTACCCCGCTACCTGACTATGATCTCAACCTTGAGGATCGCGGTCACGATCTGGTCTTGCACATGCGCAAGCGCAACAAGAGCCTTCCCGGGGAGATGGACCTCGCAGCGATCGCCTAATTTTGGCAAGCGCCGTACTTCGATCCGCCCATTTTTGACAAAAATATGAGCGCGCGATTCACAGGCGATATTTGTCACAAAACCGTACTTCAATCCGCCTCTTTTTGACAAAAATGGCTGTGGCACGATGTTTGAGGAGTTATCCCCAGTGGCTGTGGATATGTCGAAGTCCACCGTACTTCGGTCCACGATAACCGTACTTCGTTCTGTCGGCGCCGTACATCATTCCGTCAACTGCCGTACATCGTTCCGTCAAAACCGTACTTCGATCCCAAAGCGCCTTGTAAGCTACTGATATAGGAAGCTTTTTTTACCCTAAAACTAGAATAAAACTTCTTTCTTTTAAAACTATCGAAACTTAGAGAAAACGCTGACGCTGACATTTTTTAAATTTTTCGCATTTTTAAAAAGGGCGTTAGCAGTGCAAGAGAACCAGATTTGTCGTAGCTCCGTATTTAGCCGACGCCAAAAATGAAGCACCCCTGGGGGCCGTCTGCCCCCAGACCCCCGAGGATACTTGCCAAAGGGTTAGGGAAGGGCGGTTGGGTAGGTTTTGCAGAGGAAACGAGAGGTAGGTCGGCTGGGGACGCAAAACGCTGACCTTGCCCCCAAGACATAAAAAAACCTTGCGCCGGCTTTTTCCCCCAACCGCCCGGAGCGCATGTCTCTCAGGATGCTGGGTTAGTTGTTAACTCTCAACATGGTGTTGCGTGGCCCTTTAGTCAACCGATATGGACGGCCACCGCCGCTCCAGGTGCGCCGGCCATTCCTGTCCCGCAGCGGGATCCGGGCTGCTGAAACTGAAGCAAACAATCGTTTTCGCGGCTGAACCGCGCAGCCATCTTACAAAAGCCGAATTGGCTAAAGCTTTACGTGCATAAGCTACTTATCATATTCCATGGCGAGCAGAAATGGACGGACCGATAATTTTCAGGATGCAGCGATAACGACAATTGCGTCCTGTTCATATATCTAAATGAGTAGTGGTTAATTCCGAAGGAAGTTCGGAATTCCAAAATACGCAGCTGCCGGTGCAATGTAGTTTCGAGGCGCCGGCAACGTAAAACGATATTTATTCAAAACAAAACATGCAAAAATAGGAGGATAGGTCGTGAACTATCGGAGAATTGTTCTTGCGCGCTTTGCGCAAGCGTTTGCTTGCAACAGGAATCATTCTGCGTGCACCCGCTCAGGCGCCGGGAAGAATTCCACCACCTATTGTGCAGATTCATGCGAGACGCTCCTGATGCCGGACATCGGCAAATAATGGCGCGCGAGGGGTTGCGCGCGGCCGAGGCAATCTGTGTCGATGCGTAATGGCTCGAGGCTTGCATGCAACCCCTACCATATCCACCAATTGTCGAAATTGTTGACGCTGCCTTTCATATGGCAGAGCGGAGGCTAAGATGACCACGGCATGTGATGAGAAACATATGGAATTGAAGCCGATTTCGAGCTGCAGACGAGAAGTCGAAGTCGCGATGGTGGAAATGCTCGTCAGTTTGCAGAAACGTGGATGGTCGGCTGCGGAATTGGCACTGGCGCTCGCAGATGCCTCCGAAGATCTCGT
>NZ_JBFTZZ010000056.1:0-17658 GCF_056406515.1 Rhizobium sp. P1_B8 | reverse complement strand
GTTGTTTGATCAACGGCCGTAAAGTCGCTTGTCGGTAAACTCATGCAATTGCAGCGGTCACGGCTTTCCACTGCGCCATGGCGCGGATGCGATGAATATGGGTGGCTAGGGCTGAGTGTCTCTGGTGCGGCGCGACGAAAAGATTTCGGACTGCTGAAAAGACCGAGATGAAACGTTGCAAACCTCCGACGGATCGAAAGCCCTGCATCATCCGCTCTCGTTTTCGAAGCGGCACGTGAGAATTCTCTGCGCGATTGTTAAGGCCCTTGTGCGATCGATGTTCGACAGCGGGCATCACGTCCCGTTTTGCCGCTCCGTATGAGCGCAGTTTGTCGGTGATGATGCGCTTCGGTGACAGGCCCTGCTTCTTCAGCAGCCTGACCAGCAATCTCTTGGCAGCCTTGGTATCGCGGCGGGTCTGGACGATCTCATCGAGAACGTAGCCGTCCTGGTCAACGGCGCGCCAAAGCCAATGTTTTTGACCGCCGATGGAAATCACGACCTCGTCCAGATGCCAGATACGCAGGCTCAACGGGAACCGGAAATACAGCCAGACCGCACGGGCGATGATCTGCGGTGGAAAGCGGTGGTTCTTGTAGCTGATGGTCGATGAGGTCATCTCAACCGAATTATCCGCCACCCGTTAAGTTGCCGACAACGTGACATCGCCTAGCCGACTTCGTGTTGATTCCAGTGACTGACGCCCAGGGTGGTGATCGCAATCAACGCGGCACCCACTGGTCGCTGCTGCTCCTTGATCGCCGCGATCGAAACAGGCCGATTGCCTATCACTACGACTCCCTCGGCGACTACCACGACGCCGCTGCCCAACGGGTCGCAGGGACGGTGGGAGCCGCCAGGGTGATCCGAATGGGGATGGCCCAGCAGCAGAACGGTCGTGATTGCGGCGTCTTTTTGTTGGAGGCGGCGCAGGCGCTGATTGGACAATTGATACGAGGACAGCCCCCGCGGGACCTCGACAACCTCGTCCCCGATCGGCGAGCACTCCAGGCCCGATTGCAGCGCTTGACCTGACAGCAGGGCAAGCCCACGACAACCGGATAGCAGAACCGATGGCACCGTAACGTTAACCGGGCATCGATCAAAATGTGGGATCTGGCGGCATGACCAGATTTTCCCGTGATACTCTTTATCGTCACCACCGATTTCCGGCGCAGGTGATTGCCCATGCCGTTTGGCGGGCCTGTCGCAAATTTTTGCGCTTAACGTATGTTGACCGTCGGAGGAGAAATTTCCGCTCCAAATGTTGTGGAGCGTGCGGATGATTCTGAATGCTATTGCCGAAAAGCTGAAACGGCAGTCGAAGGATGATTTCAAAGGTAGGCATTTCGAGG
This sequence comes from Rhizobium sp. P1_B8, assembly GCF_056406515.1. Taxonomy (NCBI): domain Bacteria; kingdom Pseudomonadati; phylum Pseudomonadota; class Alphaproteobacteria; order Hyphomicrobiales; family Rhizobiaceae; genus Rhizobium; species Rhizobium sp. P1_B8. The sequence continues at coordinate 16,303 of NZ_JBFTZZ010000056.1, read as the reverse complement.
CATGGCTGATCGTACAGGCGGTCACCTGGTATTTGAGATATCCCCTGAGCTATCGAGATCTGGAAGAAATGTTCGAAGAGCGCGGCTTCGAGGTCGATCATAGCACGATCAACCGCTGGGTATTGAGCTATGCGCCGATGATCGAGAAGCGTCTTCGCCAGTTTCGCCGGCCGCATTGCGGATCGGTTCGGATTGACGAGACCTACGTTAATACCAGCGTGAGCGACCTGTGACTCTTTTTGAGGTTTCCAAATCAGTTGATTTCTGAATCAATACCGCAAACGGAGGTTTGCGGATGACATCAGGAATTCCACTGCGCGATGACTTCGACGGCTTCGCTCTTCGGGCGTTGGCCAAAGGCACGAAGGATGCAGCACAGGCTCGGCGGCTTCTTGCCCTTGCCGAAATCTATGATGGCCATTCCCGCAGCGATGCGGCCAGGATCGGAGGCGTGACCCTGCAAATTGTCCGCGAGTGGGTTATTCGCTTCAACGCGCGTGGCCCGTAGGGCTCATCAATGGCAAAGCACCCGGCAATCAAGGAAAGCTTTCCGACGTGCATCGCCAGGCTTTGGCAAAGATCGTCGAAAGTGGCCCGATACCGGCGGTGCATGGCGTTGTGCGCTGGCGGCGCAAGGATCTTGCTCAATGGCTGTTCCAAGAATATCAGATATCCGTCGATGAAACGACCATTGGCCGCGAATTGAAGGCGCTCGGCTTTGCAAAGCTGTCTGCCCGCCCGCGCCATTACGCCCAGAACGAAGGCGACCTGGAGAGTTTTAAAAAAACTTCCCCGCCACACTGGCAGCAATCAAAGGCAGGCTCCCGAAGAACGTCGAGATCGAGCTCTGGTGGGCCGACGAAGCTCGGATAGGCCAAAAGAACAAGATCACCCGGCGATGGGCACGCAAGGGAACAAGGCCTTCGGCACCACACGATCAACGCACGATGTGGACCTATATCTTCGGCGCTATCTGCCCCAAGAAGGGCAAAGGTGCGGGTCTCGTTCTTCCCTACTGCGACACCAGCGCCATGAACCATGCATTTGATCGAAATCAGCCAGGCCGTCGATGACGGCGCTCATGCCGTGCTGATCGTTGATCAGGCGGGGTGGCATGTCACGCCGAAGCTCGACGTGCCCAACAACATCACACTGCTCTTCCTGCCGCCACGATCGCCCGAATTAAATCCCGTCGAGAACGTGTGGCAATTTCTGCGTGACAACTGGTTGTCCAACCGGATCTTCAACGATTACGAGGACATCGTCGCCCATTGCTGCGACGCATGGAACAAGCTGGTCGCTCAGCCGTGGAAGATCATGTCGATTGGAATGCGTGACTGGGCGCACCGGTTTTGATTAGCGCTCGTTGGTATAAACCAAGGAGTGTCTTCTCGAAGTGCCGCCCAAATCGAGGCCCGTTTGCCCCTTTTAATATAGGTCCCCGCGCCCTGCTCGGGATTGGAAACACCCAGCCTCACCGCCTCAGAGTCTTGGATACGCCACACCTGCGTTCCGGACCCATCATTGTCCTGGCGAAGATAGTGCGTCGGCGGCTCCTCTTCTCTCGTTCCGTCGCTCATCCCGGGCCGCCCTCGACGTCATCGTTCCAATTCATATCTCTACACCACGCCGAAGCGCTCGCGCATTTCAGCGGTGCGTAACCACGTGTCACCGGGCAAGCGTTCGATGAATGCCGCGAAAACGCTGGTAAATGACTGGAGGGTCGTTTGGTCGGTCAGAGCTTCGGCCTGCTGTGTTGGAAGCAATGGCTGCATGTCGGTCAGAAAGCGCGGCCGGGCAAGCTTCGCGAACATCCGTTGCTCAGCCTGTGCCCGCGTGATGACCTGGCCCGAAAGTGCGACGTAGCGGCCAAAAAAGTCAGCCACTTTCTCCACATTCAGGCCCTCAAACGTCTCTAGGCCATGCGCCAGGTCATAGAGATCGCGACCCTTCTCCCGCTGCAGCAGCGCGCGCAGTTTGGTGGCCAACATTTCCTCACGGGAGAATGTCGGGACGGACGCATTCCCGATGAACCATGGATTGGTCACGCCGAACGGCAAGTCGATCGGCGGATCATACGCTTCGATCTCGCTGATGTTGGTTTCGACCTTGAGGCGGATGGGGACGCCGCCGCCGTCCTCGGCCTCAATCCGGAATTTCAACTTGGGTGCGACCGGACTTGACTCGTACTGACCGTGTCCAAGCCACGGCTCGAGGACGACACGCAAGGCGTCCAGGACCGGGCCGATCGGCCCGGCCTCTGTGCGCACGAGATCAATGTCTTCCGAGTAGCGCAGCGGAGCCGGGAAGTGCAGTTTATTGAGGGCTGTGCCGCCGCGAAACCTCAAGGCTTCGCGCAAGAAGGGGTCGGTGAATATCGCGACCACCGCCCGGCTGATAATCAGATCCTGTTCGATCTGACGTTGATCGGCCCAAGGCGCGACATTGCCCCACGCGACAATATTCTGAGCTGGTATCATTCATCGGCCTCCGGATAGCGGCGGACGATGACCCGCCAACGCGGGTCGCGCTCGAGCACTTCAGTAGAAAAGTCGGGATCGCCGGCTTCTTTGCGGTCCAGCTCCGTCCAGGGCAGGTTGCCGCGGTCTTCCAAGGCGGTACGCATCGACGCCAGGCGTGGGCCGTGACCCAGCCTGTCGAGAAGGTAGCCGAGGCGCTGCACGACCGGCCGTTCGGTGACGCGTGACAGGTTAGTCAGGCTTTCGAAATCAATCTGCGGCGCGATATCCCTGAGGACAGTGAAGATGTTATCAAGACCGCCGGCGCCACGAGAATACCGCAGAATGTCGAGCGCTGTGAGAGCTGGTGACGACACTCTCATCGAACCTGTCTCGGTTTTCTTGTCGACAACGCCCGCGGCGACGGTCTCCATATCCTTTCGGTAGTAGAAGACGACGCGGTTGCGACCGGCCCTGATCTTGGGGAGCCGTTTGGCCGCCACGACTTGAAACTCCATCACGGCCTGATGCGTTGCACCGTGCAGTTCGGCAGCCTTAAGCAGACCGACATAATAGGAATTCCCCTCATGGCGCATCAGCGCGTCAATGTACCAGGTTGGTGGCGGAGCGCCCAATGACATGAATTGTGGAGGGATGACGATATAGAAGTCGTGGCGCGGGTTGAGGAGTAGTTTTCGACGCTGCAAACGCTCGGCTGAGTCCAGGAACGCGCCACGATTGATGCCCAGCGCTTCGATCGCCTCTCGGCCATCAAAAACTACCCGCCCCTGGGAGAGCAAGTTTGATGTATAGGCGGAAAGCGCGGCCCGTTTATCGTGAATCATGTCCAATTATCCGCTCTATGCGCAGACATTGCAACACGCTTTGTTTTCATGGATGATTCATGTTCAAATATCCGCGATATATGCGGATTTTCCCACATGATTTCTCTCGATAGCTTGCAAATCCAGCCGTTGCGCGGACCTTCGCTTTGCACGCCGGAAGGGACTCCTGCCAAAGCGACGCTGCGCATGCCGAATTTCAATCCCCTGACCGCGGGCTATTTCCTGAGCCGTCAGACGCTCGTTCCCTGCACGACCCGATCGCCAACCTCTTTCACGTTCCCCGCCACGATGTTCCATCCACCCACCATCGAGAACTGCGAGCAACTGCCATGCAAGCATGGCGCCTAATCGCGCCCCTTCATGCCGAATGAACCAAAGCCTCACTCCCAGATCTTGTTTTCACAGCGTTAAGTTTAGAGTGCCGCATCATCAGGACGGCTCGGAAGAAGAACTGAGACACGCCTCATGCTGACATGCCGAGCCTGCGGCATCGAACCCTTGGCCTACTTGCGCCATCTTCTCGGCGAGTTGCCCCAGGGCGGAGCAGATGCCGACATCACCGATCTGCTGCCCTTCAACTTCACCAAACCCGCCGCTGCCTGAACCGATGCGACCGTCTGACAGCGACCAACGTCAAACTGGCCGCGTCAATGCGCATGGAAACGAGCGCTTACAGTAAATCTACTCATTTACCTCGCCCAGAAATGATTATAGCTGAATTGGTGTCTTCAATAACACTCGCCTCAGTTGGAGCTGGGCCAAGAAGCGGTCCAAACGATTGGAGGCACCGTAAACTTAACGCTGTGAAAACAAGATCTGGGAGTGAGGCTTTGGTTCATTCGGCATGAAGGCGCGCGATTAGGCGCCATGCTTGCATGGCAGTTGCTCGCAGTTCTCGATGGTGGGTGGATGGAATATCGTGGCGGGGAACGTTAAAGAGGTTGACGACCGGGTCGTGGATGGAAACGAAACGCTGAAGCTGTCGCGCTGACTTGAAGCGCTTCATGATCCTCTCCCGTCGTCGGACGGGTTTATGAGAGTTCTCCGCCCGATTGTTCAGGCCCTTGTGCGAGCGATGCTCGACGCCCGGCATGATCTCTCGCTTTGCTGCGCCGTAGGACTGCAGCTTGTCGGTGATCATCACACGCGGCGAACGGCCTTGGCCTCCTGCTGTTGCTTCAAATGGAGGTTACGATGAGGGAACAACGTTGGTGGACGCAGACGGCCCTCTTCCCCGGTGTGCTTGCTATCGCGACATCATGGATCATTCCTTCCCTCTTCCCTCCGTCGTTGTCGTCGTTAGCCGTTGACCTTGCACCATCTGGCGTGGGGTTGGCGGTTCTGGCTATCTCAAGCCTAGGACTTCCGCATTGGAAACGATTGGCTCTTGCCGTGTGCCGTCCGACCGTTTCCGAATTCTGATCTGGTCTGAGTGGTGGATAGGTATGTCTTCAGAACCCGAAAAGCATGTCTCCCAAAGTTCGGCCCGGACTGCGGCCCATATCTCAGCATCGGTGCATCAGCGTGTTGATTTCGAACTACGTCGGCTGGAGGGTGGCAAGTGGCGGCTTCGGGTCATTTCCCAGCAAGGGTTATATTGGATGAAATCCATGAACGTGGGCTCTGGCGAGGACGAGCTTCATCTTAACCTGATCGCCGCGAACGATTTTCTGAGAAGTGTTCGACGTCACGGCCTCAAGACGGAATACATCGGCCCCCTGGGTCGTTGTCTGCTGTGAGCCGGTCGGTGTCGCCATTGTTAAATAGGCCCGGAAGCATCCTCTACCGGGCGAGGACGGCATCTTATGCGTGGTCCATCGCTGAAATGAGATCAGGGAACTTTGCCATGTATGTCGCCAGCAGCAGGGGATCATTGTCCAGGACTGGAAACGGTCCGAGCGAATGCCGACACGGCGCGCCCGCTATGCCGGAATATACCATGAAGGGAGCGGACTATAGCCGCCAGTTTGCGGGTACCGTATTTCCGCGTTTGGGTGCGCAGGATCATACACATTACGACCCCAGCGATTTCGGCTACGTAGCCTATGAGGCTCGAGGCTATGCCATCCGCGGCGGCAATCATTTGTCTGGCACCCACATCACGGGAGCGACGAAGGCCAATTCCGTCGTGGACAAGAACCAGCGCGGCTGGGACCACGAAAACCTCTACCTCGTGGGTGGCGGCAGTATGCCGATCATCGGTACAGCCAATGTCACCTTGACGCTGGCCGCCATGTGCTTCCGAAGCAGTCGCGACATTCTGAAATATCTGCACTGAACGAAGACCAATATCCGGTACGCGGAACGAACTGCGGAACTCGACGCACGCGACACGAAGCCGGACTGTGCACCTAACTACATTCCAGGGAGCTTGAGGATGGATCCTTATGGCATTAAGACGCTCGATGAGCTGAAAGAGTTTCTCCACCGTGCGATGCAGCTCGAACATGCAACGATTCCGCCGTATCTGACGGCACTTTACTCGATTAAGCCCGGAGTAAACCGGGATGCGGCGCAAGTTCTTCGCGTGATCGTCGTGGAAGAAATGCTGCATTTGACCATTGCGGCCAATATCCTCAATGCCATCGGTGGCACGCCGGATCTTACTAGGCCAGATTTCGCGGTTAACTATCCCGCCTCGCTCCCTGACGGCGAGACCGACTTTAAGGTCAGCATACAGGCTTTCAGCCGTGAAGCCCTGGCGACATTCTTGAAAATCGAGCGGCCGGCCCGGCGCCCCGAACATCTCGCTGGCAAGGGCCGGATACAACGCAAGAACTCCCCGCATATCACAGCGCTCGGCAGTGATCCGAGGCACGAAGATCTCCATTTTTACAGTATTGGCGAGTTCTATTCGGCAATCGCAGACGGCATGAAATACTTAGAAGCCGAAGCGCGCCGGGCGGGCACAACGATTTTTATCGGCGAGACGTTTCGCCAGATTACCTCGGAACATTATTGTTCCGGCGGCGGTGCGTTGTTTCCCGTGACCGATCTGAAAAGCGCCCTCGAAGCCATAAAGCTCATCATGGAACAGGGCGAAGGTGACGGTGGCGGTATCTACGACGATGACGAGCACGAACTGGCCCATTACTATCGTTTCGATGAACTGGTGAAAGGCCGCTATTACCGGAAAGGTGATCAGGCCGACCACCCCACGGGTCCGCATTTGCAGGTCGACTGGGAAGGCGCTTATCCCATCAAACCGAACCTCAAGGTGGCGGAAATATCCGAAGGCTCGGAATTGCGTGAGGCGGCGGCCGACTTCAATACATGTTATGGCGAGTTTCTGGAGCTTTTGACGCGTGCCTATAATGGCCAGCCGAGCTTGCTGCTGGAAGCCGTTCCGATCATGTTCGAATTCCGCAATATAATCGTTGAACTGATCCGCAATCCCCTGCCGGGCCATCCCGGTAAGTACAGCAGCCCCACCTACGAGATTCCCCACAGTGCCAAACAGGCAGCTGTCACCGGGCAAGCGGAGGTGATCGCATGAGAAGACGAAGCTCAGGGTGACGAACTGGCCGGAGTATGAAGCAGGACTTCGTCGGCGTGGCAGCCTGACCTTGTGGCTGACACCGGAAGCCCTGTCCAAATGGTATGCTCCAAGACGCAAGACCCGCGGCGGCCAGCACCGTTATTCCGATCTAGCAATCGAGACCACCTTGACGCTGGGCCTGGTGTTTGGCTTGCGGCTTCGCCAGGCAGAAGGCTTGTTGGAATCGGTGCTGCAATTGATGGGCTTAGCGCTTGCCGTCCCCTATCACACCACGCTGAGCCGTCGGGCGCGCGCATGGCGATCTGCCGGGAAGCGGCCCGGAAATCAGGTTCCACCTGCCGGACCGTTGCTGCTCTGGTGGACAGCACCGGCCGGCAGGTTTACGGGGGAGTCAGCCGTTTCAAAGATCCCCATCCGTTCAGTTCCACATCCGTCCACCAACGCCCGAAAACATAAGACATCACTGTTCCTCTTCGCATTCAGATGGGAGATCGCACCACAGCCGAGCCGTACTCAATCGCGCGGGCCGGAGGCCCGTTCAATCCACAGGGACCGGCAATTTTAACAATGATTGCCGGTCGATCTTGCCTGTTCCGGTCTTCGGCAGTTCGGCGACATACTGAATGATGCGTGGGTATTTGTGGGGCATCAGAGTCGATTTCACGTAGTCGCGCAGGATGCGGGTTTGCACATCGCCGTGCACTGCGCCATCGCGCAATTTCACCACGGCCCGCAATGTCATACGGCGATCCTCCAATTCATGTGCGAGGATGGCGCACTCATGCACGTCGGGATGTTCGTTGAGGCAGCGTTCAACCTCCATCGGCCAGACCCATTGCCCGGAGACTTTGATCAAATCGTCGGTGCGACCCAGAAAGTAATAATAACCATCCCGCTCGACGAAACGGTCTCCGGTGGCCATCCAGTCTCCACGCATCGTCTCGCTCGTCTTGTCGGCGCGGTTCCAATAGCAAGGCGCGGAAGAATGGCCGCGGATGAGCATTGCGCCCTCCTCGCCCGGTTCTACCGGCTCACCATCTGGCGTGACGAGCCTGATTTCGTAGCCCGGAACGCGCGCGCCGGCGGCACCGATACGGTGATCGTCGAGTTGGTTGGAAAGATAGATGTGTAAAAGCTCGGTCGAACCCAGCCCTTCGGTCGGACGGTGCCCGGTAAGATGTTTCCAGGCATTGTAGACGTCTTCCGAGAGGATTTCGGCCGCCGACATCGATTGCCGCAGCGACGAGAGATCCCTTGTCTTGGCTGAACTTGCGCGAACTAGAGCAGTGTAGAGGGTCGGCAACCCAAAAATTACGGTTGGTTTGAACGTTTCGACCGTGTCCAGCACGGCCTCAGGCAACGGTTGCCCGGCCACCAGCAACGTCGTTGCGCCAATTGAGAAGGGGAAAGTAAACGAGTTCCCGAACCCGTAGGCGAAATAAATCTTCGGCGCCGAAAAACAGATATCTTCCTTGCTCAGTTTAAGGACATATTTTCCGAACGACGCTTGAGTATAGGCCATATCATGGTGAAGATGGACAATGCCCTTCGGTCGGCCCGTAGAGCCTGAGGAATACATCCAGAAGGCCATATCGTCCGGCCCCGTATCGGCGCAGGGCAATTCATCCGGCTGGCCGTTCAGAAAGTTAACCGCAGCGATCCTCTGTGTGCCGTCAGCGACTCCGTTGACAGTCACCACCTGAGCGACAGCTGTCCCATCGAGAACCTCCGCCCCGAATTTGTCCGCCAACGCCGCCTCGCAGAGCGCGATTCGGGCTCCGGTGTCCTTAAGATAAAAGTTAAGCGTATCGGGCGTCGTCTGAATGTTCAAAAGAACGGGGACAAAACCTGCTCGCACGGCCCCAAAGAAAGCTGCCGGACAGGCGGGCGTGTCATCGAGGAAGAAAGGGATGCGCTCCCCACGCTGCAGACCAGCGGCGATGAAGGCATTCCCCCAGCGCGAGGCCTCGGCCACAAGCTCCGCATAAGTCAGCGATCCGATGGGACCGATCACAGCGAGCTTATCGGGATTGCGGGCCAGATTGTCCCACAGAATAGACGAGCAGTTCGGATGTGCTGTCTTATCGAAGCCGATTTCGACCGCGCCTGGAACGTTGTCGCCAACCGGATCGCTGATCTTTTGCCCCTCACTCGCCTTCGATGCGTCATAGCGGGCCATGAATTGCGGCGTGATTTTGCGTAGTCGGTCCCTGTCCACCCGTCCCGAACGTGTCATATAGTCGAAGGCGAAATCCAGGGGCTCCATCCTCATCTTCGAAGCAAAGCCGTCATACCAGTTCGCAGATGTATTCGCGGCGTTGACAATTTTCCTCGCAATGGGGGACCTCTCCGCCTGATAGGCTGCTAGCGCTGCGTCCACGTCCTCATGGGCCGCGAGAGCGCTGACCAGCGCGATGGCATCCTCCATTGCCAAACGCGTGCCCGAACCGATCGAAAAATGCGCCGTATGCGCGGCGTCGCCCAACAGCACATGCCGCCCCGCTACCCATTTGTCGCACCATAGACGGGGGAACTGCCGCCACATCGACTTGTTGGCGATAAGCGGGGCGCCTTGGAGAATATCGCGGAAAATCTCCCCGCAGAGCCGAGCACTTCCTTCTTCACCGAGGGCACTGAAATTCCAAGCTTTGAAGGTGTCGTCGTCACATTCGACGATGAATGTGCTGCGATCCGGTGAAAAGCGGTAGCAGTGCGCATTGAGCGGGCCATGCTCCGTCTCCACGAAGCTCTGGGTCAGGGTGTCGAACGGGCGGGTCGTGCCGAACCACGCGAAGTGATTGCCCAAGACCTCCAAATGCGGCGCAAATTTTGATCCAAGGGACCGTCGCACGAGGGAATTCACCCCGTCCGCGCCGACGATCAGATCCGCTTTGAGTTCGTCGAGCGACTCCACGATGTGGGAAAAGCGAAACTCGACACCAAGCGCTTCTGCCCGCTTACGCAGGATCTCGATCAGTTCCAGGCGACCGATAGCGGAAAAACCGACCCCGTCTAAGACAACACTGCCCTTGGGCAGGTTGAGGGTCATGTTCTGCCAGCGCTCCATATGCGGCGTGACAAGGCTATGCGTTTCTGGATCGTGGCCCTTCAGGAAATCCAGCGCCTGATCTGAAAAAACAACACCGAAACCGAAAGTCGCTCCCTGCGGATTCTGTTCGCTGATCCGGACCCTGACATGCGGCAGCAGACGCCGCAAAAGAATTCCGGTGTAGAGCCCAGCAGGTCCACCACCAAGGATCTCGATCGTTGAACGTCCCATATTTCTCCTCCCAGGGGGCTTTGACAATGTGAGACAGAGCATAGTACGTGTTCAAAACAATGAACCAAGCTGATTTGTCCCAGAAGGTCACATTTGGGGACTGCGACCCAGCCCGAATCGTGTTTTATCCCAATTACTTCGCGTGGTTCGATCGCACTTTTCACAGCTGATTGCGGCCGCACGGAGGACATGGCGCCCTGGTCACTCGATTGGGAGCGATAGAGCTGGGCCTGATGCAGGTGTATCGCCCGAACGGATGATCGAGACGGCTTCGGCGGCGGAGACAATCTTGGTAGTGGACTTGCCAATTCCGCCCTTTCCATAGAATGCGATCTAACGCAGCCGCCATGCTTGGCGTTCCTTCATGTGTTCGAAGCAATGCGGTTATACCGCAACGCAGATGCGGAGGCCGTTCCGCTGGCTCGCAATAGCTCTCAAGATTCGTGCCAGACAGGCCGATTGAGCTGACCAATAATTATTTGCTGCTATTCCAGTTATGTGGGCAGAAAATACGCGATTGGGCGAAGATGAATGCTTGTCGCGAAGCCGACAAAAGTGACGACGATGTCATAAGTTGGATGTCGAGAATTTAGTTAATCAGGCCATCTGGAACTGCGACTTACGACCCGTGCGGGAAGAAATTAAGCGGAGATCGCATTGTCCTCAATTTTGGTAGAGGGGGAGTCCGATCGCCGATGTCTGTCGCAAAGCAGAAGCTCCTAATCGCGACCTTCTAAATTAGCGCAAAATATACCGGTCTGATGCTCTCACAAGTGAAGCGTCTACGCCATTTTGGAAGGGCGAACGTCAAGCAGGAGAACGTCGCGGAGCTATCGCTGAACAAGACCGTGCTGCAGGGGTGTCTCCTTCGTTCGTGCAAGCGTCATGGTTATCCAGGTGCCAGGCGCACGGCGAGAGCCTCGTGAGGTCACCACCACCAACGGGATGGTCCGCCCCCCCCGCGCAAGCCCTCGGCATCAGCAAGCAGGGAACCGCTATGTTCGGACTTTTATGCATGCCGCACAATCGTCCTTCGGAGATCCTGCTTTCGCCCAATTACAACGCACCGGCATAATGATGGACGAAACAGTCGATCAACATGCCGTAAATCCTGTGAAAAAACGGCTTCGTGCCCGAACTATCTATTGGGAACGGCGTGTGCGGATCTGTCATCATGACCTGCTGCAACAGCAATCCACGCGCGCAGGGCCGGATACATTTATGAAGCGGCAAGCGTCATTTGCGACGTCGCGGTCCCTTGCACGGGTGAGGCCGCCCAAACATTTTTTAGCCGATGACGCAGCAGGACGGCAACGTTATGCAGGGCACCAGATGCGGCACGAGGTTACCTCGTCCTGGTGAATGGGATCGCTCGCCGCGGCGCTTGATCGTCGTCAAATGATCCCACCGGAGACAGCGCTGTGGGGCAAGTAGGATCCTATCCCAAGGAGTTTAACGGCATAGCACTGGCCCACCAGTGTTTTCCGGTAGGGTCGGTTGTTGATGACAATCAACTTACGACATCGTCGTCACCTTTGTCGGCTCCGCGACATGCATTCTTCCTCCCCCCCAATCCCGTATTTTCCGCCCACGTCGCTGAAATAGCAGCAAATAATTGTCGTCAGCTCAATCGGCCGGCTTGGCACGAATCTTGAGAGCTATTGCAAGGCAGCGGGAGCGACCGGCGCCATCCACAGTGCGGCATAACCGCACCGAACACGTGAAGGAATACAAGCTATGGCATGCGCGACGACCAAGGAATTCACAGCAGCAATGAGATGAGCCCGACGGCGGTCAGGGAGGCATTCCGCATCGCCCAGGAGGAAAGACCGGGGCCAGTGCTTCTGAGCTTCCGGAAGCTATCGCTTCCGAAGAATGCCCAGGAGGTCGAAACGGTTCAATCGATGAGGAATCAAGATGACAAAGCGGAAGAGGGCGTTCTTCGTCAAGCGGGTCAGGGATGGCAAGAAGGGGTTCGCCAAGGCGGATTACGGCAAGAGGGAGGTCGCCATCGAGGATATCGGCAAGTCCAAGTGGAAGCCCAAAAAGTCTAAGCATAAAAGGAGCGGCGAAGGACACAAGATGGCACTCACCCTTCCACACAATCGGCGAACGCTTCTAACCGCGCCAATCTCCCTTTGCGCCCTATCGGGGCCGGCGCGCCCGGCTGATGTCATTGATCACGATAGGGTGCAGGGATTTCCCGACAGCACCTCCGGCTTCGTGTGGCACGAAACGCAACGGATGAAATGAAGGAAAGCAGACAACATGACAGATCTAATAGCGTCCATTATGAGCATAGTTCTCGCCTCAACGTTGGTTGGCGCGCAGAGCGAGAGTTCAATCATTGCTGACAGTGCCACCAATGCCATCGCATGGGACGGGGCGAAGGCTGGCCTGCAAACCCAAAACGGCCCGGTGCAGCCGGGCGACGAGCCCGTCGCATTATCGATTTCCACCCGCTGCGAGACGACGGCAAAATTTGGCTCCAATGATCCGGATGATCCAGTCGACGGCACCGTCAACCAGACCATCACCGAGTGGTTGGCGGCCGGCAACAAGGCCGATTGGAAATCCGACTTCGGTCTGGACAGCCCCGCTCTCGGCGACGCAGAAGACGAAATTGAAAGCGCCGGCTACGGCAAGGATCTCTTCCTGACCGGACTCGAGACCAAGGCCCGCGGCATCGATCCACATCGAAAGCAAATACTACCCCACCGCGGCATGTTCGATAATTCCGAGGGCATTCTCGAAAACACCATTTCAGCCGCCGCCAACGCGTTCAAGTACGGTTTCCATGGTGTCGAACTCGATCTTCGCGCTGATAAGAACGGCCATGCCTGGATGATGCACGACACAACGCTCGGGCGGGTTACCGGCGATCCGAACAATTGCCTGATTTCGGATGTCTCTACCGAGGAAATCAAGAACATGAACCTCTCGATATGGAATCCCATCACTAGTAGCCGCACGCTGGCACTTGACCGCAACGGCAATCCCCAAAAAATGGAGGACCTGCAGAGTATCATCGATTACATTCGTGAGAAAAAAAGAAACGGCGACGAGTTCAACGTCCTCATTGACCCCAAGGACGAAGGGTCGACGATCGCAGCAATCAAGATGCTCTCGGCGCCTGAGAATGCTGACGTACGGAGCCGCCTCGGCATCAAGATCTATTCGACCTATGTGCCCACTACCGATCGCGTCATTGCCAAATGGGACAAGAAGACCACCAATGTACTTGATGCGCTGGAGCAGGCCAATGTCGCCGTCCAACCGGACAACAAGCTCAACCTGATCCCCGTTCTCGTCACGGTCGAAGGGGTCCAGTCTTCTCACATCAAAGACGATTCAGTGACCCAGGCTGGCGATTGGCTGACCTCCTTCGACAAGCTGGGCGACCTGACCATGGTGCAAATCTCCCGCCTCAAGGGAACCGCTACCTTCGACGAGATGAACCAGGTGACCAAGTCATTCCGGGCAGCGGGTGAAACATTCGCCAACACGCCTCTCACGATGTCCTATATCTCCGAAGCCTTCTCCGTGAACGGTCAGAAGTTTTACTACAGCCATCAGGGCGTGCCGATCACCCTGCCCGGACGTCCCGACATGGATTTCCGTGCCACTTTCGGGGCGCTTGAGCCCTACGCCGATGTGCTGGTGGCCGACAATCCTTATCTGGAGACGCTCTATGCCGCTGGCTTTATCACCGAAGGCAATCATGCGGACTACTCTTTTCCGATCGATGCCCACTACAACCCGGCATCCATAATCGACGCACCGAAGGATATCATTGGCAAGCCAAGCTGGATGAGAAAGTCCACGCCGGCGTCTGGTCGATAACCACACCAACTGAACTGGATGTGGCCGAGTTCCTGGCCGCGCCTTGGGATGCGACGGCCAGCGGCGATGACAGCGAAGGCGCCTTGCCGATGCACCAGCTTCGGATCCTTGACGATATGGAACAGCGGCACTTCGCTGGCGCGGCGGAAGAAGGAAAAGGCAGCGTGAGCCGAAATGCGGCCGCCGGAACTGGCGAAGCCGCTTTTCGATCATCGGCGCCTAGGCCAGAACCCAACGGTTGACGGTGCTATGATCGACCTCGAAGCCACGTTCCCGGAACATCTCCTCAAGATCCCGATAGTTGAGTGGATAACCCAAATACCAGGCAACCGCCTGCACATCGGCCATGCCTCGAAATGCCGGCCATTGAAATCATCCTTCGATTGCCGCTTCAACTTTTCGGCAATAGCATTCAGAATCATAGGCTCGCTCCACAACTTTCGGAGCGGCATCTCTCTTCCCATGGTCAACATACCGTTGAGCGCCAAAATTTGCGACAGGCCCATGCGCAGCCTTCCTTCGAACGATCGGCTGGGCTTCCGGCCATGTAATACGCCGTCGAAATGTCGCTGAGTACTCTGCGCACGCCGCGCACGCTCTCCGCGGTGACCTTCGCTGCTTCCCTTTTCGACGGACACGCCATCCTTCCGCGCAAGGTCACCTCGCCATTGAGAACCGTCACCTTCACGACATCGTACGTCAGTCCGAGTTCCAGTTCCAAGCGCATTCTAACTGCAGTGGAAAGGGCGCCGTCGCCGATAGGAATGACGGTGTTTGCGGGCATAGACTCTTCCTCCGTTGCGACGGCGAGATCCTATGTCTGGTTTGCCGTTGCGGCGTTGATGCAGATCAACTGGCGGCCACGCCGCAAGCCAATCTCCGCGGCGGTCCCACGGTCGAAGGTGATTGAGCGGCGCGCGAGGTGCGGTGCCGGCGCTGTCACGTTGTTTGAATGTGGCCACGTGAGGCCGAGCCTGCGCTTTTCAGGCAGGCCGTGCACTCACGGCTTCCCACGCGGCCATTGCCTGGCGTCGATAGAGGTTTCGGACGGCGGAGAAGATCGACACGAAAGGTTGCAATGAGCCAACCGACCGGAAACCCTGTCGCGTTCGCTCCCGTTTTCTCAACGGCAGGTGAGAATTCTCCGCCCGGTTGTTCAAGCCATTATGCGAGCGGTGTTCCACGTTCGGCATGACCTGGCGTTTGGCCGCCCCGTAGGAGCGCAATTTGTCGGTGATCATACGCTTTGGCGGCATGCCCTGCTTCTTCAGAAGTCGCGTCAGCAGGCGCTTGGCCGCCTTGGTGTTACGGCGCGTCTGGACGATCTCGTCGAGCACATATCCCTCCTGATCAACCGCTCTCCACAACCAGCATTTCTGACCGTTGATGCGCACCACGACTTCATCGAAGTGCCAGACATCCCCTTTCGTCGGCGCCTTGCGGCGTATGCGGCGCGCTAATCAAGGCCATGCTTTCGGCACCATCGGCGGATGGTCTCCTAGGAAACGACGATCCCGAAATCGAGCAGCATTTCCTCGACATCGCGCAGGCGCAGATTAAAGCGAAAGTAGAGCCAGACAGCACGGGCTACGATTTCGATCGGATAGCGGTGGTTCTTGTAGGTCGGTGCACTCACGGTCATGGGTGCGCTGCTACCTCAATTTCCTTACCGCTCAATCAATGTGACAGTGCCCTCTCATCAACCCGTCCGACGGCGAGAGAGGATCATGAAGCGCTTCTAGTCAGCGCGACATCTTCAGCGTTTCGTTTCCGTACCGACCCGAACGCCAACCTCTTTAACGTTCCCCGCCACGATACTCCATCCACCCACCATCGAGAACTGCGAGCAACTGCCATGCAAGCATGGCGCCTAATCGCGCCCCTTCATGCCGAATGAACCAAAGCCTCACTCCCAGATCTTGTTTTCACAGCGTTAAGTTTAGAGTGCCCGCCGAGCCGTTCGCGCAGGTCACGCCAGCGACCGCCGGAACGGGCGGTCCACAACAGCGCGTCCAGGAACAGCCGGTTGTTCGTGCGCGGGCGCGCGTTTGCCCTTCGTGCCGCCCGGCACACAATCCTTGATCCGTTCCCACTGGTCATCCCGAAGCGCATCACAATCCACGGCCGATCTCCAAAAGTCAGCCTTGAATCTGATTTGCGCCTCCGGCGGAATCCCACATCGTTAAATCGTCACCACGACCTAATTCGGTCGAAGCCTTTTGGTCGCAATCAGCATGACGAGATCTTCGGAGGCATCTGCGAGCGCCAGTGCCAATTCCGCAGCCGACCATCCACGTTTCTGCAAACTGACGAGCATTTCCACCATCGCGACTTCGACTTCTCGTCTGCAGCTCGAAATCGGCTTCAATTCCATATG
>NZ_JBFTZZ010000055.1:0-18063 GCF_056406515.1 Rhizobium sp. P1_B8 | reverse complement strand
GTTCGAGATCGGCGATGATCCTGGTGGTGATGCGGCTGTAGATATCGGATCGTTGATTGGATGGTTGCCTGCTCATGTCTGAACCTCCGTTTCGAGGTCGCGGCCATCGCGACCTGCTACGGCGGTCCGAAAGCCGGGCGGCAAGTGCTGCCTGCACCCGCAGGGCCGCAACGCAGTGGAGGACGGCAAAGCCGTTGCCGGCGGCGCGAGCCTGGCAGGACCAGAGCCGGGGCAGGACGCGATGACTGCAATCTTAGTAGGAGGTTTTGACGGAGGCGGAAGTGGCAGATCAGCGAGTCGGCATCATGTCGCTCATATCGCCGATGAACCGCAGCGCAGATCGCTTGCTGGCCGGCCGCGCCAATGACCGGGCGATATCGGCGATGTCATCGCGCGAGGCAGTCGGCATTAGCTGCTAGGAAGCCGCCGTGACCGGGGTCCGCGCCTGTGCCAGTGGTCTGGACTTTCATCTTAGCGACGAGGCATTCTGCGCACTGTTTTCGCCCGCGGCGGCCGGTCGGCTACCAGTCATTCAAGATCAAGGTCGGTCATCCCGCCCTCAGGCGAGGGGCCGATCGGAATCGTGGCCCGCGCTGTTTGGCTCTACTTCCGCTTCAATCTGAGCCTGCGCGATGTCGAGGAAATGATGCTCGATTGCGGGATCGTCGTTTCGCATGAGACCATTCGCCGATGGTGCCGAAAGAACGGCCATTATGGGCGCCGCACACGCCATAAGGCGTCGACTGAAGACGATGTCTGGTATCTCGATGAAGTCGTGGTGCGCGTCAATGGCCAGAAATGCTGTGGAGAGCGTTTGATCAGGATGGATATGTGCTCGATGAGATCGTGCGGTCGCGCCGCAACACCAAGGCGGCCAAGCGCCTGCTGGCGCGACGCCTGAAGAAGCAGGGCATGCTGCCAAAGCGTATGATCACCAACAAATTGCGCTCCTACGGGGCGGCCCTATGACCTTACGAAGTAAGCAACGCACTTAGCGTCGATGTTCCTCCCCTTGAACCAACGCGAACACACAGTCGCTATCGGGACCAGGGATCAATCACTTTCAACCCTGTGGCCGCGAGGGCCGTTTGCGTCGGAGACGTACTCGCGCAGAACAAGCCTCTCAGCCGCCGGCGAAGCCCTCAGGCGGTAGATCTGGACGTCCTCACCGCAAAATTGGAGCGGAGACCGATCACAACGGCACGCGGACCTCACCGCGGCTAGGCAAATCGCGCCGGTCTCTAATCACCTTCTCCGAGGCGTTCCGTGAGAAA
Source organism: Rhizobium sp. P1_B8 (assembly GCF_056406515.1). Classification (NCBI taxonomy): domain Bacteria; kingdom Pseudomonadati; phylum Pseudomonadota; class Alphaproteobacteria; order Hyphomicrobiales; family Rhizobiaceae; genus Rhizobium; species Rhizobium sp. P1_B8. Next base: position 16,789 of record NZ_JBFTZZ010000055.1, on the reverse strand, counting down.
CAAGTTTCGATCTTTGGCCCTGTGAGATAGACATCACAAATCCAAAAGCGCGCGTTCGGCTTCGAGCGTCGATACCCGGAGTTGCATCATGAAAATCGCGCCGCAGCAGCGGATCTATGTCTGCTTTTTTCTCTTCGCCGTATCACTTGGGGCGCTGCTGTCGAGGATGCCGGATTTGCAGGTGGCGCTTGGCGTCGACAAGTCAGAGCTTGGGTTGACGTTGATAGGGGCTGCGATCGGCGCCTTGATTTCGTTGACATTGTCTTCGCCCTTGATCGCCCGGCTCGGCGCGCGGACGACGGCATTCATTACCGTTCTCGGCACGTCTGCGTTGCTGTCGCTGGTGCCGTGGATCGGTGCGGCTCCGGTCGTGTTCTGTGTGCTCTTCGTCGAGGGGCTGCTTGCCGGGGCGCTGGAGATCAATCTCAACGTCGAGATCGACCGCATTGAAGCGCAGCTGGGACGCGGCGTGATGAACAGGGCGCATGGTTTCTGGAGCCTCGGCTTCTTCGTCACGGCGCTTGTCTCTTCGGTGGTCCGCCAAGCCGGTATTTCGATGCAGCTCCATCTCGCCATGACCTTTGCCGCGGTGCTTGTGCTCGGCATGTGGGCGATTTCCGGCATGCGCAATGCGCCGGCGCGGATCGCGTTGAACGAAGGCAAGGTGCCGCTGGTAGCGCTTCCCACCTGGGGCCTCATGCCGCTCTGCGTAATCGGCATCGCGGCCTTTCTCGTCGAAGGTGCCGGGATCGACTGGTCGGCGATCTACATGCGCGACGTGTTTTCAGCCGAGCCCTTCATCGGCGGACTGGGATTGACACTCTTTACCTTTTGCATGGCGCTGGCGCGCCTGTTCGTCGATCCATTGGTCGATCGGTTTGGCGCGCGGGCCGTCGCCACGATGCTGCTTGTTCTTTCGGCGATCGGCATCTGCGCCGTCTGGGGCGCGCCGCATGCCTATGTCGCGCTGACGGGCTTTGCCCTGATGGGCGCAGGCTGCAGCGCGGTCTATCCTCTCGCCGTCTCGGCGGCGGCCCAGCGCACAGATCGCGCGGCCCATCTCAACGTCGCTGCCCTTGGCCAGATGACCTTCGTCGTCTTCTTCCTGGCGCCGCCGCTGCTCGGTTTCATTGCCGAACATGCGGGCATCAGGACATCCTATCTCGTCTGCCTTCCGTTGATCATCTACGCGCTCTTTTCGGTCAAGGTGCTTGCTACGCGCCGGGCTGCCTGCGACGTCAGCGTTGCGAGCGTTCGGAGGGTCAACGGGTGACGGATCGAGCTGCCGGTTTCGGCGGCTCGATTGGTTCAGCGAAAAGCATAGGCGAGCACGCCGTAGCGGCGTGCTCGGTGCTCCCTTGACATGTATACGTTTGATGTCCGTCCGAGCGGCTGGATGTCATCCCGGCGCAGTTCCGCGTGATCGTCACCCGTCGCCCCTATACGCCTGCCGTGTCTGGATCGATGGTGTTGTTCAGGCTCAGGCTCCTGCAGGATTGATCCAGGCTGGATTGCCGACGGAGACGACCATCGCACATGTCCTAGTGTCCAAGCACGCCGACCCGCTCTATCGGCGAGCCCAGATCAAGGGGCAGCCAAGGCATCGATCTCAACCTCTTGATTAGCAAGGTGCTGCCAAATGACCTGTATGGCATCGCCCAGCTACCACCGTGAAGATGTGGATCGCGCTCCGAACCTCGTCATGTCTCGAGCTGCTAGGCGCCAACTCAATGAGACTTCGCAGGTAGTGGAAAAGGGCGAAAATCGAGACGCTCATCGCGCTTCAGACATTGAGGGGGTTGGGACGAGGATGGAGTGCGCGAGGCAACTGAGCGCCGGTGACGGGCAAGGCGTAAAGAGCCGGAGCAGGAACCACCTGTCCCGACTATCGGCGCGCCTCCATCGTCATCTTTCTGAAATCTCGTGGATGGTTTGCTTGCCGCCTCGATGAGACCGCCATATAACGCGCGATGACGTTTGATTCGAAGATTTTCGTCGGCCTGAGGCCAACGAGCAAAAAATCGGCTCCGCTCCGCGAGCCTTACCAGTCGAAATGCCAGTGGGACGGTTGCGAAAGCGGCGGCACCAATCGTGCGCCCGTCGGGCGAGATGCGGAAGGATTATACCTGGTGTTCTGCGCGCAACATGCGAGGGAATACAATAAGGGATATAATTTCGCGAGCAATCTGTCTGATCCAGTGACCGCCCGCTATCAGAGGGAAGCAGCAAACGGCAGCCGTAAGACGTGGGGGACCCGCGTTGATCAGGCGACAGAGATGCCGCTTCCTTCGACCGTTCGCTCCGGTACGGCAAAAACCCTTAACGCTCGCAAGATTGCTGCTCAACATCAAACAACGAAAGCTGATCTTCAGCGACGTAAGCTCAAGGTATTGGAAGCAAAAGCCTTCGAAACGCTCGGCCTTTCGCAGGACGCGACGTCTGAGGAGATTAGACGACGCTACAAGCAGATGCTGAAGATGCACCATCCAGATGCTAACCGAGGAGATCGAAACTCCGAAGATGAACTCCGGGCGGCAATCGACGCCCATAAGATTCTCAAGTTGAACGGGTTCTGCTAGGCGGGAGGTCTCGTCGCGGCCAGATGGGAGGGCCTGCCGAAGCATGTTGCGACTGCCTTGATGGCCGCTCGAACATTAGCCTCTGCGATTTGCAAGCCAGGCTGGATGGCCGCCTTGCACCAGACGCGGTCACGACCATGCCCGGGCGCGCGCAAGACTATTGGCGCGCTCAATGCCGGGGCACCCGAAGCGCGGCAATATCGGCAACAGGCGTCGCAGACCCGACAGTCCACCGGCTGCCCATGCTAGATGATCATCGCGTCGAGCGGGGGGAACGCGGTTGCCAACAAAGGCCGATCATCATGACTAGCGTGCGAATCCCGAGTAACGTTCTCGTCGCCGTCATGATCGCCTGCGTCGGCACGTGTTACGGCTTCGGCCTCAGCCTGTTTCCCCAGATCATCCCCGACATGCGGAACGATCTTGCCTTCGACTATGCGTTCGTCGGCACTGTCACCGGCCTAGTCCAGTTTTCCACGGTGGCATTTGCCGTGCTCGGCACCTGGCTCGTCCATCGCATCGGTGCAGCGCGGACGGTGGTGGCGTCCGTGTCGCTCTGCGGGCTTTGCCTGTCGGGCATCCCCATCATCGACAATCTCTATGTTGTTGCCGGGCTGCTGATGGTCGCCGGCGCAACGGGCGCATCGACCTTCGTGCCGATGATTAATCTCGCCTCGCGGGTGGTGGGAGCTGAACAGCGCGGCTTTGCCATGAGCCTGATCTCCAGCGCGCCGGCCTTTGGCGTCCTCATCAACAGCGCACTCGTGGCCGCATACGCCGGAAGCGGCCACTGGCAGATGGTCTGGTACCTCACGGGCGCGGCCACGATTACACTGGCCATTGTCACCCACATTCTCTTCGGGCGGGCCGGCCTCTTCGACAGCGGGACAAGTCACGAAACGCGCGCGCCTACTGCCGGCAGTTCAGCAAGCCTGCGCTCCATCATGCCATGGGTGGCGCTGATCTTCGCGCTCGGCTTCATCAACGGCCTGATGCCATATCCCTATCTCACCTATCTCTCGCCGTTCCTGCGCGAGGAACTCGGCTATTCCGTCGGCTTTGCCTCATGGCTCTGGGCAACGATCGGGGCGGTGGGGATCAGCGCAGGCTTCGCCATTGGCACAATATCGTCGCGCCTCGGAGCGCGCCATGCCATGCTCGCTTGTTACTCAAGCTTCCTCGCCGCCGGCGCCCTCGTAGTCCTCGATCCCTCCATGGAACTCTCGCTCCTGTCAGGCATCTTCTTTTCGCTGGGTTTTTATCCGATCTATGGCCTGCTGCCGGCCTACGTCTCACATCGCGCCACGCCCCGCGTCGCGGTGACTGTCTTAGGCATCTGCACCGTGTTCCAAGGCATCGGCGGCACCACAGGGAACTTCTTTGGCGCCGTGATCAAGACATCGACCCAGAGTTTCAGCGGCATCTATCTCGCCGTTGCAGTTACGGCCGCCGTCGCGGCGGCGATGACGATTTTGCTGCCGAAGGACCAGAGTGTGCAGGCCGAGTAGCATCTGCCGATGCTGCCGCTGCCGGGCACAAGGGCTATTATATGTTAGCATCTTCGCCGCAATCGCCGCCTGATTTTTGCCGGTCAGGCCTTTTCGAAGAGCGGCGAGATCATACGGCAACTCGCCCCTTGCCGAGATGCTTGATCGCTTGTTCCAGTGGCCGCCGGCCATCGCAATAATCGTCCCAGGCCGATGATTTCGAGAGGATGGTCGGGACGGTGCGGATGGTGAAGCGCTTCGGGTCGAGATCCGATTTGACCTGTGTCCATGTCAACGGCATCGAGACGGTGGCACCCGGCCGGGCACGGGGCGACAAAGGTGCCACTGCCGTCGCCATCCGGTCATTGCGCAGATAATCGAGGAAGATCCGGCCATCCCTCAGGCTCTTGGTCATCTTGATCAGATAGAGATCGGGATTGTCACGCGCCATCTGCTGGCAGACGTCGTGGGCAAAACCCTTCGCTTGCGCCCACGAAAGCGGCTTGCGCTTGTTGATTGCGAGTGGCGTGACGACGTGCAGGCCCTTGCCACCAGTGGTCTTGCAAAAGCTGACCAGGCCCAACTCGTCGAGACGGTCCCGCATTTCGCGGGCTGCCGAAACGACCGCGGAGAATGGCACGTCCGGACCTGGATCAAGGTCGAAGACGAGCCGGCCCGGCACCTCAGGCTGATGCGGTTCACAATTCCAGGGATGCAGCTCGACGCCACCGATCTGCGCGACGGCAGCAAGGCCTTCGACGCGGTCGATCTGCAAATAAGGCTTTTTGTCGCCGAAGACCTTCACCAGTTCAAGCAGGTTGGAGGTGCCGGGCATCGCATGGCGCTGGAAAAACTGCTCGCCACCGATGCCGTCGGGCGTCCGGATGATGGAACATGGCCGTCCCTTGATGTGCTCGATCAGCCAGGAACCGACCATTTCGTAGTAACGGGCCAGTTCCTCCTTGGTGACAGGTTTGCCATCATTGGCATCAGGCCATAGCGGCTTGTCGGGGTTGGAAATCGTCACGCCCATGACCTCGGCCTTGGCGCCCTTTCGCCGGACCGGCATGGCCTTCGTCTCCGCCACCGGCTGCGGCACGTCTGTCTGCGCGGGTTTCGCCGGCCGTTCGGCCTTGACCTCCTTGGCCGGCTTGTCCGTGCGCAGCCCTTTGAAGGCCGCCTGCCGGACAATACCGTCGGCCGTCCAGCCTGCGAATTCGATTTCCGCCACGAGCTCGGGCTTCAGCCACGTGACCTCGGCCTCCTTCTTCGGCGCGCCGATGCCGGTGAAGGGCGATTTCGCCGTCTCGAGCGCTTTCAACTTCGGAAGCAGCGTTTCCACTTTCTTTGCGCCATATCCCGTGCCGACGCGGCCGACATAGACGAAGTGGTCGCCGTGATAGACGCCGACCAGCAGGGATCGGAATTTCCCGTTGGTCTTGGCATAGGCGCCGATCACCACCTCGTGGCCGGCGCGGCATTTCGACTTCGCCCAGTTTTCGGTGCGGCCGGATTGATAGGGTGCATCGGCCTCTTTCGAGACGATGCCTTCCAGTGAGAGCTTGCAGGCAGACCGGAGAACTGCATCACCGCCCGTTTCGAAATGCTCGACGAAACGGATGCGCGGATCGCTGCCGGCGTCGGACAGAAGCCTTTGAAGCCGCGCCTTGCGCTCGACGAGCGGTAGAGATCGCACGTCCTCGCCACCCTCATAGAGAAGGTCGAATGCGAAATAGACGAGTTCGCCGGTCTTGCCTTCCGAAAGGGCCGCCTGCAGGGCCGCGAAATCAGGAACGCCATTATCGTCGAGGGCGCAGATCTCGCCGTCGATGATCGCATCGGGCAGTGTCGATGCCGCCTCGGCGATCTCGGGATATTTTGTCGTCCAGTCGAGCCCTTTCCTGGTCTTCAGCGTCGCCTCCCCGTCCAGTACGCGCATCTGGATACGGTAGCCGTCGAACTTGATCTCGTGAATCCAGCCGGTGCCGGCGGGCGGACGCTCCAGGGTCTGGCAGAGCTGTGGCGCAATGAAATCCGGTAGATCAACCTTTGTGGCCGTTTTCGCCTTCCGATCAGCTCCAGTGTCTTCTTTTCGCTCTTCGGCAGCCAGTCCGTGATTGCTGTCCCAGACGGCATCGGCTTGAACGTCGCCGCCCTCGACCATGAAGGGCTTGGGCTTTCGTCCCTTGCCGGCGGCAATCATTTCCATGGTACGGCCAGAGGCAACTGATGTCTGGTTTTCCTCAAGTGTGGCCGCGCCGTTTTCCTCGACCGAGAATTCGTCGTGGTGCTTGATCAGCAGCCAGTTTGTCCGGCTGCCACGGTCGCGGTCGTTGCGCATGCGCACCAGCACGAAGCTGCCATGCAGGCGTTTGCCTTCCAGCGTGAATTTGAAATCGCCTTTCGCCAGCGCCTGCTCCGGGCTCTTCTTTCCTTCCGGCTCCCAATAACCGCGATCCCAGAGCATGACAGTGCCGCCGCCATACTGGCCTTTCGGAATGGTGCCTTCGAAATCACCGTAGTCCAGCGGGTGATCTTCCACTTCGACGGCCAGCCGCTTGTCGTGCGGATCGAGGGACGGGCCTTTGGTGACAGCCCAAGACTTGAAGACGCCGTCGAGTTCGAGGCGCAAATCGTAATGCAGTCGGGTCGCGTCGTGCTTCTGGATGACGAAACGACGACGGTTGCTGCGCGCGAGGCGCTTTTCGCCGCTCGGTTCGGCCGTTTTTTGAAAGTCGCGCTTCGATCGATAGGTCGACAGTTTATCGCTGGCCATGGTCGTTCCCGAAACAGTCCCGACAGCGAAATGCCGGCTGGCACTCAGAAGTTCCATCACGGCGTTCGTCCAGCCAAATAACGGGAAAAGCGGCGCTTATGCTAGACCTCGCCTCATCGGAGGCGAGGTCATCGATTCTCCTTTAATTGGCAACGAGACGCGCTGGCCGAGCCGGATGCGTGGTCGGCTTTCTCTTCCACGGGGCCAGAACGGATGGCATGCCCGCTTCGAGGCAAGCCGCCACGAAGGCTTCGCGCGCGACGATGCTGGGAATGCTGCCGTTGAGGACGCCACGACACGTTTTCACTGCGCGTTGATGGCGCTCACCATGACGCAGCGGCCATTCGTTCTCGAGAAAATCCAAGGCGTCGTATGCGCCTGCGAAGGTGCGCTCCAAACCGCACTGCAGCCGGATTCTCACCGGCTGGGTCCATAGAACATCGTTCAGCGGCATCTTTTCCTCCTTTCATGCCACCAATGGTCCTGATGAAAATGATATTGTGGGGGGTAGCCGATCGTTCAAGGCCCGTCAGACAAATCCCCTTGGTGATCAACGGGCCGTTCACCATTGCGCCTGCGATTGCCCGGCGGGGACATGCGTGAAAAGTCGATGGGCATCACACGGTCAAGAACGGCGCGCCTGTTGGCGTGACTATGAGAGCGCCTTTTCAACAATCGGCCTTAGAAAATGCCGTTCAGAAAACGGCAGCTCATCAATGGTACACCCAATTTTAGCACTCTAGTGTCCAGAGTGCCAATTTTTGTCTGGGGTGCTCTTGAACCCTGAAAACTCCGCAACCAAATCAGTTTCGTCAGCCGCCACTAACGGGGCTGAATTGGTGGAGACGCAAGTTTCCAATGCGTCTTCATTCCATGTTGCTTTACGGAGGATATGGCTATGAGAAACGAATTCGACTTCGCCCCCCTTTACCGGTCCAGCATCGGCTTTGACCGCGTTTTCAACCTCCTCAACAATGCGCAGCGGGTTCAACCTGTCGACACTTGGCCGCCTTACAATATTGTCAAGGCGGGCGATGACGACTACCGCATCGTCATTGCTGTCGCGGGTTTCGGCGAGGAGGACCTTTCGATCACGCATGAGCGAAACGTGCTCATTATTGCTGGTGAGAAAGCCGATAAGGAGGACGCGCAATATCTGCATCACGGCATCGCGGGCCGGTCGTTCGAGCGGCGCTTCGAGCTCGCCGACCATGTCAAGGTGTCTGGGGCAAGCCTGAAAAACGGTCTTCTGTCGGTCGAGTTGAAACTGGAGATCCCCGAAGAGATGAAGCCGCGGCGCATTCCCATCGGCGCCAGCGAAGCCCAGCAGGTTGAAAAGCAGACTGCACCGCTTCAGATCGAAGGCGGAAAGCAGGTTGCATAATCGAACTAGATGACGGCCGGCGCCGGACTTGCCGGCGCGGCCAGACATGGAGGTACAGATGAGTGTTCGTGATCTAATTTCGCGGGGCCGCGGCAAGAGTACGGTTCCGACCGACTATGCAGGCAGAGATCATAATCCGTTCTTGGCGCTTCATCGCGAGATGAACAGGCTGTTTGATGATGTCTTCCGTGGCTTCGAGCATCGGTTCCCGGCCAGCGGTTCTGGCTTCATGTTTGAAAGCTCCTGGCCGAAGATCGACGTCTCGGAAACCGAGAAGGAAATCCGCGTCACCGCTGATATTCCTGGCATGGACGAGAAAGACGTTGAAGTCTTGCTCGACAACGGCGTCTTGACCATCCGGGGTGAAAAGCTTGGCGAAAACGACGACAAAGACCGGCAGTTCTCCGAGCGGTTCTATGGCCGCTTCGAACGCCGTCTTTCCTTAAACAGCGAGGTAGAGGAAGACAGAATCTCGGCCTCCTTCAGGAATGGCGTTTTGACTGTCACTCTGCCCCGCTCGGGGTCGGAACAATCGACTGCTAAGCGCATCACGATCAATAGCTAAAAGAGAGATGTGTTTGGGGTGATGCGCGTTGTTTGGCAGCAGTGGCATGCGATTGTCAGGCCCTGCTGCCAATCTCGCTGTATTGGCAGCGAGGTTGCCACATGATGGCAACGCTTCGGTATTGTCGCATTCAAATGGTCGCCGACAACAACCAGCCCACCTGTGGCGTTCCGTCACCAGGATATGGCCCCGCCGTTCTGTGGCTGCATCGTTGCCGGTCTCCAGCAAACTTTCAGCGAGTTGGCGCGTTGAATATGGCGCGCTGAAACCGACGGGACCGCTGATGACCAAGGGAAATCGATTTGATGTGCTCGCCAAAGGCGGCTATGCGGCGCGCGGCGTTGTCTTTCTCCTTGTGGCCGGGCTTGCTCTCTTCTCCGGCGTGGCCGGTGGCCGGCCCGAAACGAAATCCGCGCTTTCAGCACTCCTTGGACAGCCGCTCGGTCGCGTATGGGTCGGATTGATCGGGCTCGGCCTTCTAGGATTTGTTGCCTGGAGGTTGGCGCAGTCCCTGGCAGACAGCGACGGCCACGGTAGGGACGGGAAGGCATTGGCGATCCGATCCGCGCTCTTTGGCAGCGCCATCACCTATCTCGGGCTTGCCGCATATGCGCTCGGGAACGCCTTTTTCCTGGGAGGAGGTAGCGAAGCTTCTGGTGAGAAGGATCTGGCAGGATGGATCATGTCGCAGCCGTTTGGATCCTACTTTGCGATCGCGGTCGGCGCCGGCTTCATCATCGGCGGCGTCGTGACGGCCGTGAAGGGCATCACCAGGAAGTTCGAGCGCCACCTTCAGATACCTGATCACAAGGGTATCGTGACGTTGGTATGCATCTATGGCCTTGTCGCCCGCGGCGTGGTGTTTGCGGCTACCGGAGTACTTTTCGCCTATGCAGGTTTCAGGGTGGATCCTGGACAAGCCGGTAGCATGGGCGACGCCCTGGAATGGCTGCGCCAGCTTCCGCTAGGATCCTTTCTGTATGTCGCGGTCGCCGTTGGATTGGCGGCTTTCGGACTCTATAATCTTGTCGAGGCACGGTACCGCATCGTTAGGAGCCCATCGTTGGCGGACGCTAAGCGTTCGATCCCGATGGCAGGTTCTTGACATCAGTGTTCCGGTGCCAAGGTGCCGTCATAGGTCGAGCCTGCCGATGGGATCTCAATGTCTATAAGCAGCCCATCCTCCGACCAAGTTTTCTCAATTCGCCCTTTAAGCTGCCTTTCGACCATTGCGCCGACAATCACCGTGCCAAAACCTCGTTTGGCGAATGTAGGCAGAGGGCGCGAGCCCACCTCCTGCCACCGGATATTAAAGCCTGCTCCGGACGGTTTGGGCTTCCAACTGATTGAAAGTCTGCCTCGCGCAGCGGCGAGCGCACCGTGCTGGGCTGCGTTGACAGCGAGTTCATGGAACACGAGCGCAAGGGGCTGGACGACCGGCCCATCCATTCTGATATCCGGCCCGGCAAAAAAAGCGCGGGTGGCCGCGAACGGCGTCACCTGTTGACGAATAAGCTCCTCAACAGAAATGCTTGTCCATCTTCGTTCAGCAAGCAAGGTATGGGCACGGGCGAGCGCCTGCACCCGATGCTGAATAGCGGCGGCATAAAGGGCCGGGTCATCGGCGTTGCTCAGGCGGACGATGCTGTCGACGATCGCCAGGACGTTGTTGGATCGGTGGTCGACTTCCATCAGCAGGCGATGCTCGGAGGCCTCCAGTGCCTCGATCCGCCGGTACTCCGTCATGTCGATTTGAGAGCCAAAGAAATACAGGATCCTTCCGTCATCCCCATGGACGGGACTTAGATGCAAGCGTCCAGAACTGCTCACCGCTCTTCTTATAATTGAGGATCTCGACGCTGACCTCACGCTCGCCGGCGATAGCCGCACGAATTTCGGCGACGGCAATCGGAGACGTCGCGGGACCCTGCAGGAAACGACAGTTGCGCCCCAGCACTTCAGGCGCCGCATAACCTGTCAGTTCGAGGAATGCCTTGTTTGCGAGCACGATCGGAAGATCCGGCTTTCGCCCATCGGTGACGACCATCGGCATCCGGGTGCGTTCAAATGCGATCGCTGCCAACTCCTTCCGATCGGCGGAAGCTGCTTTTGAAGATGCGGAAGGCAAATCCCCGTGGAGTTGTTCTCTCGAATGGCCTGTCATGCTTCCACGCTCACTAAGACGTCGCTTGATAACGTGGCTCGCGTATCTTTGTTTCCGAGAAGGTTGTGTGGCTTTAGCGATCGCTCCTCCGGGACTTGCCCGACAACGTGTCACGGCTGCGGCCTTTGCCAACGCGACGGCGTCCGGTATAAAATCAGGATGAGGCCTTTCAGCCTTGCAGGCCTTGAAAGGTTCGCGCGTATAATATGATCATGAAACCCTTTTCCAGTTCCAGCCGCTCCCGAGAGCGCTTTCTCGAAGCCATTCTGCAGAGCGCGATCGAGTATGCGATCATCTCCATGGATCTCGATGGCCTGGTGACTACGTGGAATGAGGGTGCGCGACGGATCCTCGGATGGGACGAGGCTGAGATTATCGGCAAGCCCGCAGCCGTCATTTTCACGCAGGAAGACCTGCAGGCGGGGATTCTCCAACGGGAGATGACCGCCGCTTTAGCGGAAGGCCATGGCAACGATGAACGCTGGCACGTTCGCAAGGACGGATCGTTGTTCTGGGCGTCGGGTCAGATGATGGCGCTGACGTCGGATGATGGCGAAGTCGAGGGCTTTGTGAAGATTCTGAGAGATCGCACCGAGCAGAGAGAAAACGAGGAGCGACAGCGCGTCCTGATGCACGAACTCTCTCACCGCATGAAAAACACGCTGGCCGTCGTTCAGGCTATCACCAGTCAATCCTTTCGAAACGCCAGCTCTCTGGAGGAAGCGGAACAATCGATCTCTGCGCGGATCAATGCTTACTCGAAAGCACACGATATTTTGCTGCAGCAAAATTGGTTGGGCACGACCATGGGAACGATTGTCGAGGCTACCGCGATTAATCTCGGACTTCAGACGTCAGGACGTTTCAAAGCAAGCGGTCCCGACGTTGAATTGAGTCCACAGGCGGCCCTTTGTTTCTCCCTCGTGCTGCACGAACTCGTCACCAACGCCAATAAGTATGGTGCGCTTTCGGAGGATACAGGGACTGTTGCAATCGAGTGGTCGGTAGGCGACAAGGCGGGCGCCCCGAGCCTGAACTTCACTTGGCAGGAGGTTGGAGGTCCGGCGGTGGAAACTCCAACCAAGAAGGGGTTCGGCACGCGGCTCGTCAGCTCCAGCCTGTCCGCTTTCGGGGAGGTCTCTCTTGATTACGCCCCGACCGGGCTCATCCTGAGGCTGGATGCGCCACTTCAGAAGCTGCAATATAAGAACTGTTCCGACGCCGAGGAATAGTTTGATTGCGACGCTAGGATGGCCGGCGCTCGAGAAATCAAAGACATCGATGATGTCATCGCGAGACGTTTGGATCTTCCTTGTTCCAGGCAACAGCGAACCCGATCCAAAGTAAGCGCTGTCCTGATCCCACGTAAGCCCACGGTGAGGGCCGTCTTGTGAGGTAACGCCGAACTCGGAAGTCCTAGTGACCTGCCACTGAACTTTCATCCGGCGGCGAGTAGAGCCCCGGCGGTTTTTGAACCGCCCCAGGATTCTGGACCACCGGAGACTGGAGTTTTCCGGCTTCATTCAAGGAGGTGGGCTGGTTGCGCCTCCCGGATTCATTAGTAAGTCTGGCACCTTATTGCCGATGGCACCATGTGGCCGAACCTCATTGTAGTCTCTGCGCCAATCCTCCATCTTTTCGCGGGCATCCGCAAGGGTCAGGAACCAATGCTGGTTCAGACATTCGGCTCGGAAGCGGCCGTTGAATGCTTCGATGAAGGCATTGTCCCCAGCACGGCAGAGGTGCTGTGAGAAAACCGGGGCAGTCACTCATTCACCAGTCGTCGCCGGGGCAAGCATAACTGCCGCTTCTCAGAGATTTTGCGGGACACACGTCTGTGTGTCACAATGGCTGGTACGCGACCTCGATAACCCGTTGTGCTTGCTCAACCAACGAATCAACCAGACTTTCGCCGTCGGCATTGAGCGGAACATCGAGATGTATCCAGATGTGGCCACCGCACTCAGTTAATCGCTGCGCGAAGCCAGACGCGACAAGACGTTCGCGGATAACCGAGAACTTGGGCGTAAGACGGTGGAAACGCAGCCAGATAGGCGTCGTGTACCCCGGAAAAGGATCGCGGACCCCCACGCTGAAGCAGGGCTCGTCTGCGCCAAGCGGTAGGCAGACATATCGACGCTGGTAGTCGTCGGGACCGTCCTTGCCCATTGGGAGGACTCGGCTCTGCTGCGCCAAGCGGCGGGTAACGCGATCCACAAGATTGACGAATACCTCTTTCCGCTCGCGCCAAGCGAACAGTTCAGAGACACTCCTCAGTGGCTCGATGTCGTAGCCCTGAAGGACCCTGTACATGGCCCGAAATTGGGCAAGGTCACCACGGAACGGTTCGGAGCGAACATCTTTCAGGGCGACCAAGACCCCTTCCCAATCGATCACCGCAACCGAAAAGTCGGACGTTGCACCCCGCTGCCAAGGACCATCCTCGGTAGGAGCGGACACACACGGCACCGATGCTTTCATCGCAGCAACCCGATAATGAGGTACCAGCACCAGCAACATTCCACTATCAGAGCTTTCTTGAAGGTCGCCAAGGTACGAACTGAGTTGGCCCTCGCCAAACGCCGCGCCCAATTTCGCCTCTATCTTGACCACGAGCTTTCCGTCAGCCGTGCAGCCCTCCAAGTCGGGGCGGGCACCGTCTTTCTGTCGAGCCTCGGCTCGCCAAGTCAAGTCGGCGTTGATAGTTCTGCCCACCATCTTGGAGATATGGTCCCCAAAGCTCTTGCGTGCATCCGAATTCTGAAGAAGGTAGGCAAGCCCCTGCGTGCACAGCAACTCTCCCTGTTTGGAGAGCGAGCTGAATTGGGCGAGGTGGCTCATGAGTAGTCGCATGATTAGCCTCTTGAACTTCAGGAGCAAAGACGAGACCTAATGGATAGCATTGATGACTTCAAGAAGTTCATCGGCACGCGCCACTGGCGTTACGCGAAAACCATGCCGCAGTGGCCGCACGAATACTCGGTACGGCAATTCGACGATCCGCCGGAGGACCAGGCCCTGTTTGAGGAAGCCGTCTCATTCATCCGTACCCAGGGCGAACGAAGGTGGTTTGAGCCAACTAGTAGAAGCTCTGTCTACCTTGACATCGACGGCCGACAGTATTGGACCATGGGCGCTCCGGTTGAGGAAACAACCATCATAAACCGTGCGTGGCTGGATTGGAGAGAGCGCCTTGTTCGGCGCGAGTCAGGTTTGTGACCTCCTGATTCGACTTTTACAAGATAGCAGCAGCCTCGAAGACCCGACACTCGGCTATTTGTAATCATCACATACTAAATCAGGGAGATCATGCATGGAACACTCGGAGTTTCAGATCGGTCTGGAGTTCTGGTGCGGGAAGAGGCGGTGGCGGTGTACCGACGTCGGAACGCGCACAGTTGTCGCGATTCGCGTCCATCCGGTTGAGATGACGACCGTCCAGGCTGGTGGCACGAAAGAGCACGAAACGCCTACTTATGAGCAGGCAGATGCGATGGGCTGGTTTGATGGCCCCCCGTTTGGAGTGGCCGAGGTGGTTTTCGACGAAGACGATCTCGAAGTCTGCTCGCTTGAGAGGAAGGACCTATGAACCAGGCTCAGAGCCAGATCGATAGGTTGCTGCCGTGGAATTATTGAGGCCGAGTAAATCTCCGCAGGGCTATCCCCTCATCCTAAAGCACTCGGCACTACAAAACGCAGCTCGGTCAACGTGTAAGCGGGACACCGCTTACGAAATCAGTGCTCACGTTATCAATGCAAAACCTCATTTGAACCGAAGTCTTTTGACTAACTGTGCCCACCTCATTCGAAGGGAATTTGGCTCAAGTTCGGACCGGGTTGCCAGCATGAAATCAGGCAACGGTACGTTTGGCATGTTGTCATAGGCTTTAAGGATGGTCTCCAGTGGCGTCAGGGTCTGGTCGCGGTCCCAATAGACGATCTTCAACCATGTGGCCGCACGCTCATATTGGCCGACTCCCAACCATGTTTCCTCGAGATTGGCCCGCAACATTCGCTGCCCGGCCTCCAACAGGTCATTGTCGCCAAATCGCGCCCGCCCTAATTTTTTCAGACAGAGCGCATAGGCAAACGCCCGTGGCTTTAACGTTGTTTTGAGTGATGGGTTTTTCGGCTTTAGATGTCGCTCATATTCTTCGACTGCGGTGTCGTATTGACCAGCCTGGAGGCTGAACGCCATGAAATCGTCGAGAGTTCCGTCGACGAGCAGTCTCCGTGAACTATACGGCAGGCCCTTGATTTCCTGAGGAACGAAACGTTGGAGCTTGTAGTCAAACTTGTCGACACCGAGTACTTTGGTAAAGCCGGTTCGCATGTATTCAATCTCTGCATCCTGAGCGGTTTTCCACGATGCTTCGTCGTTTCCTTTACCGTGCATCCAGTGGCCAAGGGCCTTGGCCCAGTGCAAAGTCCTGCGGTGGGAACAGGGAAAAGGACCAAACCTTTCCTCTTCTTTTCCCTCGATGGCCTTGTCCAACCATTGGAGCGCACGTGGAAGAACGGGTGTTATTTCCTTGTCATGACGCACCAGCCAGGCAGAGATAACATCGTTGATCTCATGCACCGCAACATTCCCCATCGGCATCGCGGGATCGTATTCGGCACGAAGTGCGCGGGCGATAGTGCCGCCCATCACCTCCCGCGTTCGAATGGGATTGAATTTTTTCAAAGCTGTCTCCGCTTATTGGGAATGGTTCGAAACCTTCGCTGGCACCGAGTTCTTGGGGTAAGCGGTGCCCTGCTCCCATACTGACGAGTTTTCTCGCTTGATGTCGAGGAGTGGAGCCGCGACGACGACGGCTCTTCGCCGTGCGCACGAGGCCAACAAACCTTGACGAGTTAAAGCACTCAACGGCAACCTCGCACGGTACTTGAGACATCCATAGACGCCGGTCGTTTTTGGCGGGTTAAAACGACGGATCAAATGTCGGGAGAAGTCCGCAATGTGCCGGATAGAAGGCTTTGAATGCATATTGCCGTGCCAGGTTATTCCACGGCAGGAGTTCCTTTATTCGGCTCTGCTTGTGGCCGTTAGCTATGGCGTTGAGAGTGGCGGTGAGACAGGCGAACGGATCGACACCGTTGAGCTTACTCGTCTCGATGAGGGAGGCGATGATCGCCCAGTTCTCCGCTCCAGCATCGTGTCCGGCGAAGAGAGCATTCTTACGATTAAGCGCTATCGGCCGGATGGTTCTCTCGACGGTGTTGTAATCGATCTCGATGGACCGTCGGTCAGGAAAACACAAAGACCATCCCAGTATTTGGCGACATAAGCCGTGGGATGAGAACATCGGTTACGATCCAAAAGTCGGTTCACGACGGTCTGGCAGTTGCTAAGGTTTGTCGACAGGCTCATCGTTTGGGTTGGGCACCGGTGCCTCCCTTGTATCTCGAGCCGGGTGTTTGTGATCGTCAGGCTCCGGTGGCACTTCTTTACGGTCAGGGTGATTGACCGGCTGGTCTTTAGGATTGCCCCCTTTGTCATTATTCTTTTTGGACATGGCCAGTACCTCCATTCAACAGTACGAACAGACTTGCGAGATCGAAAGTTCCAAGACAGCCAGACTGCCGTGGTCAGAGCATATGGTCCATCTGCAGCACAGCCACCGGCCATTCGCCAGGATGACGCTTGATGAACGCCTAAGGCCAAGGGGATGCAGGCGGATCAGCGCCAATGCGTGACGTAAGCGCCGGCGGCAAACGACGGCGCTTACCGCAGATGCGTAGTGTGGAACCGGAGTTCTGTTCAGGTGTTCCTCTCGATCAGCAGGGAGCTTCCCATGACCTACATCGCATCACCAAGCTACGACCGTATA
>NZ_JBFTZZ010000054.1:0-18433 GCF_056406515.1 Rhizobium sp. P1_B8 | reverse complement strand
TGCGCGTAGTGGCGGGCCGGCGTCTCATACTCGACGTGCGCCGTCGAGATGGTGATGCCACGGGCCTTTTCTTCCGGAGCCGCGTCGATCTGATCGTACGCCTTGTACTCACCGAAGTACTTCGTGATCGCTGCCGTCAGAGACGTCTTGCCGTGGTCAACGTGGCCAATCGTGCCAATGTTGACGTGCGGCTTGTTGCGCTCAAACTTACTCTTTCCCATTTTCGGGTCTCCATTTTGCTAGTCCTCGAAGGGATCTAATTCTTGTTATCGGTCAATTGGTATTCCGGTCACTTCTGACCGGAATACTTTGCCTGGATTTCAGTTGCGACGTTCGACGGGACCGGCGAGTAGTGATCGAAGGTCATCGTGTACTGGGCGCGGCCCTGGGACATGGAGCGCAGGTTGTCGACGTACTTGAACATGTTCGCGAGCGGGACGTTCGCGTTGATGACGACGGCGATACCGCGGCTTTCCTGGCCCTGGATCTGACCGCGACGGGAGTTCAGGTCGCCGATAACGTCGCCGACGTAATCTTCCGGGGTGACGACTTCGACCTTCATCATCGGCTCGAGCAGCTGAGCGCCGGCCTTCTTGGCTGCTTCACGGAAGCAGGCACGCGATGCAATTTCGAAGGCGAGAACCGAGGAGTCGACGTCGTGGAAGGCACCATCGATGAGGGTCGCCTTGACGCCGAGCATCGGGAAGCCTGCGAGCGGACCCGAAGACAGAACACTTTCGATGCCCTTCTGGACGCCGGGGATGTATTCCTTCGGAACGGAACCGCCGACGATCTTCGATTCGAACTTGAATTCGTCGCCGTCCGGGTTCGGTTCGAAGACGATCTTGACGCGCGCGAACTGGCCGGTACCACCGGACTGCTTCTTGTGCGTGTAGTCTTCTTCATGCGTCCGGGTGATGGTTTCGCGGTAGGCAACCTGCGGCGCGCCGACAGTTGCTTCGACCTTGAATTCACGACGCATGCGGTCGACGATGATGTCGAGATGCAGCTCGCCCATTCCGGCGATGATGGTCTGGCCGGATTCCTGGTCGGTCTTGACGCGGAAGGACGGATCTTCAGCAGCCAGGCGGTTGAGCGCGAGGCCCATCTTTTCCTGGTCGCCCTTGGTCTTCGGCTCGATGGCGATCTGGATGACCGGCTCCGGGAATTCCATGCGCTCGAGGATAACCGGCTTCAGCGGATCGCAGAGCGTGTCGCCCGTCGTGGTTTCCTTGAGGCCGGCGAGAGCGACGATGTCACCTGCGAAGGCTTCTTCGATGTCTTCACGCGAGTTGGAGTGCATCTGCAGCATACGGCCGACGCGCTCGCGCTTGTCCTTGACCGTGTTGATAACCGACGCGCCCTTTTCAAGCTTGCCGGAGTAGATGCGAGCGAAGGTCAACGAACCAACGAAGGGGTCGTTCATGATCTTGAAGGCGAGCATGGAGAGCGGCTCGCTGTCATCGGCATGACGCTCGATTTCAGCTTCCGTCTTGAAGTCGATGCCCTTGATCGCCGGGATGTCCATTGGCGACGGCAGGTAGTCGACAACGGCGTCGAGCAGCGGCTGCACGCCCTTGTTCTTGAAGGCGGTGCCACAGAACATCGGGTGGAACTTGACGTCGATCGTGCCGCGGCGAACCAGTGCACGGATCTGCTCGTTGTCCGGCAGAATGCCCTCGAGGTAAGCTTCGGTGGCGGCTTCGTCGATGTCGACGACCGTCTCGATCAGCTTTTCGCGATATTCTTCAGCCTTGGCCTTCATGTCCTCGGGGATCTCGACGACATCCCACTGTGCGCCGAGCGACTCGTCGCGCCAGATGAGCGCGTTCATCTCGACCAGGTCGATGACGCCCTTGAATTCGGTTTCTGCACCAATCGGCAACTGCATGACGACAGCCGTAGCACCGAGACGGGTCTTGATCATCTCGACGGAGCGGTAGAAGTCCGCGCCGGTCTTGTCCATCTTGTTGCAGAAGATCATCCGCGGAACATTATACTTTTCGGCCTGGCGCCAGACGGTTTCCGTCTGCGGCTCAACACCGGCGTTGGCGTCGAGCAGCGCGATGGCGCCGTCGAGAACGCGCAGCGAACGCTCGACTTCAATGGTGAAGTCGACGTGGCCGGGAGTGTCGATGATGTTGAAGCGGCGCATTTTGCCGTCACGGCCCTTCCAGAAGGTCGTGGTGGCAGCAGAAGTGATCGTGATGCCACGCTCCTGCTCCTGCTCCATCCAATCCATGGTGGCTGCGCCGTCGTGGACTTCGCCGATCTTGTGCGACTTGCCGGTATAATAAAGAATACGCTCGGTGGTCGTGGTCTTGCCGGCGTCGATATGCGCCATGATACCGAAATTACGGTAGTCTTCGATCTTATATTCGCGAGCCATTGTGGACTGCCTTTCGATACCGTTCGGAATTACCAGCGATAGTGCGAGAACGCGCGGTTGGCGTCAGCCATCTTGTGCGTGTCTTCGCGCTTCTTAACGGCGGAGCCGCGGTTGTTGGACGCATCGAGCAGTTCGCCGGAAAGGCGGTCAACCATAGTCGTTTCATTGCGCTTGCGGGCAGCAGCGATCAGCCAGCGAATAGCAAGAGCCTGGCGGCGCTCCGGACGAACATCGACGGGGACCTGATAGGTCGCACCACCGACACGACGCGAGCGGACTTCAACGTGCGGGGCAATGTTCTCAAGCGCAGAATGGAAAACCGTGAGCGGCTCCTGCTTGGACTTGCCATGAACAACGTCGAACGCACCGTAGACGATGTTTTCAGCAACGGACTTCTTGCCGTCGAGCATGATGGCATTCATGAACTTGGTGACGACGAGATCGCCGAACTTCGGGTCCGGATTGATCTCGCGCTTTTCTGCTTTATGACGTCTGGACATAGTTTTGTCTCTTCAACCGTTAAGGCGCTTCATGACGCGGAGGACCTCGCGCAGCGCCGGATTATTCAAAAGCCGAATTACTTCGGACGCTTCGCGCCGTACTTGGAGCGGCGCTGCTTGCGGTTCTTGACACCCTGGGTATCGAGAACGCCGCGGATGATGTGATAACGGACACCCGGAAGGTCCTTAACGCGGCCGCCACGGATCATGACGACGGAGTGTTCCTGAAGGTTGTGACCTTCGCCGGGGATGTAACCAATGACTTCGAAGCCGTTGGTCAGGCGGATCTTTGCGACCTTACGCAGAGCCGAGTTCGGCTTCTTCGGCGTCGTCGTGTAGACGCGCGTGCAAACGCCGCGCTTCTGCGGGTTCTCCTGGAGTGCGGGAACCTTGTTACGCTTTACGTTCGCCTGGCGAGGCTTGCGGATCAGCTGGTTTACGGTAGGCATTCAACCATCCCTTACGTTTTATCTCAGTACCCTTGCGGGCTTGAACTCGCGCCGTCTCCGGCAGTGACGCACTCTCCGTCAATGCGCAAAATATGGCCCGATCCGCTTCCGCAGATGGACCACAAGGAGCAGAGGACGCATAAAACATGCGTCGTGCGTGCAGCATCATGACTTCAACGTGCGTTTAGAACCTTGTTTGAGGTGAACTTCAGGGCGCGTCGCCCCGAACAGCCAAGCCTCACATGGGATCTGATGGCCGGGGTACTACTGGTTTCCACCCGTCTCGTCAAGGCCGGTTAAGAAATAAACTCGCCGTATCGCCTTGATATGGCGGCCGAACGCCCTGTTTCATCCTTCTAGACGAATTCGCGGCTGTGCACCAAGATAAAAACTTGGGCATTGCAGCAAAAACAGTTAAGGAATCAGCAATTGCGGCGTTCGGCCCTCACAGCAGGATTCGAGCGACCGAATCGTCAAAGAGCCGAAGGACAGGCGATGATCACGACACCTGATAACGACAATAATTTCGACGGCCCGATGATCTTCATCATCATCGGCAAGGGCTACGAGTCCGACGCCAGCGAAGGCATCGACCTGCACATCATGCTGAAGGCGCCTGACGACGACACCGCCGTACGCGAGGCCTTGAACGCCCTTGCCGAGGAAGGCTTCATCGAGGCCGATCTCGACCAGATCGGCATGCTGACCGAGGTCCCGGCCGAAGAGCCGCACGCATCTGCCTATCAGGGCGCCGTCGAAGGCGAAGTCGCGATCATCCGGTTCAACTGAAGGGAGCCGCCGCTGACGCTGTCAAGGCAGCCTAAGCGAAGCAGCGCCTCCCTCCCCGCCAGACCAGTCAGAGCAAATAAAACAAAAACCGCCCGGATCGCTCCGGGCGGTTTTTCAATTCGTCGACTTCAGCCGCGGATTATTCCGCAGCCGGAGCCTTTTCGGCCATGTCCTGCAGCATCGGCGTGGCAACGGCAGCACCCGTGCCCTTGCGGCGCTCTTCGAGGATCATCTCGTCGCGCGACGTGGCGATGCGGCGGATCTGGGTCATGGTACCGCCGGTACCGGCCGGGATGAGGCGGCCGACGATGACGTTTTCCTTCAGACCCTGCAGACCGTCGGTCTTGCCGGCGATTGCAGCTTCCGTCAGCACCTTGGTCGTTTCCTGGAAGGATGCGGCCGAGATGAAGGACGGGGTCTGCAGCGACGCCTTGGTGATGCCGAGAAGAACCGGATCGCCGTAGGCTGGCTTCTTGCCCTGCTCGATCAGATGATCGTTGACGTCTTCGAGCTCGATCCGGTCGACATTGTCGCCGACGATATAGGTCGAGTCGCCTGCATCGGTGATTTCCACCTTCTGCAGCATCTGACGGACAATCACCTCGATGTGCTTGTCGTTGATGACGACGCCCTGCAGGCGGTAGACTTCCTGGATCTCGTTGACGAGGTAGGAGGCCAGAGCCTCCACGCCCTTGATCGCCAGGATGTCGTGCGGAGCCGGGTTACCGTCGAGGATGTAGTCACCCTTTTCGATATAGTCGCCTTCCTGAAGGTGGAAGGGCTTGCCCTTCGGGATCAGGTATTCGACAGGCTCGACACCGTCTTCCGCCGGCTCGATGATGACGCGACGCTTGTTCTTGTAGTCGCGGCCGAGACGGATCGTTCCATCGATCTCTGCGATGATGGCGTGGTCCTTCGGACGACGGGCTTCGAACAGCTCGGCAACACGCGGCAGACCGCCGGTGATGTCCTTGGTCTTGGCGCTTTCGAGCGGCGAACGGGCGAGGACGTCACCCTGGGAGACCTTCGTGCCCGGCTCGACCGACAAGATCGCATCGACCGAGAGCAGGAAGCGGGCATCACCACCACGGGACAGCTTGGCGATATTGCCGCTGGCATCCTTGATGACGATCGCCGGCTTGAGGTCCGAGCCGCGCGGGGTCGAACGCCAGTCGATGACCTGACGCTTGGTGATGCCGGTCGATTCGTCGGTCGCTTCCAGAACGGAGAGACCGTCGACCAGATCTTCAAACTGAACGGTACCGGCCACTTCCGTCATCATTGGACGGGTGTAGGGGTCCCACTCTGCCAGACGCTGGCCGCGCTTGACCTTATCGCCTTCGTCGACATGCAGCTTCGAACCGTAGGCCACACGCTGCGACGACCGCTCGACACCACGTTCGTCCAGGATCTGGACGGTCATGTTGCGGCCCATGGCAACGAGATTGCCATCGGAGTTGCGCAGGATGTTGCGGTTCTTGATCTGCACCGTACCTTCGTACGAGGCTTCAAGGAACGACTGGTCGACCACGGTTGCCGTACCGCCAAGGTGGAAGGTACGCATGGTGAGCTGGGTGCCCGGCTCGCCGATCGACTGAGCAGCGATGACGCCGACGGCTTCGCCCATATTGACCGGCGTACCGCGCGCGAGGTCGCGGCCGTAGCAGACAGAGCAGACGCCCGTCTGGATTTCGCAGGTCAGTGCCGAGCGGATGCGGATCGACTGGATGCCGGCCTTTTCGATTTCGACGACGTCGGGCTCGAGGATCATCTTGCCGGCATCGACGATGCGCTCACCCGTGACCGGATGATCGATGTCGTCGAGCGCCGTGCGGCCGAGGATACGGGCGCCGATCGAGGCAACCACCTGGCCGGCATCGACGATGGCGGTCATGGTGAGGCCCGTCTGCGTTCCGCAGTCGACATGCGTGACGATGCAATCCTGCGCGACGTCGACGAGACGGCGGGTCAGGTAGCCGGAGTTGGCGGTCTTCAGGGCGGTGTCTGCCAGACCCTTACGGGCGCCGTGCGTCGAGTTGAAGTACTCGTTGACGGTCAGGCCTTCCTTGAAGTTCGAGATGATCGGGGTCTCGATGATTTCGCCCGACGGCTTGGCCATGAGGCCACGCATGCCGCCCAGCTGGCGCATCTGGTTCGGAGAACCGCGGGCACCGGAGTGGCTCATCATGTAGATCGAGTTCATCGGCTTCTGGCGACCGGTCTTCTCATCGAATTCGACCGCCTTGATGCGCGCCATCATCTCTTCGGCGACCTTTTCGGTCGCCTTGCCCCAGGCGTCGACAACCTTGTTGTACTTCTCGCCCTGGGTGATGAGGCCGTCATTGTACTGCTGCTCGTATTCCTTCACCAGATTTTCGGTGTCGGCAACGATCTTGGCCTTGGCATCCGGAATGACCATGTCGTCCTTGCCGAACGAAATGCCGGCGCGGCAGGCATGGGCGAAACCGAGCTGCATGATGCGGTCGCAGAAAATGACCGTGTCCTTCTGGCCGCAATGGCGATAGACCGTGTCGATCATCTTCGAGATGTTCTTCTTGGTCATTTCCTGGTTGCAGATATCGAAGGGTACCTTGCCGTTCTTCGGCAACAGTTCACCGATGAGCAGACGGCCAGGCGTCGTCTCGTAGATCTTCGAGTAAGGCTTGCCATCCTCGTCGACCGACTTGAAGCGGCCGCGGATCTTGGTGTGCAGCGTCACGACCTTGCTTTCGAGAGCGTGATGCAGCTCGCCGAGATCGGAGAAGGCCATGCCTTCGCCCGGCTCGTTCTGGTTGAGGATCGACAGATAGTAGAGGCCGAGAACCATGTCCTGCGAGGGAACGATGATCGGCGCGCCGTTGGCCGGGTGCAGGATGTTATTGGTCGACATCATCAGCACGCGGGCTTCGAGCTGGGCTTCGAGCGACAGCGGCACGTGAACGGCCATCTGGTCACCGTCGAAGTCGGCGTTGAAGGCCGTGCAGACGAGCGGATGCAGCTGGATCGCCTTGCCTTCGACCAGGGTAGGTTCGAAGGCCTGGATGCCCAGGCGGTGCAGCGTCGGTGCGCGGTTCAAGAGAACCGGATGCTCGCGGATGACCTCGTCGAGGATATCCCAGACTTCCGGCTTTTCCTTTTCGACCAGCTTCTTGGCCTGCTTGACGGTCGAGGAGTAACCCTTGGCGTCGAGGCGGGCATAGATGAACGGCTTGAAGAGCTCGAGCGCCATCTTCTTCGGCAGGCCGCACTGGTGCAGCTTCAGTTCCGGACCGGTGACGATGACCGAACGGCCGGAATAGTCGACGCGCTTGCCGAGCAGGTTCTGACGGAAGCGGCCCTGCTTGCCCTTCAGCATGTCGGAGAGCGACTTCAGCGGACGCTTGTTGGCGCCGGTGATGACGCGGCCGCGGCGGCCGTTGTCGAACAGCGCGTCAACGGATTCCTGCAGCATGCGCTTTTCATTGCGGATGATGATGCCAGGCGCACGAAGCTCGATCAGGCGCTTCAGACGGTTGTTGCGGTTGATGACGCGGCGGTAGAGATCGTTCAGATCCGACGTCGCGAAACGGCCGCCGTCGAGCGGAACCAGCGGACGCAGGTCCGGCGGGATGACCGGAACGACCTTCATGATCATCCATTCCGGACGATTGCCCGACTCCATGAAGTTCTCGACGATCTTCAGGCGCTTCATCAGCTTCTTCTGCTTGAGATCCGACGTGGTGTCGGCAAGCTCAGCGCGCAGGTCGCCAGCGATCTTCTCGAGGTTCATCGAGGCCAGCATCTCGTAGATCGCCTCGGCGCCGATCATCGCTGTGAACTGGTCTTCGCCGTATTCGTCAACGGCGAGCATGTACTCTTCTTCCGAGAGGAGCTGGTGCTCCTTCAGGGCGGTCAGGCCCGGCTCGGTGACGATGTAGTTTTCGAAGTAGAGGACGCGCTCGACATCCTTCAGCGTCATGTCGAGCAGCGTCGAAATGCGGCTCGGCAGCGACTTCAGGAACCAGATATGGGCAACGGGAGCGGCGAGCTCGATATGGCCCATGCGCTCACGGCGAACGCGCGACAGCGTGACTTCGACGCCGCACTTTTCGCAGATGATGCCCTTGTACTTCATGCGCTTGTACTTGCCGCACAGGCATTCGTAGTCCTTGATCGGCCCGAAGATGCGCGCGCAGAACAGACCGTCGCGTTCCGGCTTGAACGTACGGTAGTTGATGGTTTCCGGCTTCTTGATCTCACCGTAAGACCAGGAGAGGATCTTCTCCGGAGACGCGATCGAAATCCGAATAGAATCGAAATTCTGTGCAGGCACCTGCGGATTGAAAAGATTCATGACCTCTTGGTTCATGCCTGTCTCCTTCATGGGCTAAAGCGCCCTTAAAATGCGATGGTCGGCGGCAAATTCCCGGGAGCCGCCTCCCTCGCTTAAACGAGAATAACCGCTAGATGCGGCGAAACTTCCCTTCCGAGCCGACACGGATTCGGCGCCCGGCGGGACCGGCGTGCGCTGCATTGGCAGCGCACGCCCTATCAAGTGCTTACTCGGCCGCGTCGGGCAGCTGAGCTGCCTGCGCCTCGTCAAGCTTGGTGTTCTCGAGCTCGACGCTGAGGCCCAGCGAGCGCATTTCCTTGACGAGAACGTTGAAGCTTTCCGGAATACCGGCTTCGAACGTGTCGTCTCCGCGGACAATGGCTTCGTAGACCTTGGTGCGGCCGGCGACGTCGTCCGACTTCACCGTCAGCATTTCCTGCAGCGTGTAGGCCGCGCCGTATGCTTCGAGCGCCCAGACTTCCATTTCGCCGAAGCGCTGACCACCGAACTGCGCCTTGCCGCCCAGCGGCTGCTGGGTCAYGAGCGAGTAAGGACCGATCGAACGAGCATGGATCTTATCGTCGACCAAGTGGTTGAGCTTCAGCATGTAGATATAGCCCACGGTCACCTGGCGGTCGAACTGCTCGCCGGTACGGCCGTCATAGAGCGTCGACTGACCGGTATCCTTGAGACCTGCCAGGCGCAGCATGTCGTTGACGTCGGCTTCGTTTGCACCGTCGAAAACAGGCGTCGCAATCGAAACGCCACGCTTCCACTGGTCGGCGAGACGCAGAACCGAGTCATCGTCGAACTCATGGACCTGTTCGGCCTTCGGGCCGGTACCGACGACATCGCCGATGGTCTTGCGCAGCGGCTCAATGTTGCCATTGGCCTTGTATGCATCGATCAGTTCGCCAATCTGGCGACCCATGCCGGCGCAAGCCCAACCCAGATGCGTTTCGAGGATCTGGCCTACGTTCATGCGCGAAGGCACGCCGAGCGGGTTCAGAACGACGTCGACATGCGTGCCGTCTTCGAGGAACGGCATGTCTTCCACTGGCACAATGCGCGAGACGACGCCCTTGTTCCCGTGGCGGCCGGCCATCTTGTCGCCCGGCTGGATCTTGCGCTTTACGGCGACGAAGACCTTGACCATCTTCATGACGCCAGGAGGCATTTCATCGCCGCGCTGGACCTTTTCGACCTTGTCCATGAAGCGCTGTTCAAGGCGCGACTTGGATTCGTCGTACTGACCACGGAGCGCTTCGAGCTCGCTCTGGACCTTTTCGTCTTCGACCGCGAACATCCACCACTGCGAGCGGGGATATTCGGAGACGACGGCGTTCGAAAGCTCGCTGCCCTTCTTGAAGCCCTTCGGGCCGGCAATGGAAGCCTGGCCGCGCAGCATCTCGATCAGACGGCCGTAGACGTTACGGTCGAGGATCGCCTGCTCGTCGTCACGGTCCTTTGCCAGACGCTCGATTTCTTCGCGCTCGATCGCCATCGCGCGCTCGTCTTTTTCAACGCCGTGGCGGTTGAAGACGCGAACTTCGACGATCGTGCCGTAAGTGCCGGGCGGCATGCGCATGGAGGTGTCGCGCACGTCGGAGGCCTTTTCGCCGAAGATGGCGCGCAGAAGCTTTTCTTCCGGCGTCATCGGGCTTTCGCCCTTCGGTGTGATCTTGCCGACGAGGATATCGCCCGGCTGAACTTCAGCGCCGATATAGACGATGCCGGCTTCGTCGAGGTTCTTCAGCGCTTCTTCCGAAACGTTCGGAATATCGCGGGTGATTTCCTCAGGACCAAGCTTGGTGTCGCGCGCCATCACTTCGAATTCCTCGATGTGAATGGAGGTGAACACGTCGTCGGCAACGATACGCTCGGAGAGCAGGATCGAGTCTTCGTAGTTGTAGCCGTTCCAAGGCATGAACGCGACGAGCGCGTTGCGGCCGAGCGCCAGGTCGCCGAGATCGGTCGACGGGCCGTCGGCGAGGATGTCGCCGCGGTTGACCTCGTCACCGACGGTGACCAGCGGGCGCTGGTTGACGCAGGTGTTCTGGTTCGAACGCTGGAACTTCTGCAGGCGGTAGATATCGACGCCGGATTTGCCGGCTTCGAGGTCTTCCGTGGCGCGGATAACGATACGCGTCGCGTCGACCTGGTCGACCACGCCGCCGCGGCGGGCGCCGATGGCGGCACCGGAGTCACGGGCGACGACCGGTTCCATGCCGGTACCGACGAACGGAGCTTCGGCACGCAGCAGCGGCACTGCCTGACGCTGCATGTTCGAGCCCATGAGCGCGCGGTTGGCGTCGTCGTTTTCCAGGAACGGGATGAGCGCTGCCGCGACCGAAACGACCTGCTTCGGCGAGACGTCCATCAAGTTCATGCTGTCGCGCGGGGCGAGCATAACTTCACCGGCATGACGGCAGACGACGAATTCATCGACGAAGGAACCGTCAGCGTTCATCTCGGCGTTGGCCTGTGCGACGTAGTACTTCGCCTCTTCCATGGCGGAGAGGTAGAGCACGTCGTTCGTCACCTTACCGTCCACGATGCGGCGGTACGGGCTTTCGATGAAGCCGTACTTGTTGACGCGGGCAAAGGTCGCAAGCGAGTTGATGAGACCGATGTTCGGGCCTTCCGGCGTTTCAATCGGGCAGATGCGGCCATAGTGGGTCGGATGCACGTCGCGGACTTCGAAGCCGGCACGCTCACGGGTCAGACCGCCCGGGCCAAGAGCCGAAAGACGGCGCTTGTGGGTGATTTCCGAGAGCGGGTTGACCTGGTCCATGAACTGCGAGAGCTGCGAGGAACCGAAGAATTCGCGAACGGCAGCGGCGGCCGGCTTGGCGTTGATCAGGTCCTGCGGCATGACCGTGTCGATCTCGATCGAGGACATGCGTTCCTTGATCGCGCGCTCCATGCGCAGCAGGCCGAGACGGTACTGGTTTTCCATCAGCTCGCCGACCGAGCGGACGCGGCGGTTGCCGAGGTTGTCGATGTCGTCGATCTCGCCCTTGCCGTCGCGCAGTTCGACCAGCATCCGAACCACGGCCAGGATGTCATCCTTGCGCAGGATGCGGACGGTGTCTTCGACGGTCAGGTCGAGGCGCATGTTCATCTTGACGCGGCCGACGGCGGAGAGGTCGTAACGCTCCGCATCGAAGAACAGCGAGTTGAACATGGCTTCGGCCGATTCCATGGTCGGCGGCTCACCCGGACGCATGACGCGGTAGATGTCGAACAGAGCGTCCTGACGGTTCTCGTTCTTGTCAGCTGTCAGCGTGTTGCGGATATAGGCGCCGACATTGATGTGATCGATGCCGAGAACCGGGATCTCGTCGAAACCATTCGCCAGGATAACGCCAAGCGTCTTCTCGTCGATTTCGTCGCCGGCCTCGAGGTAGATCTCACCCGTCGAGTAGTTGACGATGTCGCCGGCAAGGTAATTGCCGTAAAGATCGTCGTCGGCGGCCTTGAGGGCCTTCAGGCCCTTGTCGGAAAGCTGCCGCAGCAGGCGCGGGGTCAGCTTCTTGCCGGCTTCCACGACGACTTCGCCGGTATCGGCGTCGACCATCTCGGTGATCGCCTTGGCACCCTTCAGCGTTTCCGGCTTGAAGGGAATGCGCCAGCCTTCGCCGTCGCGCTTGTAGAGCGACTTCGTGTAGAAGGTGTCGAGGATTTCCTCGCCGTCCATGCCGAGCGCCATCAGCAGCGACGTCACAGGGATCTTGCGGCGGCGGTCGATACGGGCGTAGACGATGTCCTTGGCGTCGAATTCGATATCGAGCCAGGAACCGCGATAGGGGATGACGCGCGCAGCAAAGAGCAGCTTGCCGGAAGAATGGCTCTTGCCCTTGTCATGGTCGAAGAAGACGCCCGGCGAACGGTGCATCTGGGAAACGATCACGCGCTCGGTGCCGTTGACGATAAACGTGCCGTTGTTGGTCATGAGCGGCATGTCGCCCATGTAGACGGACTGTTCCTTGATGTCCTTGATCGACTTCGCGCCGGTATCCTCGTCGATATCGAACACGATGAGGCGCAGCGTCACCTTCAGCGGCGCGGCATAGGTCAGGTCGCGCTGACGGCATTCGTCAACGTCGAACTTCGGCGGTTCGAATTCGTAGGACACGAATTCCAGCATCGATGCACCGGAGAAATCGGTGATCGGGAAAACCGACTTGAAAACGGCCTGAAGACCTTCGTCGGGTCGGCCGCCCTTCGGCTCTTCAACCATTAGAAACTGGTCGTAGGACGCCTTCTGAACCTCGATGAGGTTCGGCATTTCTGCGACTTCGGGGATCTTACCAAAAAACTTGCGTACGCGCCTGCGACCATTGAACGAAAGGGTCTGAGCCATCGTCGCTCCTTCAAAATCTTGCACCCGGGCCTGCAACGGACGGGAACCGATGGCCAGTCGATCCCGTCAATCAATGAGTAGTTCAATCTCGTCCGACTCCAGAAAACGCTCAGCTCGGATTGCTGTGCTGCCCTCGGTGCGAGACCATCCTTTTGAAGAACCCATTACCCAAAAGCCGTTTCGACGCGGCTTTTGGGTAATTCGTTCAGAAAAACGGCAAATGGGAGGCAGTAGAAATACTGCCTCCCAAAAGCAGTTTAAGATTACTTGACGTCGGCCTTGGCGCCAGCGTCTTCAAGCTTCTTCTTGATGTCAGCGGCTTCAGCCTTGTTGACGCCTTCCTTGACAGCCTTCGGAGCGGCTTCGACGAGGTCCTTGGCTTCCTTGAGGCCGAGACCCGTGATGGCGCGGACTTCCTTGATGACGTTGATCTTGTTGGCACCAGCTTCGACGAGGATGACGTCGAATTCGGTCTTTTCTTCTTCAACGACAGCAGCAGCGCCAGCACCGCCGGCAGCGGCAGCAACAGCTACCGGAGCAGCAGCGGAAACGCCCCACTTTTCTTCAAGAAGCTTCGACAGTTCTGCAGCTTCCAGAACGGTCAGCGAGGAGAGGTCGTCAACGATCTTTGCGAGATCAGCCATTTTACTAGTTCCTTTTGTTCGGTTCGAACCGGTTGATTATAAACAGCGAAAAACCGCCTTACGCGGCTTCGTCCTTCTTGGCGTAGGCCGCAAACACGCGGGCAAGCTGGCTTGCCGGTGCTGCAACAACCCCAGCGATGCGGGTAGCCGGTGTCTGGATCATGCCCAGCAGCTTCGCACGCAACTCATCGAGCGAAGGCAGGGTCGCAAGCGACTTGACTGCATCGGCGTTGAGCGTGGTTGTTCCCATGGCGCCGCCCAGAACAATGATCTTGTCATTGGTCTTGGCGAATTCCATGACGACTTTCGGAGCGGTGATCGGATCGGTGCTGTATGCAATCAGCGTCTGACCCTTGAAGAGATTGGACATCCCTTCCGCTTCCGTACCCTGAAGGGCGATCTTGGCCAGGCGGTTCTTCGCGACTTTGACGGTGCCGCCAGCTGCGCGCATCTTCGAACGAAAATCGTTCATCTGCGCGACTGTAGCACCAGCATAGTGGGCCACGACAACTGAGCCCGAAGCCTTGAAGACTTCGTTCAGTTCCGTGACGAATTCGCGTTTTTCCGCTCTTTCCACTGCCTATCTCCAGTTGGCGGGACCAAAAACGGGCCCGCCGGTTGCCTTTTGCCTCCTGGGATCATGCGAGATCCCAAGCGACGCTTGAGGATCCTGTCCCCCCGCGCTCTCGCGCCAATCAAGGCTAAAGAGGCACAAGGCATCCAAGGCTCGAACCGAGTTCCTAGAAGCGAACTTCATGCAATTCGGGTCTTACCCGTCTCATGCAGGCTAAGTGATTAAGGGAAAACCACCTGCAATCTCGGACAGGATTCCGGATTTCTCCGGAATATTCCGGCCCCTTGCGAGGCCGGAAATTCAGTCGCCGGATTTAAAGCCCGGCAGTAAACTTATGCAGCCGGCGCACCGGTGACCGAGCCGGGCTCGATCTTGACGCCCGGACCCATGGTCGAGGAAATCGCCACGCGCTTGACGTAGTTGCCCTTGGCGCCTGCCGGCTTCGCCTTGATGACGGCGTCAGCAAAGGCGCGGATGTTTTCTTCCAGAGCCTTGGCGTCGAAAGAGGCCTTGCCGATGCCGGCATGGACGATGCCAGCCTTCTCGACGCGGAACTCGACAGCACCGCCCTTGGAAGCCTTGACGGCTCCGGCGACGTCCATGGTGACGGTGCCGACCTTCGGGTTCGGCATCATGCCGCGGGGGCCGAGAACCTTACCGAGACGGCCGACGAGCGGCATCATATCGGGGGTGGCGATGCAGCGATCGAATTCGATCTTGCCGCCCTGGACGATTTCGACAAGCTCTTCGGCGCCGACGATATCGGCACCGGCGGCCTTGGCTTCGTCAGCCTTGGCGCCACGAGCGAAGACGGCAACGCGAACCGTACGGCCCGTGCCGTTCGGAAGGTTGACGACGCCGCGAACCATCTGGTCCGCATGGCGCGGGTCAACGCCGAGGTTCATCGAGACTTCGATGGTTTCGTCGAACTTGGCGACAGCCCGTTCCTTGACCATGCCGATGGCCAGGGTCAGAGCGTAGAGCTTGGTGGGATCAACACCTTCGTTGATCTTCTGCGTGCGCTTACCAGCCATGATCTTAACCCACCACTTCCAGGCCCATGGCGCGGGCAGAGCCCTCGATCATCGCCATTGCACCTTCGATATCCGCTGCGTTCAGATCCTTCATCTTGGCTTCTGCGATCGACTTGATCTGAGCCTTGGTGAGGGAACCGGCCTTGGCGCCCTTGCCGGGCGTCTTGGAACCGGATGTGATCTTCGCTTCCTTCTTCAGCCAGTAGCTGACCGGCGGCTGCTTCATCGCGAAGGTGAAGGACTTGTCCTGGTAATAGGTAATGACGACCGGGATCGGCATACCCTTTTCCATTTCCTGCGTGGCGGCATTGAACGCCTTGCAGAATTCCATGATGTTAATGCCACGCTGACCAAGCGCCGGACCAATCGGCGGGGATGGGTTTGCCGATCCTGCCTTGACCTGAAGCTTGAGCTGGCCTGCAACTTTCTTAGCCATATCTCTCTGCCTTTCATGAACGGCCAGTCGCCCGGCCCGTGATGCCGGATCTCTCCGGCGGCTGCGGTTGCGTGGTACGGATCATCAGGGCCCGGCTAAGACCCCCTCACCTTCCACGCGGGTGCGGACAAGGTCCGCAGGAAACAGGCCGCAAGGGCCAGCTTCCAGTTTCTGCAATCAGACCTTCTCGACCTGAGCGTATTCCAGCTCGACCGGCGTTGCGCGGCCGAAGATCGACACTTCCACCTTCAGGCGCGAACGCTCTTCGTCCACATCCTGAACCGTGCCATTGAACGATGCGAATGGGCCGTCGGAAACGCGGACCTGCTCGCCGATCTCGAAGGTAATGGAAGCCTTCGGCCGCTCGACACCTTCCTGGACCTGACCGAGAATGCGCTCGGCTTCATAGTCCGGAATCGGAACGGGCTTATTGTCGGAGCCGAGGAAGCCTGTGACCTTCGGCGTATTCTTGATCAGATGGTAGGCTTCGTCCGTCAGATTGGCACGAACCATGACATAGCCCGGGAAGAACTTGCGCTCCGAATCGACCTTGCGGCCACGACGCACTTCCACCACCTTTTCGGTCGGCACGAGGATCTTCTCGAACAGGTGCTCAAGCCCCTTCTGGCGAGCCTTGTTCTCGATATCTTCAGCCACCTTCTTTTCAAAATTAGAATATGCGTGGACGATGTACCAACGTGCCGCCATTTTCATCTCCACCCGTATCAGTTGCCGGTATTCAGCACGAAGCTCAGAGCCCAGCCGATCAGCTGGTCAGCGGCAAAGAAAAACAGCGCGGCGAAAACCACCATCACCAGCACCATGACCGTCGAGATCATGGTCTCGCGGCGCGATGGCCATGTAACTTTGGACGTCTCGGAGCGAACCTGCTGCAGAAACGTAAACGGATTGGATTTGGATGCCATCGACTGCCCACGCAATTACGGCGCGTAAAGCTGAAACTATCAGCCCCACGCACCGCGTGTCTGTTGAACCCTAAATAAACACCGATTTCCGAATACACAAGAGGGAAACCGAAGTTTAACGAAATTACTTACCACCAATCAATCCTCGGCCGGAAACGCCGCGAGCATATCCGCGCTGTCCCGCATCAAGGAAAATGGCAGGGGCAGTAGGGCTCGAACCTACGACCTGCGGTTTTGGAGACCGCCGCTCTACCAACTGAGCTATACCCCTTCATACCGATCATTCAGCGCCTGAGCCAAGGCCCGAAAATCGCTGCTGAAAAGCATGGCGCTCCCTTTAGGACGACGACACGGGATTGGCAAGCACGATTTTCGATTTTCAAAGCCATTCTCCTGATATGCGAACGATCGGCTTTTCAATCGCGTGACCAGATCCGTTCAGACCTTCACATATTTCCGCCAATCGTGCTCTTCCCTGAAGCCCAGCACCTCGCGGATCTTGCGGTTGGAGAGCAGGCTCTCATATTCGCCGATCTCGCGAGTGAAAGGCACGTTCGGAAAGAATCGCTTCGCAAGCTCCTTCGATGGCGTATTGGCCGAGACGGTGTCATTGGCGGCATTGAAGACCTGATAGCCGAGGCCGTCCTTCTCGATGCAGAGATGGCAGATCTGTCCGAGGTCGCGGGCGTCGATATAGCTCCAGGCGATGCGCTTGCGCATCTCGGGATTGGCGAAATAGGTCGGGAACTTCTCGTAGTCGTCAGGCTCGATGACGTTGCCGATGCGCAGCGCATAGATGTCGAAGCCCGAACGTTCGGCAAAGGCGCGCGCCGTCTTTTCGTTGACCACCTTCGAAAGGCCGTAGGAATCCATCGGATTGACGTCGTAGTCCTCCTCCAGCGGGAACTGGTGGAAATCGCGGTGGCCTTCGGCGAAGCAGACGCCGTAGGTCGTCTCGCTCGATGCGACGATGATCTTCCTGATGCCGAGCTTCACCGCCGCCTCGATGACATTATAGGTGCCCATCGTGTTGATCCTGAAGGTTTCGTTATCGGGCTTGATCAGGATGCGCGGGATGGCGGCGAAATGCACGACGGCGTCGAAGGGCTGCACGCCCCTGCCCGCGTCGAGATCGGGAAAATCGCGATGCATCGAGAGCGCGTTGAACACCTGACCGCTATCGGTGATGTCGGCGATGAGATTGGTGACGCCGGCGCTATCCAGCGGCACAAGATCGAGGTTGTGAACCTCGTAACCGGCATTGACGAGCCATGGCACAGCATGGCGACCTGCCTTGCCAGAACCGCCAGTGAACAGAATACGTCTTTTCATGGAATATCCTCCGCGTCATGAAATCGGAGGCATAGATAGACGCTTCCGCGCGAAGAGCAAGCGAGCGTCCTGCAAGGGTTCACCCCCGCGTCGCCAGGAGCATCCTATCCGGGAGCACCTGGCCGATCATTTCCGATCATCGCAGAACCCTGCGATGCTCGGCAAAGGTCGTCACTTGACGACACTTACCTCGCCAATCTGCACTACGGCAGACTGAACAACTTCTTGCGGAATTGCAGCGATGAAAAACATCGTGAAAACATACATCGCGAATATCGTCGCAGCGAATGTGGCCTTTGGAATCATCCGGGCTCTCCTCTTTGCAAGAAGGAGTCTGGACTACAATGGTCCAATCACAAACCGGTTTCTGAACGTGAGATGAACAAAATACTGTGACAGGCCAATTTAACGATATTTTTACAACACCTGTTAAGCCTACAGGAAGCCATGACAATGAAAAACCCCGCTGTTTCCAGCGGGGTCTTCATAATTGCGGATAACTCGAAAGTTATTCGACGATCGACGCGACGATRCCGGCGCCGACGGTGCGGCCGCCTTCGCGGATCGCGAAGCGCAGCTTTTCTTCCATCGCGATCGGAACGATCAGCTCGACGGCAACCGTGACGTTGTCGCCCGGCATCACCATCTCCGTGCCTTCCGGCAGCGTCACAATGCCCGTCAC
>NZ_JBFTZZ010000053.1:0-19791 GCF_056406515.1 Rhizobium sp. P1_B8 | reverse complement strand
TTGAACCTGTGGAACCCAGACACGGCCGGCGGCACTGCTATGTCGGCCGCCGGTGGCGACAAGCACGGCGAGAATGCCGGCGATTGCCAGCAGGATGGCGATCAGCGGCACGGCCAGACCACCGGATTTCTCTTCGGAATAGATCATGTCCCTCTCCTCGGCCTCGGCGGCGGAAGGCCGCCGAGGCACCGGCTGCTATGCCGCGATGATGTAGACGATGGTGAATGCAGAAGGATCGACGATGACGATCCGGCCGTCGGCAAGAATGAAGAAGCGGTAGCTTTCATATTGCGGAACGATCTTCACGATGCGTGGCGGTAGCGGTTCCAGCCGTACCTTTTTCGGGATCTTCACCCCGACGGAAACCGTGAAGTCGACTTCCTTCACCGGCTCGACATGGACTTCCTTCACCACCGTTCGAATTTCGGTCTGCTGCTCGACTGATATGTTGACGTTGGTCTTCGTGTTCGTCTGGTTATTCGTGGTGGTGTTGTTGTTGACGTTGGTTTCGGACGAGCTCTTGTTCGTCGTCGCGTTCTGGTCGGTCGATTGCTTCGAGGCATCACCGCTCTGCGTGGTGGCGCCTTTGCCCGTGCCTTCTGCAGGCTTGGCATTTTGCGTGCTGCTCTTCGTACCTGAGGTGGCTGCGCCGCTGTTATCGGTGGTGCCGGACTTGGCGGCGGGCTTCTGTTCGGTGGTCGTGCCGCTACCGGCGTCTTGCGATCCAGGCTTGGTTTCAGTCGAAGACTTGCCGGAGGCGCTTCCACTCGTCGAAGACTTGTCCTGGGAAGGCTGCTCGGCGCTCTTCTGAGTATCCGAGCCCTGACCGGATTTCTGCTGCGATGACTGGCCCTTGCCTTGCGGGCAGGCTCCCGAGGCGTCGGGGGTGCAGTCGGTGCCAGTGCCGGCGGCGCTGGAGCCGGACTGCGAACCGGAGTCGGTGCCCGTCTGAGAACCGGACTGGGCCTGGCCGCTGGTCTTGGTGTCCTGCTGGGCTGCTGCCGGCAATGTTGCAAGTGGCGCTACGCTCAGTGACAACGCTGCCACAAGCATGGTGAGATGGTTGCTTTTCATGATCAATCTCCGAGGTTTCGGGCACGCG
Organism: Rhizobium sp. P1_B8; assembly: GCF_056406515.1. Taxonomy (NCBI): domain Bacteria; kingdom Pseudomonadati; phylum Pseudomonadota; class Alphaproteobacteria; order Hyphomicrobiales; family Rhizobiaceae; genus Rhizobium; species Rhizobium sp. P1_B8. The sequence goes on along the minus strand of NZ_JBFTZZ010000053.1, from coordinate 18,689 downwards.
ATGCCGCCTCGCATTCTCATGCGTCGCATGCGTGCCCTCACTGTTAGAAAAACGGCCTAAGCCGGTCCGTCGGTCATTGGATGACCTGGACGACCTTTCGGGAAGAAGGTTCGACGATCACACGCTGATCGTTGACGATCGCGTATGCATATTTCGGATCATCGGGGACTGGTGTCACGACAACGGTCTCCGGCAGGGGCTGTCCTACAACCACCTTCTCTTTCACCACGACGCGTTCGGTCGGGGCCGGAGCCTGCTGGACATAAGTGATCACTTTCTGAGGCGGCGGATCGATGACGCTGCCTGCCACGCCGCCGACGATGCCACCGACAGCAGCACCCACCGGACCGCCGACAATCGCGCCGGTGGCAGCTCCGCCTACCGCACCTGTCACCGTTGACGACTGCGCGAAGGCTGACGTCGATGCCAACAGGATGCTAACGGCAATTCCTACTGCTTTGATATTCATCTGTTTTCCTCCTTTGACGCGGTTGGTTCCGCTGGAGGGCGAAACCGTCAAACAGAAAAACTGTTCCAGGCTAAGACTTCGTGCCGGGGCTACATCGGACCTTGGTCTCAGCCCGTAAGGATACCGCCACTACTGCATGGGGAAACGGCTCAACATCCGGTCCTGGACGTTTTACTGGCCGACGATCATCGCTGCAATTGAGATGGCTTTGTCGCGGTCTGCCGGATTTGTTATGTAGCCTTCGAGCAGAACGACGGGGCCGAGCATCCTGATCTCGATGGCGCTGCAGTCAATGTCAGGATCGACGGAAAGAGCTGCTGATATCGTTGCGATAGTAGAGGCCGTACTATGGCCTTCCGAACAGCGGTCTTCATGACTATTGGGGCCGAACTTCATACTCTCCTCCTGTTCCGCCCCTCCACGGAACTTGATGTTACCTCAGGCCTGATATGAGAAGCAGGTCCTGGGCCGGCCAGTCCGACTTAGGTCCGTCTTCCCCTCGACGCTATCCGACTTAAATTTTGCGCATCCTTGTTGAAAGGACACCAGGGAGGTTTTAGCGATGTTGCTGTATCCAGTCAGAACCTCCCTGGTGAAGCGTTGCCGATCCATGTCCAGCGTCGCATCTTGGGAATAAAGGCGGCTATTCGTGCAAACGTTCCGCATAGTGGATTGGCATAGAAGCGAAGATTTCGCTCCCCTGGTGCTTGTGATGAGCGGTCAAGAAAAGTACAGGCTGATACGATCACTCCGTGAGGTTGCCGAGGCTCTTGTCGCCGTATGGCCGACCGACGATGGCAAGGAATACATCGCGGCGGTAAGAACTTGTCTCGATGCCATTCAAGGTAATATTCCGGCAAAGGCAGCGCGTACCGCACTCCTTCGCGCTGCGGAGGAAGCCGGAATTCCCGTGATTGCCGTCGTCCACTGACGGAATGCCTTGTCGCACGCCGGCGCCTGTGTTGGCGTCGCAGGGACCTTTTAAATTCGATTTAAGATGATCGGACCGTAACCGCTGCTCCGCTCCCACGGTGTCCTCGCCGCCCCAATCCGTGATCGCCTTCCATGGATGAGCAACCGGAGTTTCTCCATGGAACTGCACGCGGCACAGTGGGCACGATCTCTCATCCAAACGGATTATTGAAATCACCGGTCAGGTCTAGATTTGGAGCAGATTTCCGGCGACCCCACACGAAATGGTCGTGGATTGGGCTCGATCCTCGCGACGGATTCTCTCTTTTAAAAGCAGATGTGGCGGTGCAAAGGAGCCCTCATGGCTGGATCCATGTCGTCGGATGACGCTTGAAATTCAGCCCAGGCGTCGGTTCACCCTCGGGCCAATTGAAGCCATCTTTAAGCTTGGATCTTGCCTTCGGCCTTCCACCTATCGCGACCCGGGGCGTACTGAGGGCAAACGATTTCACCGATCAGTAACGTGAGCCACACCACTGCTAGTGGCTGTCGTGTTTGAGCTTTTCGAGGTGCTCGGAGCAAACGGCCCCGACCAATTCAAGCAGGACGGTCGTCCGCTCACCGAGCCAAATCAGCGCCTCCTCGCTGATCTCGTAATGTTTCGAATAGCGCGCCTTCACATAGGCCTCGTTCAATGTGTTGAACCAAGCGCGTTCCTTGTGCTGATCACGTGGAAAGGCTTCGGCCAGCCGGCGGTCCTGCTCCTCGGCGAGTGAGCGAAGGAACTTGATGTTGTGCGATGGCGGGCCATAGTTGGTGAGGGTGAGCAGAACGCAAGAATATGCTTGCTCGAGGGATTGATGAAGTTCGAAAGCAGCATTCTCTGCATATCCACGATCTATCGCCAAGTGGCCTATTTCCAAGAAACGAGTTGCCGCTCGAAACCGTTGGTCAAAATGCTCCTTCGCGACGCGAAGCCGATCCTCTATTGAAAGCGGCTCGGGCTCCGCCAGTGGCTCATCGTCCAATTCATAGAGAACGATGCCCTCCTTGCGAATGTCCGAGAAGAAATACTGCCCTTCCTTGAGATAGGTGTTCACCTCCCGCCTGGAGTGGACGATGAAGCTCACCGGCGTTTCGATCGAGGCTTCGTGGATCAGCCGGTCGGCTGCCTTGTGCCAATACTCGGCAAACTCGCAGAGCTTGCGGTTGTTGACGATGATCAAGAGATCGAAATCCGAGCGATAACCCTTCATGGTGAAGGGTTCATCGACCCATCCACCCTTGGCGTAGGAGCCGAACAGGATGATCTTCAAGATCCTGCCGCGCTTCTTGAAGTCGGCCGTGCCTTCCTTCAGCGCGTCCTCGAATTCCTCATGCAGGATTTCGAGGACCCGGCCGAGCTCTCGATGCTTGCGAAGCGGCATATGATCAAGCGACGATTTCATGAGCAATCGATAGGCGAAAGATTTCGTAGCGTCTACTCGCAGTTTTGAGAGGCAATCTACAGGAAGTAATCCACATCTAAGATCGCGTCCTTTCGAGGATCGCGTTGATCGAAGGTGACCATGAATGCCGATCCCTGGGCAGGTCGACGCAAACACTCCCCGAGGTGACCCTGGCGGACGGCGGCGTCGCTTTGGTTTTACCTCCCGATTTCAGTTTCATCGCACGTTTTCGATCTAACGGCTTCACGCAGGCAGGCGGAGCGCAAGCAGTTCTCCCATTGCAAGCACGGGAGACGCCCACGTTTGCGCCCGATTTGGGACCGAGTTATATCTTGCGACGACAGGCTGGTGAGGGGCAGGACGGGAATGGCTGTGGACTTCAGCGAGCTTCTGGACGCGTTCGAATTCGTGAGCTCCGTCGGAATCGGCGAAAACACGGCTTTTCTGTGCAAGGAGACAGGCAAGATCTACTGGCATTCGGACTGGGCGGACGATGTTGAAGAAATACCTGACATCGAGGACAGCGAAGAATACATCCGCATTCCGGAGAAGAAAGAACTGGATCTTGGCAAGCCGCTCGTGCTGAAGTTCGCTCGCCACCACTTGCCCGACGATAGCGATAAAGTTCTGGAGATCTTCAGCCGGGAGGGTGCCTATGCCCGCTTCAAGGACCTGTTGGAGCAGAGGCACGCCATCGATCGGTGGTACGCATTCGAGAGGAAGGCCACGGAAGAGGCTTTGAGGACCTGGTGCGACGACAACGACATCGAAGTCAGTGGTTGAGGTTAGCTCAGGATCCGACTGGCCCCCAGCGAACAGGAGCCTGAACTGTTTCCCGCACAGTTTACTGCGTCACGTGGCATGAATCGAACGTCGTGCGACGGAAATCTCTATTGCTCTTTGACTCACGAATCGACTCTGAGCAAATACAAATTGCTGAATTTGCCAGCATAGCCATCGATAACCTATACTTATCGATGGTTAGGAGTTGCTTCAACGATATAGCAACGTGACGGAAGTTATTGGCCCGTTGACTTCCCTATCGGAAAACAAAAGAGTTAATTCATATGGTTAACTGTCCGTAATGCGGAGAAAAATTGCCGCAGATGTGGTAGGCGGGGCTGATTTGGTGGCCATGCCGACACAATCAGCATGTCTGATGCCGAGCAGGGTGCTCGAAGGGCCGAGAGCGTTCAGGCGCGAGCTGCAACCAGGGAGGTGAGGTACAGCTTGCTGAGGCCACGGTGAAACTTCACCGCGGCCATGTGATGCGAAAAATGCAGGCAACTTCGGTGGCGGATTTGGTCAGGATCGCTAGCACCTTACATGATTGATTGGTCTTAGGGGGCGTCGGTTCGATTCCCGTCAAGGCAACCATTCCCATTGTACTCGACTCGAGACTACGGCGGCCCCCGCTCTTCTACTCCTCAATAAACGCGTGCCTGGTTGAATCGATGAGAGGTTTCAGCAGGTAGTCAAAGAAGGTTCGATCGCCGGTGCTGATGAAGGCTTCGACGGGCATACCAGGATGCAATTGCTGAGCAGGAACTGACGTTGGGAGATCATCTGTTCTTTAGGAGAGCACGATATACGGCTGCTGTGTCGCCTTATCAACCAGACGATCCGCCGATACCTGCTGAACGACGGCGTCGGACCTCGCATTCAGTGCCGAGAAACCCAGTCGCGCCGGCTGCCCCTCCCGCACGACATCAATGTCCGTAGGTTTCAACCGAGCCTCCACCAACGGCCGGTTCGTTGTCGGCAGGATCTCCATGATTTTTTCGCCCGGAGGCAATGACGTTCCCAGCGATATTGTAGGCCGAGGTCACGACAATTCCGTCGGCCGGCACACGGATGATGGTCCGGTTCAAGACTTCGATCGCCGCGGCGAGTTGCTCCTCCACATCACGCAACGAGGCTTTGGCCTCGGTCATTTTTGTGACAGCCTCCTCCACGCGTTGTGTCCTCAAACGCTCGACCTGTTCGCGCGCTTCGGCAATCTGCGACGCCGTGGTCGACTGCTGCCGCCTGCCCAAGCAGCTCAGCGTCGATCCTCAAGAGCTCGGTATAGTCGGATCTATTGATCAGACCTCTTTCGAGCAGCGCCTGTTTTCGAGCAAATTCATCCCGAACAACGGCCGCCTGCATCTCGATCGCAGCTTTCTGGTCGCGAAGTCCCTTGCCGGTATTATCGAGCTGGTTCAGTCGCTGACCGAGGATGAGTTGTTCTGAGCGAAAGCGGGCAAGCCTTGCTTCGAATTCCTTGTTCTCTTCGGTTGCAATGTCGGTCACGTTGAGCATCGCCGCCGATATCGTTCCGGCGATCACTGGATTGAAGATATCCCGTCCATCACGTTCGGCTTCCAGTCGCTGACTTTGGGCGCTCAGCGATACCCATTGCTTCGCCAGCCTGTTCAGCTGTGTTTTGGCGGGCGGTGTCATCAAGGATCATGACACGCGGTTGACCACATCGCCTTCCGAACCTTGATCTCTCGCACAATGCCCCTTCGAGATGCTGCATCTGGATGTTGCGTCCTGCAGCGGCAATCGTGCCGGCGGCGACCGCAGCTCCGGAGATCGGTGCTGTCGCTCCCCAAAGGCCGAAAGTTCCGAGCATTGCCGCGATCGCACCATAGCCGAACAGTGCCGGGCCGCGCGTCGAGCGTGAGAGCGTCGCCTTCCAGTTGGTTGTCATGTCTGCCATGGTCACTCCGTACCGTCATGCACGAGTGTCAGTTCTCTCGGTGCTCTTGCCGGGCGCCACCGGCAGCTCCGGCGGACGCTGTGTTTCGCCCCGGCCGGCCAAACGTCGTAAGATCTCAGGAGCCGGTCCGAAGGCTTCAATGGTTCCGTCGCGCAAGACGATAGCCTTGTCGCGCCGGAGAACGATAGCCGGCCGATGCGTAATGATGATGATCGTCGTGCCGGACGTACGTGCTTGCATCAGGGCTTTCTCGAGAGCTGCCTCCCCTTCTGCTTCGAGGTTGGCGTTTGGCTCATCGAGAATGAGAACCTTGGGATTGCCGTAGAAAGCCCGCGCGAGTCCAATCCTCTGGCGTGTTCCGCCGGAAAGCGTGGAGGCCGTTGGCGTGATCAACGTTGATAGCCCTGCCTTTGCGCCGTTACCAGCGCATGGGCTTCGGCCCGGCTCGCCGCAGTGGTGACGGCTTCGTCTGTCGCGGACGGTCATCTCAGGCGTCGTGTCTTCACAAATTCTTCGTCTCTGTGTTCCACGTTTGTCGAAAGTTAGTTTTGAGGCCACCAACCATGATCTCACGCTGCCCCTTTTGCCGTTCCAATCGTTCTGGCAAGGACGTTACTTTGCTCGAAAACGGAAGCGCGTATTTCCTGCGTAGCCTTGATCCGGTGCTGCAATGCGCGGGGATGATCATTCCCTTTCGACATGTCGCGACGGCCTTCGACTTGACTAAAGACGAATGGCTCGACACATTCGACCTTCTCGGCAGAGCCAAGCTGCTCCTCGATCAGGAGGGGCCGCAAGGTTACAATGTCGGATGGAACATCGGACAGGCTGCGGGGCAGACCATCCCCCATGTCCATCTTCACGTCATCGGACGGTTTGCGGACGAGCCTTTCGCAGGGCAAGGAATACGCCATCATCTGAAACATGAAGATAATCGTAGAAGATCCCAAGGATAAATCTTCAAGCCCGCAATGGGCCGACTGCAGTCATGTGTGGGATTTCTAGGTAAGGCCTTAACTCGGCCGGCGATCTGGCGGCGACGCGGGCGCGATGATGGGCGAGCCCAGAGCGATCGAGGCCAATCCACCGTTGCGAGGATTGGTCACCGCCATTCGTCTGAGCGGCGGACCCGGCGGACGGGCGTGGTGCGGGAAATCGGGCCAGGCATCTCTGTCCTCTATATGAGTAGCGACAGCACGGCCGACTGGGCTTGAAGGGGTTCCGAAACGCATCCTGCTCCAGGAACCGGTTGCCGTCGCTCAACTGGTCACCGAGATCTCACAATGCTAACGAACGCTCGACGAAGCCGATCACCGCTATTTTGCCGTCGAGCAGGCTTGGTGGAACTAAAGCATCTCGAATGACGACTGACGCAGAAATTCACGAAGAGCTTCTGCGGACATCGGCGCGCTCAGGAGGCTCCCTTGCAGCCGGTCGCAACGTTTTCTGCGAAGCCAGGACGCTTGACCGATAGTCTCGACACCCTCCGCAGTGACGTGCATCCCCAATCCATGAGCAAGGCCGATGATGAAGCGCACGATCGTCTGGCTCTTCGGGTTTGTTTCGACGTCCTTGACGAAGTGCTTATCGATCTTGATCGTGTCGAATGAGAAGTTCTGTAGGTAGCTCAGGGACGAATAGCGGGTGCCAAAGTCGTCGAGCGCAATCCGGATGCCCAAGACCTCAAGGGTGTGGAGGGTGTCGAGATTGTCGGTCGTGCGCTCGAGCAGGACGGTCTCGGTTATTTCGAGCTCCAGCCTCTCGGCCGGGTACGCGACCTCATCGAGGATTTCGGTTATGCGGTCGGTGAACCCGGGAAGGCCGCCGGCAAGCACGGATTCAACAGACATCCTGCTGTTGGGTTTTTGAAGCTCCGAATAGACCCGCCATAGAGTTGCGTCCCCCGCTGCTACGGCGATCTTGTAGGCCTCGGCGACCTTTCCGGAGCATTTGACCCGTTTTAGGCTGTTCCCATAAAAGGAAACAATTCAGCTCGGTCGTGCATAAACGCAGCCAGTTGGAATCTTTCATTTCCACTCGGGACAATGAGGTTTTGCTAATATGGCGACAGATCTTTTCTATCATGTCTCGCTTGTTGTCAAAAGACAACTAGGAAGCGCCGCTTGAAAGGAAGCATTCGTGCGCGACGATGAGGGCGATACCAGCTTGACGATCCGAGCGCTTCAGGCCGTTGATCAATCGACAGTCTCCAGGGGGATATAGCGGCCGATGCGGTGCAGGTGGGCCGCGATATCTGCCGTTAGATGATCGCGTGGCCCGAACGCTCGGAGAAAGTCGTGAAGTCTGTCGGATGCCTGTGCTTCTGCCGGGTCGGTAAGGACGTAGAATTTGCCGATGGCGCAAACCTCATATCCATCTTCAATTAGCCTCTCGACAAAGTGTTTGGCGGCTGATGCTTTCAACATCGTCAACCTCCCCAGGTTGCCATCTCGCATCTTACCAACGTAATCTTGAAAAAAATAAATAAGCAAGTTCTATTGGAATTGGGCTGCAAGTCACGAGTCGCTCGACGACGGTCGGCGAATGTGGCGCCGGCCGAACCCCGACGCATTCGTGTTCGTCGCTAGAAGGAGATCGGGAGAGGTCGCTTGGAAGCTAAGGAGAGGTACTTATATGACTGCGTGTCCGACAGGGCGGTGTTTTATGAAGCCGGCGAGTATTTGTTTCCTCTCGCTTCATCGACGGCTGAGTACTGGATCGATGGCGACTACGTCTACTGCATGAAGACCGACAGCATTGCATTTTGGGTTCTCGGAAAACAACTCTACCAACATATCGGGCGAGGTGAACTTACCCGCGACCCGGTCTTATACTATGGGGACTGACTGTCCCGACCGAGGTGGCTGATTGGTTTTACGGGTTTTCATGACCCCTCGGACCTATGTGCACGCAGCGACCCCCCTCCTGGTTTCGTGCGCTCCCACTTGCGTCGCTATCGGCGCAACGTCGTCCAGTCTTTTCAGGTATTCGCCAAAAATGTCCTGGGTGTCGGTAGGCAATGCGGACTCGGGGAGCGCCTGCAGACGCTGAGCAATGCGTTTAGAAGCGTCATGCGCTGTGAACCGCGATGTGGCTGCTCTGTGTGGTTCGAATGTCATAAAGCCGCAAACGTAGACTCAGCAACTAGGTTCCGCGAATAATATTACTTATTCGTGTGGCATGGACACCGATAGCTACATGCGACACGGTCCGGATGCGCAACGTACCCTGGTGTGCTTTTGCCACGCAGTCGCAAGGCGTGTGTCACGTAGATTTCACGCGACTCTCGATTTAGGTCGCGTAGAATAAGCGAGTTATGCGGATGAATCCATGCGAGCGTTCACCCCGGATCACGATGCACGACGCCGATGTTTGGGGTGGGAAGGAATCGTCGTACCGATCAGTAGCCGTAACGAAAATGTCTGAGTTCGGTTAGGTGGCAGTCGGCACAACAACTTGTTCGCGCTGCATTGAGGGAATGCAATTGAGATGCGATTCCTGGTCCATACAAAGACGATCGCCGAACTTGAATATGACGACGGGTCCGGGCTTTTGCGGGTCATCTACAAAGACGGTCGGGTTCGATCTATTCCTGACGTCGCGGCCGGGACCGTGATGAAAATGATCGCGCAGGTTCCCGTAGAGCAATCTCCCTACCTCATGCGGACCGCGATCTGAAATTTGCGGCTTAATCCCGTTCGCTCACAGATACATCTTAGGTGGCGCTACTCTTCCGCTTCTGTTGCCTGCAATTTATCGACCGGAGACAACTCCGCCTGTTGCACGACTCGGGAAGCGATTGCGACCACTTCTTCCAGAGTGCGACGGTCGGGCGTCCCAAGCCAGGCGGCAACGCAATGAAGATCCGGAAGGGTTGGAGCGATATCGAGTTCCACCAGTCTTCCCGCGGCGAGGTCGGGCACGACGATGGCCGGCGGAACAACGGCAATGTCCAAACTGTCCAATGCCATGCGGATCAGCGTGGCGAGAGACGAACTCGCATAGATTCTGGGCGCCGGCAAGGCGGGATCGGAAAACAGTTCGGTTACCTGTACATAGGGCTGGGTGTTGCGCGCGAAGGTGAGCATGGGCCAACGCGCGATCTCCTCCAGCGAACCGTTCTTGAGATCCGCCTTGATCTTGGGACTGGCGACAAAACTCACCGGAAACCGGCAAAGCTGGCGTTGGATGACGGCCGGAGCGCTCAATGGCCCGACCAGAAACGCCAGATCGATTTTCTGCTGGAGCAACCGCTCGCGCAGATTGGTCGAAATATCGACCTCGATCTCCAGCGCAAGCTTGGGGTAGGTGCTGCTCACCTGTTCGAGGAAGCTCGGAAGCCACGTATGGACGATCGTCTCTGCCACACCCAGCTTGAATGTGCCGCTGAGATGGGTTCGGTCGGCGACCGCGTGGAGCGACGATCTCGATGCCGTCTACAAGCGCATGACCGATGCAGGTCTGACCTTCAACGGAGAGCCCATCACGTTCCAAGCCGAGGATCAGTTGAAGCAAGGCATCGGCACGAAGTGTATTTTGACGATCCGGACGGCACCCACCTCGAAATCATCCAGCCGCAGAGGCCGCTTCAGAGAAAGAGGGCATGAAGGGCTCTGTCCAGTGGTTCTCGCGCTTCGGGCTGTCAACTAGCCCCGTTTTTGCCGAGAATCGGCATTTTTCCCGAAAATCGCAACCTCGCAAACAAAGTAGCACGTCTCAATCAGCGGCGCCCTCCCATAGACGGCCTTTCCGCGGAGTTCAGCTTCTAGGTGCGGATCGCCCGCCCTATCAGACAGGCGCGATTTCGGATGTTTTGTTTTGAAGGCTATCCAATACGCTGTGGCAGAGTGCCACCCTCGTACCGGGCGCGGCGTCGGTCACTGTTATAGTCGCATCGATCTGCGCTGCGAGGGCCTTCACAATGCTGGTACCAAGACCAGCCCTGACGTTCTCCGATTCCGCCGGCATACCGACACCGTCATCGATGACGGAGAGCGTCCATTCCGGTCCGTCCGACACGTAGTGAACCGTGACCTTACCGCTCCGCTGGCCGGGGAAGGCATGTTTCAGCGCATTGATCACGAGTTCGGTGACAACCAGTCCAAGACTGATGGAGACGTCTGCCTTCACAATGCTCTCGTCGACCTTCACGTCTAGTGAGACAAGGCTGCGGTCGTGAATCATCGACGCGCCGATGCTTCGGCAGAGGTCGGTGAGGTAGGATCGAAGAACCACGTCCTCCAAGGACGACGCTGCCAACTGACGCTGAAGGGCGGCGACGGACATGACCCGGTTGTGCGCGTCGAAGAGATGGCCGCGGGACTCCTCCGACTGCACTTTGCGGGCGCTTTGCATCAGGACGCTTGCAATGATCTGGAGGCTGTTAGCGACCCTGTGTTGAAGTTCCTGAAGAAGGATGGCCTTTTCGCGGACCAGGTCATCCTTCTGTTTCTCGTTGTTGCGAGCCTCGGTAACATCGGCAACCGACAGGAGAATACGGACGGCCGTGGTGCCCATCGCGCCCGGATAGTCCACCTTGTGGGCATTGACGACAAGATCACGAACAGGCCGATCAGCCCGCTGAAGCCGCATCTCGTAACCGCTGACTACGGCAAAGCCCGATGCGGTCGCCTTCAACAGCGAATCGAGTTGCGGGACATCCCACTCTCCCGAACCCAGTTCGGACATCTGTCTGCCGTTTACGTTTGCCGGATTGATCTGGAATGCACGGCAGAACGAACTGCTGGCGGCGAGAACAGCCAGGCTGCCATCGAGCATCAACAGGGGCGTGTCGGACGAAAGAATGACGGCGAGCGCGAAGTCGAGCGCCAATTCCGGAGGGACTGCAGCTTGAATTGTCATGGTAGCCCTTCATGGGCGTTCGAGGCTTCCAAAGCGAAAGCGGAGCACGCCGAAAATTCGACATGTCGCACGGACTTGCTTGGTCCTGGCCTCCTCTATTAGATATCACATCCATCGAAGACGGGGCGAACTATCTGAAGGTGCGGACGAAGAAACGCAGTCCACCTCGTTGAACGCCCACATCTCGTCTGGATGCCGCTGCATGTCAGACACTGGCAGGGCGCCTCGTTGATTGAGGTGGTGATGCATTTCGCGGTCGCCGAGGCCCTGGACGGTACTCACCGACAATTACGAAAATCGCAGAGTGAGGTGCGCGCTGCCCTATAGGGGCACCGTGATTTGTGTCACGTCGACGGCGACGTCCATGGACAGACACGCATCCGCTCTGCCCGTGTAGCTTCCCGAAACGGAAACGGCATGCGCGATATCGCGGGTCACGGCCACCGGGATCAGATTGGCGCCGCCCATGCTGCGGTTCGTTGGATCGAATGTGATCCAGCCCGCGCCGGGAATGAAAACTTCGGCCCAGGCATGGGTCGAACCATTGTCGGTGGATCCCGCCAATAGTCGGTTCGGGTTGAACAAGTAGCCTGAGACGATGCGGGCGCCGAAGCCCAGGCTGCGCACCGCCTCGGCGAACAGCACAGCGAAATCTCGGCAGGAGCCCCGCTTTCGCGCCAGCGTCGCCAGTGGCGCCTGCGTCCCTTCCTCCTCCCGGCTTTCATAGGAAATGGTGGATGCGATCCCCTGGCTGATGTCCTTGAGCAGCGACAGCGTGTCGGTTGGATTGCCGGCGATGAAGGCTTTCGCCCAGTTTCGCAACTGTTGCGCATCGTCTGGATACTGCTGCGCGGCCAGCGCTCCGAGATCGGTCCAGTCGCGATCCGCATAGCGAAACGGATAGTTGATCGCAGACGCCGCGATGTCGAAAACCGGCCATGCCGCCGCCGTCAGGTCGACGGTTGCAAAGCTGTCGACCTTCAGGCTGGCACTTCTCGATTGGAACGTTGCCGACACTATGGCATTGCCGAAAACATCGTTGGACCAGCTGATCTGCGCTGCCGGGTTGATCGTCAATTCATGGTTCAGCAGCCTGAGTTCCCGGCTTTCACGCGGCCTCATCATCAGAAGATGCGGCAACAGCGCCACATCTCTCGATAACGATATGTTGTACGGTGGTGGATGCTGAGCTTCGTCATGTGGATGATCTCCTGCGGCCGTGCTGAGGAGGCCAACCTTCAGGGGGAAACTAACGCGCGTCCCTTATGCTCATAAAACCGGAGTGTCCCGAATGTTCACCGGGAAGTAGGTTTCTGTCTCATCGGAGGTTGCCGACAACCTGACGATCTCCCCGCGATATAAGGCCCCGGCCAACCCCGTTGGCTTGCCTAGAGCAGATCGTCGCCTTTCAGTCCAGCGCGGACAGTCACATCTAGGTTCATCTTCAATTGCAATGGACGGTCAGTCCCTCGGCTTTTTCCCAGAACAAAGACCAATCGTTGATCATCTAGAGCCGGTTCATTCCGTTTCCGGCGCACAGTTGTCTGGGAACAAAGTTCTCCAGTTATCTGTTGATCACCCTAGGGTGCCCTAAAACAAGTCCAACGTGGGGCTGCTTTCGTAAGTGTTTGAAGCTGATTGTTTGTTGGATCGGACCGTTTGGATGGAAGCCCCACCACTTGAAAGAAAGCTTGCAGCCATTCTAGCGGCCGATGTCGAAGGATACTCACGACTTATGAACGTTGATGAGGAACAGACGCTAGCGACCTTGACGTCCCATCGTTCGATTGTTGACGCACTCATCGAAAAAGCGCATGGGCAGATTTTCGGCACCGCTGGCGACAGCGTCCTCGCTGAGTTTCCGTCCATCGTACATGCCTTCCAGTCGGCTGTGGCGATCCAGCAGGCGATGTGGCGCGCCAACCAGAGCCTTCCCGAAGATCGGCGCATGGACTTTCGTATTGGGATAAACGTCGGCGATGTGCTGGTCAAAAACGGCGATATTTTTGGCGATGGCGTCAATATTGCCGCCCGGCTGGAGGCGCTCGCTGATGTCGGAGGCATTTGTGTGACTCGAGGGGTGCGAGATCACCTACGCGATCGTGTCGATGCTACCTTCGAAGACCTGGGTGAGCAGAGCGTTAAGAACATTGTCCGCCCGCTCCGTGTGTTCCGCGTTATATTCGATCCGGAGGGAGAATCCATGCTTGATGTCGCCCCGCTCGCCGGTGAAAGGTCCGAGTTCTCTTCTATGGAACAATCACTGGAGCACGACAGCGATAGTGACGACGAGGCCGGCCGAATCGAAGTAGCGTTTTGGGAATCTGTGCAGGCGAGCGACGAGCCGGCCGAATATCTTCTCTACCTGAAGCGCTTCCCTGCAGGGCAGTTTGCCGAACTGGCCAGTGCTAGACTTGAAAATGGTGGAACTGGCGAACACGATCCGCGCGTCGAGGTTGCGTTCTGGGAGACCGTGCGAGACACCGACAATCCGGAAATGATCGAGGCCTATCTGGCGAAATATCCGCACGGGCAATTCAGCGATCTCGCCAACATTCTTCTGGCCGATTTTCGTGAGAAACTGACCAAATAGCATCCTGGCGATTAAGGCGGCGGTCTTCAGCTCCCTTCATTATATTTCCACCCGGGTTCCAGAAGACCGTCCCACGGTTCATTGATCGGCAAACTGCTCATCGCCGCTATTTCCCGAGATGTGGTATTCTTACTATGTTCTCATAATGGGCGAAGTCGAGAGTGCTTTCGCCCGGAGGCCCGGAGGCCCGCCGACCCTATCGGGGCTCTGTGAAATAGCCCGCCGAAATCTTTGCAGAGATTTCTACCTCGGCGCCTGCGGCTATACGGTCTGTTGGAAGCTCCATCTGGTTCCCGATCTCGATACCACCTTCGGCAACGGCCTTGCGTTTTAAGTGACTCATGGACAGCCAACGATCGATCCGGGAAATCCCCAGCCAATGGAGCACGTCCACGGCAAGACATTGGCAGCGCATGTCCTGAACGCCTGCGATTTCCTCCGTCCGGGTAAAATAGCCATCGGCTACGTCCCCCGAGCCCCGGCGGGCGTTATAGACAAGGTATTTTACGACTTCGCCCAGTGCTCTCCCTTCTTTTCGATTGTAGACGATAACCCCGACGCCGCGCTTTTGCGCAGTTCGAACACACTCCTCCGCGGCGAAGGCCAGATAGGGGCGGCAGGTGCACATGTCCGACCCAAACACGTCGGAACCGTTGCACTCGTCATGGATTCGGCAGGCGATCGATGTTGTAGAATCTCCGAGCCGAGCGGGATCGCCAAAGAGATAGACGCTGGTTCCACCGATGGGTGGAAGGAACACCTTGATGTCGGGACGGGCGAGCAAGTCAGGATACATTCCTCCGCTGGTGTTCACCAGAGCTGCGCGCAAAGCGGGTTCTGAAAGACCTAAACGGTTGGCGATGCCAGGCAGCCACCAGGTCGGGTCGATAGCGATTTTTGTGACATTCATTCCACCACGGCTGTCCAGAATTCGGCCGTCGGCTTGGAGGTGCCTTGCTTGCAGTGCGCTGGAGATCTCAGGCATTTCAAGACGACCCTCGGTGACCGCAATCGACGGCTGGATTTGCCAGCCCTCGGAAATCAGGTCCGCATAGTCATCCGCTACCCGGTGCCCCCAGGGATCAAATGCGACGATCTTTCCGGGTTGTGCCCACTGTGGAAACGGACCGATCGTTGCCGATGGCTTTGTGCGGGTGAGATCAGGTCGGTGACCTTCGTCAAGGGCGCCCGTTGCGATGCCGATGGCGCGATAGGGCGCGAACGCCCCCGCGTGGATGCCAATCGCATTGCGTTCGGATCCCGATCCCGTAACGATCGGACCGCGCTCTTGGGCCGATGGCGCCCCCCAACTCACGGTCGCGAGCGAAGAACCTTCATGGTGGCTGCCTCCGCTACGCTCGATAACGTCAGCAGGAGCGGGTAAGACGCTACTCATGGGACCGTTCCACCGAGGCGAACATGTGTGGCGCATCCTGATCGACACCTCCGCGCAGAATGAAAATCACCTGTTCGAGTCTGCTGAGCCCGACGACGGTCGCGGCCAGTGGAATCAAGGCTTCCCATCCCGTGAGATAAAGCAACGGCCACAATGCAAATAGCAAAAGTGCGCCGGCTTTCGCGGACCAAAAATGGAACATCAGCAAGCGTCGCGTCAGCAGCCACGAAACGAGCAGATAGATCACCGGGCCGCCGAACAGGACTGCCAACGCAACGCCGTGGCGGGACGCGAGGCCGGGATATGACGAGAGTAGAAAAAACAGAATAGCGACGGAGAAGTTGTTGTCGACGATAGCGTCAAGGCGGGCACCGTATTCGGAAGCTCGCTTTGTCCGTCGGGCGAGCCATCCATCGATGAGGTCGGTCATGGATGCAATCAGGTAGAGGACAAGCGCCGGCCCAGCATACCCATAGCTCAGGAGCAGCAATATAGGTGCTATCAACAGGCCGCGACTGAGCGTCACCACGTTGGCGAGCTTGATCGGACCATCTTCCCAAACCAAACCATGGACGACGCTCATACTGGCTCCGCGGTCAGTTTGAGGGTCGTATCGCGTGCAATCAGCCTCTCAATAGAATAGGCGTTATGATGCATGGGGCAGACAATCTGATTATGCTCATTGATGAAACCAAATTTGAGCGGCCCTCCACGGTGGGGGCACCTGTTCGGGATCAAGTAAAGCGCGCTTTGGTAGGAAAGCAGAAAATATTCTGTTCCGTCCCTGACGATCGGGGGAAGGTCCTGACCGATCCAGCTTGCCGCCTCACTCATGGCACAACCTCGCGTCCGACCGACAACGGTGGAAAAACCTTGAAGGCGGACGGGTCGGTCAAAGAACCAATGCCGCCGATCTGCAGAGCCGAACCCGTATTCCATTCCGTCGCGGGCACCGCGCAGCGACCAGGCGAGGCCAGATTTTTTGGCATGCCAAACTCGGCGTGTCCTGCCTTCACCGCGGCCTCGAATGCCAAGGTCACGGCCAGCAGATGATCTCCTGACCGCTCGAAGGCCAGTCTCGTCAGTTCGGCGCCGGCGACGATCTCTGAGCCGACCTCGGGACCGTACTTGGACACCAAGGGCGCGACCACTTCGTCGGCAACCATTGCGGAATGGTGGATGTCGATGTGCGCATGTTCGCCAAAGTAATGCGCGTCTACGCCGGGATGGAAGCGCTTGAGATACCGGAAGTGCTCCTCCGTGGATCGCTGGTAGCTTGCTTCGGCGAAGAGGAGGAAGCCAATTTGAAGAAACAAATTGCGAGGGCTCTGGAACATGAAATGGATGACATTGTGCAACTCCAGAGCCGGAGTATCGAACAACGACCAATAGGCATTGTATTCTTCGCTGAGTCCGAACCCCCTCAATGTTGATCGGTAGAGAACGCTGTGTTTTTTGTTGTGGACCCCGTATCCGAATTCATCAATGAGAATGCGGAATAGGGCGGACTGAGGCTCCCCATATTCGCCGATGACGCCGAGCGCGGAGGCGGAGGCTTCAGCCAGCAAATCGACAGAGGACTGAAGCAGAAAGTTCCGGTAGTAATGATCCCGGTTGCTCGAGCCATCCAAAAACTCAAGGAAGCCGCTCGGCCTGTTCGCTTTGAGATTGGGTATAAGGTTTGCCACATACCCGGCGCAATCCTGTCGATGGCTAAGGTTGCGTGCCTCGGCAACCAGCGGGCCAACCAGTTCGTCTTCAAGGTTTGCGCGCATTTCGTCGAGACGCAGCATCTCGCGGGGATCGTAGTGCTTCTGTAGCCGCGACAGGATCGAACCGACAGGCGCTGCGCTTGGCAGCAGGACATAACGACCCTGATAACTGCGCATCAGCGCCTGATGTTGGACAAATCGCCGAAGGCTGGGATCTTCATCGTCGCGGAGAGCTTCAGCGTCGATGCGAACATCATATACCGAAGGTGGATTTCCGCCTGCTCGCGCCGCGAGGCGTTCTCCAATATCCAGCAGATCTTGCTTTCCGATGAAGGTCATGTGCGCGCCGTTCCAGGCTCGTAGATCGTCACGGCTATCCCACTCTTTGTGAAGCATTCGACCAATCGCCATTTCGACAATTCGAATGCCCGACTATATTCGTCAGGGCGCATATAGCTCGGGGCGTCCGCCGATCCAGTGACAACGGGTATATGTTTTATGACGATCCGGTGGACCAACCGCGCCTCGTGCAGGCTGTGCAGCAGGCGACTTCCGCCTTCGACGATCATGCTTTTGATCCCGCGAGCATCGAGAATGTTCATCAAGCCGGGGAGGTCGACTCGGCGTTCGCCACATCGCACCACTTCGACATTGGGCTTGCTTTTGAGCGCTTCGATATCGGCTTCCTCCGCCGCCCGCGAGACGACGACGACCGTCGGATGGCCGTCGTTCAAAAGCTTTGCGTCAAGCGGCAGCCTGCCCATGGACGAGGGTACGATCCGCAACGGATTTGGCCCTGGTGCGTGACGCACCGTGAGTTCTGGATCATCCGAAAGGACGGTTCCAGCACCGACCATGATGGCATCGTGTGCCGCTCTCTGGGCATGGAACCACGCGCGAAGATCGTCGCCATAGAAATCGAACAGACCCTTGCTGGAAGCCGTCGCCCCCAGCGACAGTTTGCCGTCGATAGTGACCTCCGACAGCGTTGTTATTTCAACCATTTCTTGTCCTCCTCCTGCTCACACTCAAATGCGACTGTGCCATGAATGTTCAAGGGAGGAGGAAATCGGATTAGGGGCCACGTTCACTTATGGGCTGCGCCGCTCATAAATCGCAGCGGCACCACCTGAAGCCCCAATGGCTTTGAGGCGAAGGGCGGCCCATTGGTGGCTTTTGCTCCACCCGCGTCCAACTCGAGGGTGAGGCAAGGGATATAGGCCACCGACTGACGCGTGAGATCGCGCTTCAACCCTCCTTGCGACGTGCGAGGAGGGTTGAACTTAGGCCCGATTAGATGGCGGTCCGCCGATACCGGTCGCGCTCCTGGGCGATCTGCTCGGGGGCGTATGGATCGAGCGTTTCGTCGAACCGGGTCCATCCCTGCTCGTTATAGGCACGCCGACGTTCGATCGGGTCGACCCAGTTTGAGCCTTGCAGAATGGCCTGCGCCTCGGGCGCGCGGGCATCGTCGACCTTGGCCGTGACCAGGCTGCCGCCGCGGCGGACACCTTCGGCATAGAGGTGAGCATCATCTTCCGGGACGCCGGAGTCGGTGAGGGCGCCGATCAGGCCGCCGGCCGCACCGCCAGC
>NZ_JBFTZZ010000052.1:0-20614 GCF_056406515.1 Rhizobium sp. P1_B8 | reverse complement strand
ACGGCTTTGCCGTCCTTCATGCCGGAGGCCATCCAGATCCCCTTGTCATCGAGCTTGAGATCCTTGACGTCGGTGTAGCCCGCTTCCGCAATGCGATCCTTCGCCTGAGCTTCGGTAAAGCTATTGGCGCCCTCAACGGGCGCAGTCGGGTTTTTGCTGTCCGGGGTTGCAACCGCAGGTGTATTTCCATCCTTGGATGGAGCGGGTGTGGTTTGGGCAAAGGCTGCAAAGGCAGACGCGCCGAGAATTGCCGCCGCGAAGACGATCTTCTTCATGTGTGTTTTCTCCATTTGCGGATCAGATGAGATCCATGCGGTCAAAACACGCAGGGGAGATCTTTGTTCCCAGAGATTATGCGGTTGATTTTTCTAAATATATGGCAAAGCGGCGCGCTACGGGGTCATTCTTTGCGGCGCCGAGGCAATGTAAGCAGGCAATAACAGAGGGGTAACCGGCGATCCACGGGCGGCTTGAGGAAGCCTCTCGGTGTGAGGCCGATCCTCTAACTCTTAAAGTTGTGTTTCTGTCAAATATCCCAGGGGGTGGCAGCGCCGGGCCGCTCTCCTGCCGGCACTGCGTGCGGCGACGGATGCGGCCCCGGCAATGTCAGTGACTTCCAGGAATACGGGCGATGACCTTTATCTCGAAGTCGAAGCCGGCGAGCCAGTTGACGCCGAGGGCCGTCCAGTTCGGGTAGGGTGGCTTGCTGAAAATCTCCTGCTTGACGGCCATGATCGTTCCGAACTGGTTTTCAGGATCGGTGTGGAAGCTGGTGACATCGACAATATCATCCAGCGTGCAGCCGGCGGCACTCAGCGTGGCCTTCAGGTTTTCGAAGGCCAGCCGCACTTGCCGTTCGAAATCGGGTTCGGGTGTTCCGTCCGGGCGGCTGCCGACCTGTCCGGATACAAACAGCAGATCGCCGGATCGGATCGCGGCGGAATAGCCGTGCTCTTCGTAAAGGGCGTGCCGGTTGGCGGGAAAGATTGCTTCGCGTTGGGTCATTCTGATCTCTCTTCATTGTTGACAACGACCGATGAGCACGAGGGAAAGCTTCACATCTCGCGTCCAATTTGGTATACGGTTCGTATGTGAAATATGCGGCATGTCGAGCGCATGTCAAGTCCATATACGCTTCGTATATGAAATTGAGGGATGGAATGGTCAGGAAGCGCAGCGAAACGATGCAGGAAAACCGCGTCAAATTGATCGCGGCGGCGCGGAAGGCCTTTGCGGAAAAGGGGTACTCTGCAGCATCCATGGATGAGCTGACGGCCGACGTCGGTCTGACAAGGGGTGCGCTTTACCACAACTTCCAGGACAAGCGCGGGCTGCTGGCGGCAGTTGTCGATCAGATCGACACTGAGATGGCGGTGCGCGCTCAAGAGATTGGCGCGCGCGCAGGCAAAGATTGGCAGGGCCTGCTCGCCGAGGGTGCGGCCTATATCGAGATGGCGCTCAATCCGGAAGTCCAGCGCATCGTTCTGCTCGACGGACCGGCGGTGTTGGGGGATCCCTCTCAGTGGCCGAGCCAGAACAATTGCCTGCAGGTGACCAAGAGCACGGTGGAGCGGCTGATCGCCCAAGGCATCCTCAAGCCGCTCGACCCGGAGGCGGCGGCCCGATTGCTGAGCGGCGCCGCTCTCAATGCCGCCCTCTGGATCGCCGCCAGCGAAGATCCGCAGAGCGTGCTGCCGAAGGCGGTCGAGGCATTTCAGGCCATGGCGGCAGGTCTGCTGGTGGAGCGCTTGTGATCTGCGAAGGGCCAAGGCTATTCCGGCATCAGGCAGCAATAACCACCACAGCGACGGGTCGGTGCCGATCAACTTTCCAGCTTTGTCGGCAGGCAAAGCCGAAGCAGTGCCAGCGGCAACTATTGGGGACCCATAGCGCCACTCCGCCGGCGACCGGATGCTACCTGTATGAGACGGTCATCGTACTGTAACCTACCCGTTGCGGTTCCCCCAATGCGCTCCAATTTTGAAATCTTGCTCGACGCGCAGGAAGCCTCGCATTCCGCTCTCCGAAGCAATCCGGAGACAGTGAATCACGATCACGGCGGGCCTGGGCGAGCGACGTCTTCAACGGCCTGCCAGGTCCAATTCCGCCCGTAGACTACAGTAACTACGTTGCTCCCGCGTCAAGAAATCCTCGATAGTTAAACACTCGGCAAGCGTCCCTTTTAAGGAGCCCGAACGATGAAATCGACTGCGATGGCATCGACCGCGATCATGGCAATTCTGATCGGCTGTTTCGGCGCAAATGCGCAACAAATCACTGGCACTCCAGGATCGCCCGACGCGACCGTCACGATCGACGGAAAACAAATTCCGCCGCCGCCGGTGCCGTTCGGCGGCGTGATCAAGGAAAGCGCCATGGATTCCAAGCCTTACTGGCCACCGACGGTCGCGCCACCCAAGGGCGCGCCGAACGTGCTGCTTATCATGACCGATGACCAGGGCTATGGCGTATCCGGCACCTTCGGCGGTGTCGTTTCGACCCCGGCTATGGATCGCGTCGCCCAGGCAGGATTGCGCTATACACAGTTCCACTCCACCGCGCTTTGCTCGCCGACGCGGGCGGCTCTGATCACCGGCCGCAACCACCACTCGGTTGGCTACGGGGTGATCGGCGAACTGTCCACTGGTTACCCCGGTTATGACTCCGTCATCGGTCTGGAGAACGCCACGATCGGCGAAATCCTCAAAGAGAACGGTTATGCCACCTCGTGGTTTGGCAAGAACCATAACACGCCTACCTACGTGTACAGCGCGGCCGGCCCTTTTGATCAATGGCCGATTGGCATGGGGTTCCAGTATTTCTACGGGTTCATGGGCGGCGAGACCGACCAATGGACGCCCTACCTTTATCAAAACACGACCCCGATTTTTCCATGGATTGGCAAGCCCGGCTACAACCTCACCACCGACTTGGCGGACGAGGCCATCAAGTACATGAGCAGTCTGAACGCGGCTGCACCCGCCCAGCCGTTCTTGGTCTACTACGTGCCGGGCGGCACCCACTCGCCGCACCAGCCGAAGGCGGAGTGGAGAGACCAATTCAAAGGCAAGTTCGACATGGGCTGGGAAAAGTTGCGCGAGCAAATCTTCGCCAACCAGAAGCGGCTCGGCGTCATCCCGGAAAACACGAAATTGACACCCTGGCCGGATGACCTGCCGAAATGGGAGACGCTTTCCCTGGTGCAGAAGAAACTCTATGCGCGCGAGGCAGAGAACTTTGCCGGCTATGTGGCCTATACGGACCATGAGATTGGCCGGGTCATCCAGGCGGTCGAGGACATGGGCAAGCTCGACAACACGCTGATCATCTACATCAGCGGCGACAACGGCACCAGCGCAGAAGGCACCCTGGAGGGCACGTTTAACCAGATGACCGCCTACAACGGAATTCTGACCCTCCCCGAAGTCGAGCAGATGTTGCATTATGAAGATTGGGGTTCCGACAAGACCTATCCGCACATGTCGGTGGCATGGTCTTGGGCGTTTGATACACCGTTCAAGTGGACCAAGCAGGTGGCGTCGCATTTCGGCGGGACCCGGCAAGGCGTGGCCATTTCCTGGCCCGGCCATGTCAAGGACGTGGGCGGCATTCGAACCCAGTTCCATCATGTGATCGACATTGTTCCGACGATCCTGGAGGCCACGGGCATCAAGGCACCTGAGGTGGTCAACGGGATCAAGCAGAAGCCGATCGAAGGCATCAGCATGGCTTACACGTTCGACCAAGCGAATGCCAATGCGCCGTCGAAGCGCGACACGCAGTATTTCGAGATGTTCGCCAACCGCGGCATCTACCAGGACGGCTGGTATGCCTGCACGACGCCGGCCGCCGCGCCTTGGCTCATGGGAGCTTCAAAGCTTCCCGACGTCAACGATTACAAGTGGGAGCTCTACAACCTCACCGAGGACTACTCGCAATACAACGACCTCGCGGCCAAGAATCCTGACAAGCTAAAGGCACTGCAGGCGGTCTTCATTGCGGAGGCCGCGAAATACCAGGTCTTGCCATTGGACAACACGGTCATCACACGCGCCATTACCCCGCGACCGAGCGCGGTCGCCGGCCGAACGGAGCTGACCTACTCGGGCGCGAATGCCAACATTCCCGTGGGCAATGCTCCGAGCATTATGAACAAGGACTACACGATAACCGCCGAAGTGACGATCCCCGAAGGCGGCGCGGAAGGTATGATTGCGACCATGGGCGGCCGCTTTGGCGGCTACGGTCTCTACCTGCTCAAAGGCAAGCCAGTCTTCGTTTACAACCTCCTCGATCTGGAGCGCTACCGCTGGGAGGGCGGCGTGGGGGCCGAAGACTGGTTGGGCGGCAGCGCGCTCGAGCCGGGCAAGCACACGGTCGTGTTCGACTTCAAGTATGACGGTCCCGGCCCCGGCAAGGGGGGCACCGGCATCATGACGGTGGATGGCAAGGAGTTTGCTAAAAAGACGATGCCTCACACCATTCCGTTTCTCATGGCCATCGACGAGTCCTTCGACATTGGGAGCGATACCCGCTCGGCGGTGGACGACAGCTACCAGCTGCCGTTCCACTTCACCGGGACGATCGACAAGCTGACCTACAAACTCGGACCGGATCGGCTGGCGAAATAGGGCGCGCAGGAGGATGGCCGGGCAGATCGAGATGGCGCTCAATCCGGAAGTCCAGCGCATCGTTCTGCTCGACGGACCGGCGGTGTTGGGCGATCCATCGCAATGGTCGAGCCAGAACAATTGTCTGCAGGTGACCAAGAGCACGGTGGAGCGCCTGATCGCCCAAGGCATCCTCAAGCCGCTTGAGCCGGAGGCGGCGGCCCGGTTGCTGAGCGCCGCCGCTCTCAACGCGGCCCTCTGGATCGCCGCCAGCGAAGATCCGCAGATCAAACAGATTTGAGCGAGGTGCCGGCTCGAGCCGCTACCGACCTTGCTGACTACGCAAAAATCAACTCAGTCTGTGCTCCAATCAGTGTGATGGAGAGACACATGGAAGGCGTCGATCGCTGGATTCCGTATAGTGCAATGACCAATCCAGGTCGTCACGCCAGTGCAATCGCTGTACTTCCGACCGAGGTTGGCGCTCTAATCCAAATCATTCAAGGCGTCTTGGTTCATTCTGATTGGATAACAGAGTATGGCCTTGACGAGACGATTCTGAATTCGACGGCGCGAACGACACTGCCGATCGCGGAGCGCTTGGACGACGTCTTAAGAAGGGATCCACGGCCTCTCAACATCGCGCGGTCGGCCGACAAGCGGTCTGTCGGAACCTGCCGCGACTACGCGCTGATGCTCTGCTCCTTTCTGCGATGCAGGGAAATTCCCGCCCGTGTGCGCTGTGGTTTTGCAGCTTATTTCTCCCATGGATGGGAAGATCACTGGGTATGCGAATACTGGGACTCCAGCGCTGCAGAATGGTGCCTGTGCGATCCCCAAATCGATCAGATGCTGCGGCAGAGGAACCAAATCACGTTCGCTCCGGCCAATGTGCCACGCCAGTCCTTCATGTCGGCGGGAGAAGCGTGGCTGGAATGCCGGCGAGCGAAAGCAGACCCGGCTTCGTTCGGGCATGGCAACGTTACCGGTCTGTGGTTCGTGAAAATCAACGTGCTGCGCGACCATTATGTGCTGAACGGTCGCGAGACTTCGAGTTGGGACCGTTGGCGGGACGCGCCTCAGCCCAAACGCGCGGTGATCGGCGGTGAATTGGAGTTACTGGACGCCTTAGCCGCAAGCCCGGATCAACCGCTCGTGGAGATTGCACCAGACTGGTAGATCGGCCAATTCGAGAACCCGTTCGCTCTGCATGACCAAGACTTTTGGGCCCTCTTTGCTGATGACCGCAATTCGCGCGAAGCCGCCGCGCGCGCAATAGGAAATAGGCCGTGCTGGAGAGGTGAAGGCGAGACGGTTTCACGGATGCAAAGCGTCCGGGCGGGGCACCGCTTTGTCCATCATCGCGCGCAACCTCCACGCGTCGCTTTCCTTGAAGCCCGTGCCGACTGATCCCACGTAAATCAGGTGGTTACTCCGGCGAGCGGCCAGCAACAGCGATCCACTCCGCGGGCGACCGGATGCTACCTGTATGATACGGTCACGGTACTGTAATCTACCCGTTGCGGTTTCCCCCATGCGCTCCAATTTTGAAATCTTGCTCGACGCGCAGGAAGCCTCGCTGCGAAAGCCCGCCGGCGAAAATGCGTCAATCTCTGAGATCGATGAAAGGGATGTGTCATGAAATGCATGCTCCCCGGAATGATGCTGCTGGCATCGACTATTCTCGGTGGTATTCCTGTCGCTGCAGCCGACGCGACGCCGCCAATCCTCGTTACGCCGGACAAAGTCGATAGCCGTATCGGGATGCTTGAGTTCAACGACGGCGCTCCAACAGCCGAGACCGTCGACAAGGTTTACGACACGCTGGATTTCACACGGGCTCTGGACGCCTACCTCAACAGCTACGGCGGCGCATCTGCCTATGCAATCCGTAAGGGTTTCATCAGTGCGGGTGCTGAGGACAATTCCGTCATCATCTATTCGGAACTGATGGATTCGAATTCGCTGTTCCTCACCCCGAACGCCGACACCCTCTATTACATGGCAGTCGTCGATCTGACGAAGGGTCCGATGGTGATCGAGCAACCACCGAAGGGGCTCGGCACCATAAACGATATGTGGTTTCAATGGGTCGTCGACATCGGCTTTCCCGGCCCCGACCGCGGCGAAGGCGGAAAATATCTGGTCGTACCGCCAGCCTATGATGGTCCACTTCCCGAGGGTGGTTTTTTTGTAGCGCGGTCGAAGACAAACCGCGTTCTGTATGCGGCGCGGGCCTTTCTGACCGACAACGACCCGAAGCCCACTGCCGAGCTGATCAAGAAATCGCTCAAGATATACCCTTACACTCCAGGGGGCATTGGCACGAGCATCGCGACCGCGCTCCAGGGCGACGTCAAACTGGAAGTGGGGCCGGCAATTCCCGAGACGAAATTCGTCGAAGCGAGCGGAAAATCGTTCAACACCATCCCGCCGACCGACGACTCGTTCTTCGCGATGATCGACGCCAATATTCAGGACGAACCCGCCACCTCCTACAATCCCGAGCTTGCAGGGCAGTTGGCGGCGATTGGCATTGTGAAGGGTAAGGAATTCAAGCCGGACGACCGCATGAAGAAGATACTGACCGATGCCGCAAAAGTCGGAAACGCGGCAGGGCGTGTGTTGAATTGGCGGCCGAATGAAGCTCACGGCTGGAGCTACTATCCGGGCTCCTCATGGACGAACATGCTCTGGCAGGGTGGCGCCAACTTCGAGACGCCCCCGCCACTATTTACCAAAGACGGCAAGTTCGAACCGCTTCCGTCGACCGGAGCGCGGACCCTCGATTCGAAGACCGCGTTCTACTACGCCTACACCCTCGACTCTCCAGGCATGATCATGCGCATTCCACGCGTCGGCTCGCAGTATCTCATCGGATTCCTCGACGCCGACAAGAAAGACCTTGATGGTGCCAAGACCTACAAAGTGACGCTGCCGCCGAACATTCCCGCAGCCGCTTTCTGGTCATTCACGCTCTACGACAACCAGACCCGGTCGATGCTCCAAACGCCCCAGCGTTATCCGCGTGCTGGCAGCCAGAGCTATCCGACACCCGCCGCATCCGCCGAGGATGACGGCTCCACAATCGTGTATTACGGCCCAAAGAAGCCGGAGGGCGTCAAAGACGGGAACTGGGTTCAGACCATGCCGGGAAAGGGGTACTTCACGATCCTTCGGCTCTACAGTCCGCTTGAGACCTTCTTCACCAAAGAATGGCGGCTGAGCGAGATCGAAGCCGTGAAATAACGGCTGGGGTCGACATTGAAGCGCCGGACTCGGAAAAGCCGGCCCATGCCGGTCTTTCTAAAAACATGCCGAGCGGCACAGGCTCGATCTGTGGTCGTCGGTTTACTTTTGCCATTGGATGATGATGGGGCGATGGGGCTGCTTTCGGCCGATACTGTTGAAAAAGTCCGCCATTGGTCGGCGCTCGGGACCGTGATTCACTCTTGTTGTAGCGGGAGTGGACGGGCTCAGCGATGGTAGGGAAACAGGCAGCGCCAGTGCGTCGCAAAGGAATGACTGACCCCCCGGAAGACTGCTATGAAGGGTCGGCCACCCACTCTGGATTGCCAAAGGATATGTTCTGATGACGATCATTGCCCATAGGGACCAAGCATTTGAAGACTGGCGAGCAGGAGTAAAGACGCAGATGCATGTCTCGGCCAGCAAAGGCGCAAGGCAGCTTTGCATATTTGAGCAATGGGTAGCGCCAACCGTCGGAGCCCCGACCCATTGGCATATGGTGGAGGAAGTACTTACCGTTGTCGCAGGTGAAGCGGAGATGTGGATCGATGACGAACGTTTTATTTTAACTGGCGACCATTCCCTCATTATACCCGCTCGACGGAAACACGGTTTCCGAAATATCGGACCCGATATCCTTCACTTGCGTGCTGTGCTTGCGTCATCGGTCTTCAAGGCAACGTTTGACGGATCAACTGAACGTGTGCAGCGCTGGCTTCCATGAGCGGAGTCTATAATTAAACATTTCCCCGTCGCGCGATCGCATGCCGAGCTGCAAGCCAATCGGCATCGCTACCTTGCCGGGTCACGCGCTTCGATTTCATAAGCGTAGCGTGGACGAGAACTCGCTGAGTAAAAGGGCCGAAACGGCCAGATGAACGGCTAATCCATCGAGTTTTTCAACGATTTTTGCGACAGAGTTTTGCGGCGAGAATCCTCGAACGCTTTCAGGAAAGACCGGAGTGTCGCAAAAGTCAGGATGTGTGCGGCGAACCATCCTCGTGGAAGGGCAACACCGGCCTACAGCGGCTTTCGGAAGAACACGACGCGCTGTGTCTCCTCAAATCCTAAAGCGGTATGGAGCGCGTGGCTGGCTGAATTCTCAAGCGGCGCGTCAGAGCCAAACTCAACACACCCAAGCGACTTTCCCCAATCGGCAACGGCATTGCAAAGCGATCGTGCGATACCCTTTCGCCTGTCAACGGGCCGGACAAAAATCCCTTCGAGGAATAGAACGGGCGAGCTGCTGCATCCATTCACATAATCATGTCGCAAAGTGGCCTCAGCAAACCTGACAGCTTCATTCGCAGCATTTCGAGCGATGAACGCGATGGCTTCTCCACTTTCTGAAAGAAACGCCCGGCCCAACTCAGCTTGATGATCTTCGAGCGAGTGATGCGGCCACAGCGCAACGCGAAGCTCCGCCCACGACTCAACATCCTTTATGGTCCCAATCTCGATAATCGATTCCATATCGTGGTTCTCTTTTGTCGCGAAAATCCCGATGAAAGCGACACTTGTTTTCCTGACTTTTGCAACCTCGCAGAATAGACGGTTTTGCGATGCCGGCAATGTCTGCCATTGGCGCAAATCCGCCGCGCGCACAGCGGGAAATATGCCGGGCTGGACCGGGAAGCCGCGGACTTTAGGGATTGCCTTGGCATGGTCTCGGGCTCGAAATCAATGCCGGACTTGCATATCGGCTCTAGAGGTGAAGGCGAGACGGTTTCACGGACGCAAAGAGTCCAGGCAGGGCGGAACCGTTGCTGCGGCTATCGGTTAATCCGCCGAGGTCGCGGCGTGCCAATCGGACGTGACGGAGATGGTGAACGCACCGGTTTTTCCGATTTCTCGGTGCGGGCGGAAACGCCAGGAGAGCACCTTACCCGTTCGCCGCGACCTCATCGCGCCGCCTGCCCATCAAAGCGGGTGGAACGCGCGAGCGGCCATGCTCCGCGTGGATCGATCAGAGGAGGAGAAGGTATGAGCAAGAATAATTGGAAGGTCGGGCTTCGCGCGAAGCTGGAGTATCTCGTCGACGACTGCGTTGTGGCCGGGGCCAGGCAGCAGGACGTCTTCGATGCGATCATCAAGGAGATCGGCAATCTGCGCGCAGCCCTTGAGCGCGATCCCGACCCTGCGGACGACGACGTTGCCGTCATAGAGGAGCCTGCGAATGATTGGCCGGCGGCCGACAGGTGACCTGAACCAGATCACGCGGGGCACACGACCGCTTTGGGGCGCGGGCTTATGGAACCAACTGGCGCGGCGGAGGGTTATAGTGTTGTCGCTTGGCCATCGGTTTAGCTCGATCGGCGAGACATGATAGCCGGCGCCGGCCGCTCAATCATTCACAATGGGGAATTGCTATGGAAAGTGCAGGTATCGGCTGGATCGCCGCAATCATCATCGGCGGCATTGCCGGCTGGCTCGCCGAAATGCTCATGAAGAGCAACATGGGCGTGCTGATGAACATCGTTCTCGGTATTGTCGGCGCCATCGTCGCCAACTTTATCCTGTCGCTCTTCGGCGTCGCCCTTGGCGGCTGGCTGGGTTATCTGATCGCGGGCTTCATCGGAGCCTGCATCCTGATAGCCATTGCGAGAATGGTCAGACGCACGGCCTGATCAAACAGGAGGCGGCCCGCAAACCGGCCGCCTTCATCGCGTTTTCGCGCGCTCACGCGTGGTCGTCCGGCGTTCACGGATTGACCCAGCGGGAGGAGGTCAGCGTGCCCAGATTGTCGTAGGCAAACACGGCGCGTCGGTTGTCGGCGTGGCGCAGCTGGAACCAGTCCAGCGTCTCGGCTTGAAATATCAGCACCCCGAAGAAGGCCCATCCATCGGCGTCTGCGTCCGCTGCCTCGCTTGCCGGCTGCTCGCCGATTTCGTCGCCCGGCGGCCCACCCATATAGGTACTGCGCGTCGATCGCGGCAGCAGGCTCCAGGCTTCAGTCGCGCGTTCGCTTGCCGGTCCATGGAGTTCGGCCGATCCCTGAAGGCGAAGCTGCACTTTCGGCTGCGGGCCATAGCCGAGGAGGGTGACCCGAGGGTTGGCCGATATTTCCTGCCATTTCGGGCTTCTGACATCCGTATGGATTTCCAGGACGCGTCGCGCCGCATCCGCGCGCCGCAGCACCACCATGCGGGCTTGCGGCCGGCCGCCGGCATCGACCGAGCATAGGTTCAGGTAGCGGAAGGCCGACTGAGGATCGGCGACAGCACCTTCCAGCTCGGCCCAGGCCGATGCATCGACCTCGGCGAGGGTCACTGTCTCGCCTCCGCCTCGGCGTCTCTTATCTCGCCGGCCTTGACGTAGTCGCAGCACATCGCTGTTCTCCTTGGCGTTGAAAACGGTACTGTCAGACGGACCGGGTAAGGCCGCCGTCGATCTTGAGGCTCTGGCCGGTGATATAGCCCGCCCCTTCGGAAACGAGGAAGGAAATCGTCGCGGCCACTTCGGCGCTGGTGCCGTAGCGCTTCATCGGCACGCTGTCGCGGCGCTCCTCCGTCGCCGGCAGGCTGTCGATCCAGCCTGGCAGCACGTTGTTGATGCGGATGCCGTCGCCTGCATAGGTATCGGCGTAAATCTTGGTGTAGGCGGCGAGCCCGGCGCGGAAGACGGCCGAGGTCGGGAACATCGCCGACGGTTCAGCCACCCAGGCGGTGGAGATATTGACGATTGCGCCCGACTTCTGCGCCTGCATGATCGGCGTGACGAGGCGAACCGAACGGATGACGTTCATCAGATAGACGTCGAGGCCGGTATGCCACTGTTCGTCGGTGACCTCGGTGATCGGCGCACGGGGACCGTGACCTGCGCTGTTGACGAGAGCGTCGATGCGACCCCACTTTTCCATGCATGCGTCGACCAGGCGCTTGAGGTCGTCGTTGGATTGGTTCGAGCCGGTGACGCCGATGCCGCCCAGTTCGGTGGCAAGCGCCTCGCCCTTGCCTGATGAGGACAGGATGGCGATCTTGAAGCCATCGGCCGCAAGCCGCCTCGCGGCTTCCGCACCCATGCCACTGCCGCCAGCCGTAATGATCGCTACCTTTTCTACTGCCATCGTCGCTCTCCCTGCCAGATTTTGCACCCATTGCCGGGCTCTGATCCTTCGAATACCATGGGCTTCAAGCGAGAGCGAACCAGTTTTCGTGACATGTCGCAGTAGAAAAACTATCGAGTGTCCATGTCCATCGGCAATCTTCCCTCCCTCAACGGCCTCAAGGCCTTCGACGTGGCGGCACGTCATCTGAACTTCCGGCTGGCGGCCGAAGAGCTCGGCGTCACCCAGGGAGCTGTTGCCCAGCACGTGCGGGGGCTTGAGGCGGAACTCGGGGTGACATTGTTCGAGCGCCTGCCGAAGTCATTGGCGCTGACCGGCGAGGGGCGAAGCTACGTCGCCGACGTCAGGCGCGCCTTCGAACTGCTCGCAAACGCGACGGCGAACCTGAAGCCTCAGCCGGTCAAA
Organism: Rhizobium sp. P1_B8; assembly: GCF_056406515.1. NCBI lineage: Bacteria > Pseudomonadati > Pseudomonadota > Alphaproteobacteria > Hyphomicrobiales > Rhizobiaceae > Rhizobium > Rhizobium sp. P1_B8. The sequence goes on along the minus strand of NZ_JBFTZZ010000052.1, from coordinate 8,284 downwards.
CTGGTGGTCAGCACGACACCGACCTTCGCCTCGAGATGGCTGATCCCGCGTCTTCCGGATTTCACCTCGAGACATCCCGATCTCGATCTCCACATCCTGGCGACGGACCGCATTTCCAGCTTCCAGGTCGACGGCGTCGATCTCGCCGTCCGATATGGCAGCCCTCCCTTCGGTCCCGGCCTCGCCGCCGAGCTGCTGTTCGAGCAGGAGATCATTGCCGTCTGCAATCCAAGCCTCGTCGCCGAGGGCGCCGAGCCCAACAACGCGGAAGAACTCTCGAACTACACGCTGCTTCACGATGCCCATAATTCCTGGCCCGAATATATCGATCGCTTCCTCGGCGGCGGTGATCCCACGCTGTTTCGGGGCATCAGCTTCTCACAGACATCGCACGCGATCGAAGCTGCCATCGCCGGACAGGGCATCGCCGTGGCGACCCGCGCTTTCGTCTCGACCGACATCGAGGCGGGCAGGCTGAGGCAAGTCTTCGACGGCGCCCTCAGGGCGCGCTCGCACTTCTATCTGGTGAAGCCGCGATATCGGAAGTCCGAAGCGGTGGACAAGCTTCAGGACTGGCTGCGGTCACAGGCGCTGGCCTGACGGTCGCACAGCCATCGGTCAAGGAATGGACCAACTGCGGCAGGTTTGCGCCAACAGCAGACCAAGGCCAAACAGCTTTGGTCGGTTCGAAACGATGGTATGATGTGTTTCGTTCATTTAAGGTTTGGGCTCGCTTTATGGATCCGTTGCCGGATTTTCAAGATTTGATGGATCGCATGACAGCCTCTTATCGGGCAGGGGACGCGGCGGCTTGCGCCGCAATGTTCACTCTCGATGCTCAGTTGTATTCGCCCTACGCGGCTCCTGCTTTTGGCCGCGAAGCGATAGAGGCGCTTCACCAAGAGTGGACCCATGGGGGAGTGCCGGACAAGAAGTTGCAAGTTCTCCAATCGGGAGGATCGAATGACACAGCGTGGACCCTCAATGCATACTCCGAGGACGGGGGGAAAGTTCGAGGAAATTCCCTGGCCGTCTGGCAGCGGGGTAGTGACAGAGTGTGGCGCATCCGAATTTGCTCTCTAAACGACGACCAGCATGGGCCCACCAAATCTTACGGCTTGTTGGGGACGGAACAGTGAGCGGGATACTTCGGGCACGACAGCCGAGCGATTAAGACCGGATCGCGCCACAAGCGATCATTGCCCCAGGACGAGTTTTGCTTAGACTGGACTATGCTGCTCTAGGGGCGATCAGTCCGTCTTCGGCTGCCCGGGAGGCTGGCCGTAAGCCGTCAGAATGGCCTTGATCAGGCCCGGGAAGCGTTCGTCCAGCTCGGTGCAGCGCGTTTGATTCCGCATCTCCACACCCTGGCGCTCGCTGATGATCAACCCGGACTCGCGCAGCACCTTGAAATGGTTGGACAGCGACGACTTTGGAATGACGCGGTCGCCGAGATCGGCAAGCGCAGAGCACGTCCCGCCACTGCTGGCGCCGGCAAGCTTTGCATAAATGGTAACGCGCTCCGGATCGGACAGCGCATAGAGGATCGCCTCGGGCTTGATGTCCTCCAAGGCTGGGTGAAAGAGCGGTCTCATGAATTTTATATAGCGTCCCTTGACAATGAGATCAACAGTTCCGAATTTCCGAACTATGGAACAAGCTAGCCAATCCCGGCGGCTGTCCAGATCGGAAGGAACGAGAAATGGCTAAGCTCACAGGAAAGGTCGCTGTGGTGACGGGCGCCTCCAAAGGCATTGGCGCTGCGATTGCCAAGGCACTCGCAGCAGAGGGTGCGCAAGTGGTGGTCAACTACGCTTCGAGCAAGGCGGGCGCGGACGCCGTCGTTGAGGCGATCGGTGCGGCCGGTGGCAAAGCCATCGCGGTGCAGGGCGATGTTTCGAAAGCCGGCGAGGCCCAGGGACTGGTCGATGCTGCGGTCAGGGAGTTCGGCAAGCTCGACGTACTGGTCAACAATTCCGGCGTCTATGAATTCGCACCAATCGGTGAGGTGACCGAGGAACAGTATCGTCGCATGTTCGACGTGAATGTTCTGGGCGTTCTGCTGACCACCCAGGCCGCGGCCAAGCATCTCGGCGAGGGCGGCAGCATCATCAACATCTCGTCGGTGGTCACCAGCCTGGCGCCGCCAGACTCTTCAGTCTACACGGGCACGAAGGGCGCCGTGGAGGGCATCAATAGCGTGCTTGCCAAGGAACTGGGCCCGCGCAAGATCCGCGTCAACGCCATCCTGCCGGGGATCGTGGAGACCGAGGGCACGCACTCCGCCGGCGTCATCGGCTCGGATTTCGAGCAGGCTTTGGTGGCCCAGACGCCGCTCGGCCGCACCGGCCAGCCGGACGATATCGCCGGTGTCGCTGTCTTCCTCGCTTCCGACGATGCCCGCTGGCTGACCGGCGAACGATTGGCCGCCAGCGGCGGTTTCCGCTAGAACTGGATGATTTGAGGCCGGGTCGGCCTCAGATCTGAAATCCTGTTCTGAATTAAACTGCTAAAGCGCGTCGCGATCTTTCAGATTCGCTTGTCGCGCTTTAGGTCTTTGTTTTTACGCATGTCGTTGTCGCAAAACCGCTGCGCACTTTTGCGCGACATGCCTTAGTAGGGCGAGACGCACGCCCGCCGCGGACCGTAATAGGGCTGGAACGTGTCGTCGTAGGCCCGGTAAGACCGGTAGCGCGCATAGCACCAGCTCGTATGTCCGTTGCCGCCATAATAGGCCTGGCGGTAATAGCGCGGACGGTACAGGGTCGACCCGTAGTAGCGCGGAGCACCGTAATAGGCGGATCCGTAATAGCCCTGGCCGTAGTAACCCCGATTGTAGTAGCCCTGACCGTAGTAGCCTTGACCGTAGTAGCCTTGGCCGTAATACGGCTGCGCCAGCATTCCGCCGATGATTGCGCCGGCCGCGAGCCCGCCGAGTCCCCAGGCCCAGCCGTTGTTACTACCGTGGTGTCCATGCCCGTAGTAGCCGCCATGCCGGTAGTAGCCGCCATGGCCGCCGCCGTGATGTCTGTACTGGACCGGCTGCGCCTGTGCGCCTTCGATGTTCGGCACGGCAACGGTGGGAAACGCCATGGCCGGCGGGACGCTCGTCAGCGCCGTCACCAGCGACAGGGTAACGATTGCTAACCTTTTCATTGGCTCATCTTTCCTTCTACAGCACCGCGCGCCGAAGTCGGCGCGCAAGGACGTTTCAGCCCTCTAGGTAAACTGATCGATTTTACTCTAAAATCGACTTTGATTCGAGGAATTATGCATGAGCAGGGCAGCTTTCTTCGAAGGAGGCTCCCGGCGAAGGCATTCTCCGCCCTCGTCATCTCATAGGAGCCGATGCACGCTCCCTGAATCATGCGACGCGGAGCTCGTCGGAGACGCCGGCAAAGCGCTGTTATCACCGGCCGATAGTGACAAGGTGTCGAATACCGGACAGAGCCCGAGGCCGAGCTCGCGAAGGCGCGAAAACCGGTTCTAGGAAGACTATCCCGAGGTTTCCAGGCGGCGATCGCCGCGCAGAAGGTTCAACCAGGCCTCCGACATTTTCTCCGCGCCTGTGCCCCCGATATGGCAATCGTCGTAGCGGTCGTCTCCATCGAGCAACGCGTCAGAATTTACGCCCTCTCGGATACCGTGGCCGCTTTTTGACAGGGCCAGTTGCGCCCGTACTATCGCATTGTCCGGAATATGCTCCTTGAAGCCGCCGTTGCTCGGTTCGAGGCATTTCGATGCGATCGAAATGTAGACGGGTGCTTCGACGCCGTGCTGACGCAACGTGTCAACCATCGACATGAAATATTCCTGATAGGTCTCCGCAGTGGTGCCGATAACGAGGTCCTTCTCTCCTTGCACCCAGAGGACGCTCGTTATCCGATAACCGGAATCCTGAAGTTGTTTCACGGTATCGACCAGCACAGGATTGAGGTCACCACCTTTCGCCCATCGTGCGACCTCAGATCCGGAATATGCGAGAGGTGCGAGGATAACGCTGTCATTTTGTCCCGATGCGATCAAATTGTTCCCAAGAAGCGTCCAGTACTCTCCCTTGGTATCGGTCGATCCAAGAAGTGGCGAGGCGGCGATGAAGCACCGTTTGTCAAAGGCGTTTACAACGCGAGCGCCATAATTCGACCTGTGCCGTTGTCCACCGTCGTTGGCCGCGTTCGATTGACCAAGAACGAGTAAGACAGCAGTTCGGTCAGTTTGAGTCGGGCAGGTCACAAGCGTTTTTGATTCATCCCCGATGAGTCGTTCCTTGTCGTCGAAAGCATAACGGCTTGGAGCCGCCGCCTTCTCTCCGCCAACCATTGTCCTCAGCGCGGAAAGTTGTGGCCAAGGAAAGATCTCATGTCTCGCGCTCATGCCGCCGAGAAAGTACATGGCGATCAAGGCGGCAAGGCCGACTGCCATTGTTTTGCGCATGCCGTTGACTTTCAAGCGTCATCCGACGACACACCGCCACATCTGCTTGCCTCGGGCATGATCTTTAAAAAAGAGAATTCGTCGCGAAGATCGAGCCCATTCCACGACTAGTTCGCGTGGCGTCGCCGAAGTCTGCTCAAATATAGACCGGACCGGTGATTTCAATAATCCGGTTGGGTGAGAGATCGTGCCTGCTGTGCAGCCTGCAGTTCCATGGAGAAACTCTCGTTGCGCGTCCATCCCAATAGGGCGGGTCCAGATAAAACAGCGGGCCGCCGATCATACGCGCGATAAAGCGCGCCGGGGCAGGTCTCCAGCGGACCGCGAACTGCTGGCAAGGGAAAGCTCTGAGTATGGCCGCAACGCGAATAACAAAGCGGCTGGTCATGGGTTGATCCCCGACCAGCCGCCGTGTGTCAGGCGGCCTTTGCCGCCGTCACGGCCGCGAGCAGAATGCCGGCGGTCTCCACCGATGAACCGGGATTCTGCCCGGTGATCAGCAGGCCGTCCTGGACGGCATAGGACGACCAGTCGTCGCCGCTGGAATAGATGCCGCCATTCTCCTTCAACATGTCCTCGACCAGGAACGGCACCACCTGGGTCAGACCGACGCCGTCTTCCTCGGAGTTCTTGAAGCCGGTGACTTGTCTGCCCTGAACCAGCGGCGTGCCGTCGGCAGCCTTGACGTGGCGCAGCACACCCGGTGCGTGGCAGACAAAGGCGACGGGCTTGCCGGCCTGATAGAGCGATTCGATGAGGGCGATCGAATTCTTGTCTTCCGCCAGATCCCAAAGCGGGCCATGGCCACCCGGATAAAACACGGCGTCGTAATCTTCATGGGAGACCGAAGCGAGCTTTACGGTCGAGGCGAGCACGGCCTGGGCATCCGGGTCGGCATGGAAGCGACGGGTCTGCTCGGTCTGGAAGCTCGGTTCGTCGCTCTTCGGGTCGAGAGGCGGCTGTCCGCCCTTGGGCGATACGACGGTGACGTCGGCGCCGGCTTCGAGGAAGGCATAATAGGGGGCGGCAAACTCTTCGAGCCAGAAGCCGGTCTTCCGGCCGGTGTCGCCCAGTTGGTCGTGCGAGGTGAGAACCATGAGGATTTTCATCTGGAGATCCTTTCGAGACAGATGTGATCGGTTGCTGTCGATGAGGGGATCATGCCTCGGCCATTCTCATTCCGGAAATTTATTTCTTTGATTTCAGGTATGCGTTCGGCAATATATCTGGATGAAATATGACCTCAACCTTCTCCCTGTCTTCGTGGCGCTCATGGAAGAGCGCAATGTCACGCGCGCAGCCGAACAACTGGGCATGACGCAGCCGGCCGTCTCGAATGCGTTGAACCGCCTTCGCGAGACGCTGCGCGATCCGCTGTTCATCCGCGAGCGCTATGGCATGAAGCCGACTGAAATGGCGCAGGCCCTTGCTCCAGTGATCCGCGGGGCCCTGGCGAGCCTGGATGACGTCATTCTCGGTCAGCAGGCGTTCGATCCGGCGCGGGCGACACGGCAGTTCACCATCGCCCCCAACAGCTACGTCGAGTTTGTCCTGATGCCGGTGATCGTGGCGCGGCTGCGCGAATGCGCTCCCGGGATCAGGCTTCGCCTGACGCCCTTCGGCAATGATCTGTCCGAGACCGGCGCGATTTCAGGGGCGACGGAAATGGTGCTCGGCAGGATCGTCGAGCCGCCTGATAACATGGTCGTGCAGCATCTCATGGATGATGGATTGGCCTGCGTCGTGCGCAGCGATCATCCCGAGATCGCCGAAAGCATCTCCGAGGAACAGTATCAGCGGATGCGGCATGTCAACGTGCTTCCGCCCGGCCGGATGCGCGTCGGCCTGTTCCAGATGCTGCAGCAGGCCGGTCTCCGGCGCGACGTCTCGGTCTCCGTCACCCATTTCCTGGCGGTCCCGGAAATGGTGGCCGTCACTGACTATTGCGCGACACTGCCCCGGCTGATCTGTCAGCGCCTTGCCCGCGACCCGCGTCTCAAAGTCCTGCCCGCACCGGTCGATCTCGGCAGCTTTCCGGTAGAGCTGGCATGGCATGTCCGCTATCGAAACGACCCGGCTCATCGGTGGCTGAGGTCGTTGATATCAGAGGTGGCAAAGGATGTTTCCGGCGCTGCGGCGGCAGAAGCGGTGGCTGGACACTGAAAACGCGTGTTCGAGACCTCGGCGAGGCCTTCATGGGCGAAATTGCCGGGCAAAAATCGGTGTTGATGGCACCCGATTATGTGGGGATACGTCGCTGTTCCTGCTGCAGACGCCACCGCGTGCTCCGTCCTCCTCGGGGCCTGATCCGAGGATCCACTCTGGTCGCCTCGCGAGCCGCTCCCGGGCATTGCCTCCCACTAGGACCGGGAAACCGCTCCCGTCCGTGACGGGATTTAGGGCCGGTTTCCTTTCAGCGCTTCCACAAAACGGATGACGTCACCGACCATTCTGTCGTTCAAGATATCGTTGTGACCCGCACCGTCATAGATCAACATCCGCTTGGGCTCGGGTGCGATGCGGTACAACGCCTGCCCTGAAGAAAGCGGGATGCTATCGTCAAGCCGGCCGTGGAGGAATAACTTCGGTTGTCCTACTTTGCCTATGTTGAGGTCCGAGCGAAAGGGATCCTTGAGAAGAACCTCGACCGGGAGGAACGGATAATGCGTCTGCGCAACCGACAGTACCGACAGGTACGGAGACACCAGAATGACGCCCGCGGCCGGCCTCTTCGCGGCGGTATTCACGGCGACGCCAGTGCCAAGTGACCGGCCGAGCACAATGATCTCGCTTCCGCCGTGTGCCGAAAGCCAGTCGAACGCGGCGATCCCGTCTGTCAGCAGGCCCTGCTCGCTGGGTGAGCCGGTCGATCCGGGATAGCCGCGATAGGAAATCGCCAGCAATCCAATCCTCCGTGTGGTCAGCGCCTGGGCGAGAAACGCGTAATTGTCGAGGCGGTCACCGTTTCCGAAAAAGAGGAGCACGCAGGGCTTGTCGCTGTCGCCCTGGCTGTACAGTCCCTGAAGCATCTCTCCGTCGTGCGTCTGGATGTGGACCGTCTCGCCCCAACTCGCGTGCTCCGGAACAGGTGTGGCGCCGGCTCCGGGGTAAAGCAGGGCTCGCTGAGACAGATAGATCAGACCCACAAGCGCCACGTAGGCGAAGACCGCCATCAGCGGCAAGATCAGCAAGTACCTTGTAGCGCTCACGACAAACTGTACCCGCCGGTTTGGCAATGACCAGAACGCGATGCGGCAACCGCGGCCGGTTGCGGCGTGGTGTGCTCAGCGCAGCGGCAATATAGGCACAAAGCGATCCTATGGAGAAGAGGCTCGTCTGTTCGCCGCATCTGAACCGGACCGCATGCCGAGGGTGCGCTCACCGGCTATGGCACCTATCCGCATTGGCGCCCTGCGAATGCATGAGCTGCCATCTTCAGCGTCGAAGAGGGGTCGATCGCTGAACTTGCCTGGCCGGATCGATGTAGCCTCGGCGACAAAGGAGGAGTGCCGCCAACGCCTTTCACCCTGGCAAAAGGGGCCTTCGCCCATGCCCTCTTAGGCCGGGAAAGGGTTTCGCCACGCATCCAGTTCTTCAAGCCGTCCGTACCACGTTTGGATATGCCGAAACTCGGCGACTGGAATCCCGGCGGCGGTTGCAAAAGGAAGTGCACCCGCCAATGCGAAGTCTGCCACAGTCAGTGTCTTCCCGACGGCGACGCTGTTCTTGGCCAAATGATCGTCGAGCACGCGACCATGGAGTCGAAAACTCGTCTTCGCATCTTCGATCACGGCGACGTCAGGCTCCCCGCCGAACAACGGCTTGATCAAGGTTTCAAACCACAGCGTTG
>NZ_JBFTZZ010000051.1:0-26524 GCF_056406515.1 Rhizobium sp. P1_B8 | reverse complement strand
CTCATCAACCGTGTGCCACAAGCGCAGCGCAGCGCCTTCGAGGCGATGCAGGACAGGTTGAAGGTCCTGCAGCGGACGGTGCGCATGGAAAGCAGCGAACAGATCATCTCGGAACGGCGCCAGCGGGCTGTCAGTCGTGGCCGTGGCATCGGTGTGAATGGCATTTAAACGGATCTCACTGATGAATTTGGGAAGTGAAACCAAAAATACGGTTCCCTGACGTTTCGATGGAACCCGCGCCGTCTCGGGCCGTTCTCCAGTTGACGGGAGAATACGCATGTCGAAAACTCTTCTCTACGGTGCGACGAAGATCGACGAGACTAACAGCGCTTATGCGCCTGCCGAAAGTCTCGCCCAGTTTCAGTGGAAGAACCGCGTCTTCGTTGTTTTTGCCGACAGGGATAATTCCCGCGCCGCCCGGCAGGAAAATCACCTGCTGGCCGATCGCTCGGCGCTCGATGAGCGTAACCTGGTCGTGCTGAAGATTTCGGGTGCCGGCGTTCGACCACTCTTCGGTGCAGCTGACGGCCTCGACGGCGAAGCGATCCGCCGCGATCTCGAGGCGCCGGAGGTCGGCGAATTCGCCGCTTTCCTTCTCGGCAAGGACGGCACCGTGAAGCTCAAGGCCAGCGAGCCGATTACCGATGGCGAGCTCTTCGCCATTATCGACAGCATGCCGATGCGCGCTGCCGAATCGCTGAAGCCGGACAAATAGCCCCGAACATCGCGTAAATTGAAATCATCAAAGGGAGGCGGTCATGTCCGTGCCCAACGAACCCATTCCCGATCAGCCGCCAATGCCCGGGCCCGGCTGGAAGCCGGTGCCTCCGATCAAGGAGCCGGAGCCTGACCGGCTGCCTGACGAGGCGCCGGTTCCCAATCCCGACGAAAACGACGAACCGGCAAAACACGCTTGGAAGCTTAAAGAAAGATGTGCCGTTCGGCGCTGACGAGTTCCTGCAGAAAATCGGCGACGCTCCTGACGCGCATGAGGTCGCGCGCCGTTTCGTGATAGGTCGTCCAGTAAGCGCGGCGGATCGAAACCTCCGGCAGGATGCGCTGGAGTTCCGGATACTGCCGGGCGATATAATCGTGCAGGATGCCGATCCCGGCGCCTGATCGCACCGCTTCCGTCTGCCCGATCGCCGTCGAAATTTCGAAGCTTGCATCCCAACTCCGCATCACCTCGCCGGAGAAATTCAGCGAGGCGGTGAAGATCAGGTCTTCGACGTAACCGATGCGCGGATGCGCCTTCAGCGCGTCGATATCGCCTGGCGTGCCCCGGGAGGCGAGGTAGTCGCGTGAGGCATAGAGACCGAGCGTGTAGTCGGTGAGCTTGGAGGAGACGAGCCGGCCTTGTTCGGGCCGCTCCAGCGTGATGGCGATATCCGCCTCGCGCTGCGACAGCGAGAAAGAGCGCGGCACCGGCACGAGCTGGATCTTCAGCTCCGGATGGCGCTCGATCAGTCTGCCCATGCGCGGCGCAAGAAAGGAAACGCCGAACCCATCAGGCGCGCCGACGCGCACAGTCCCGGCAATTGCCGTATCTGTATGGCCGAGGCTGGCCTGTGCTGCGAGCATTTCCGTTTCCATCCGCTCCGCGGATGCCAGGAACATTTCTCCTTCGGCCGTCAGCTCGCAGCCGTTTGTGCGACGGATGAAAAGCCGCGTCTTCAGCGCCACTTCCAGCGAAGTCAGTCGACGTGAGAGCGTGGCGTGATTGAGCCCCAGCCGCTTCGAGGCGGCAAGGATCTGCCCGGTGCGGGCGACGGCAAGGAAAATCCGAACATCGTCCCAGTTCATGGCTTGGCACGCATTGCGATCGGATCGACCTCGACAAGCGTCAGCGATGTGACCATCTGCGCCGTCTGGTTCTTGTACTTGAGGAAATGTGGTGTCCGCAGATGGGCCTCGTATGCTTCTTGGTCGGCGTAGACTTCAAGGATACGGATTCGGTTTGGGCTGTCCCTGATGGAAACAGCGCTCAGGGAAAGGACACCGTCTTCCAGCGCTAGGGATGCTTCGATTTCTTCCGTGAGCAAGGCGCGATAGGTTTCAAGCGTGTCCGGATCGATCTCCAGTTCCGCCATTCTGACGATGGGTTTCCGGCTCATCGGTTTGACCTCCCCCAGGGGTTGACTTGTCGGCGTTTGACTTGTTGGCGTGCAGGGCCAAGTTTGGAAGCAGCCGCAGCGCCTGATGCGACGATAGGGCTATAATTTGCGCACAACGGTTGCTTATATCAGCGCATTGATTTGTGCAAATTGAAGTGCGATTGTCGGTCATCGAAAAACAGGAGGAACACCCATGCGTGAGATCGGTCATTTCATCGGCGGCAAGCAGGTTGCCGGCACCAGCGGCCGCGTGAGCAATGTTTACAATCCGGCGACAGGCGAAGTGCAGGCGACCGTCGCACTCGCAAGCGTCGACGAACTGCGCGCCGCCGTCGAAAACGCCAAGGCTGCGCAGCCGAAATGGGCTGCCACCAATCCGCAGCGCCGCGCCCGCGTCTTCTTCAAATTCGTCGAACTCCTGAACAAGCACATGGACGAACTTGCCGAAATCCTCTCCAAGGAGCACGGCAAGACGATCGAGGATGCCAAGGGCGACGTCATTCGCGGCCTCGAAGTCTGCGAATTCGTCTGCGGCATTCCCCATCTCGCCAAGGGCGAGTTCACCGAGGGCGCCGGGCCGGCGATCGACATGTATTCGATCCGCCAGCCGGTCGGCATCGGCGCCGGCATCACCCCCTTCAATTTCCCCGGCATGATCCCGATGTGGATGTTTGCGCCGGCGATCGCCTGCGGCAACGCCTTTATCCTGAAGCCATCCGAGCGTGATCCCTCCCTGCCGATCCGCCTAGCCGAACTGATGATCGAGGCCGGTCTGCCCGCCGGCATCCTCAACGTCGTCAACGGCGACAAGGGTGCGGTCGACGCGATCCTCACCGATCCCGATATCGGCGCCGTCTCCTTCGTCGGCTCGACGCCGATCGCCCGCTACGTCTATGGCACCGCGGCGATGAACGGCAAGCGCGCCCAGTGCTTCGGCGGCGCCAAGAACCACATGATCATCATGCCGGATGCAGACCTGGATCAGGCCGTCAACGCGCTGATGGGCGCAGGCTACGGTTCGGCCGGCGAGCGCTGCATGGCGATCTCGGTTGCCGTTCCGGTCGGCGAGGAGACCGCCAACCGCCTCGTCGAGAAGCTGACGCCGAAGATCGAGTCCCTGCGCATTGGCCCCTATACCGACGACAAGGCCGACATGGGCCCGCTGGTCACCAAGGAAGCCTATACCCGTGTTCGCGGCCTGATCGACCGCGGCATCGAGGAAGGTGCCAAACTCGTCGTCGACGGCCGCGATTTCAAGCTCCAGGGTTATGAAGACGGCTATTTCGTCGGCGGCTGCCTGTTCGATCATGTCACGCCCGAGATGGATATCTACAAGACCGAGATCTTCGGACCTGTCCTTTCCGTCGTTCGCGCCGCGAACTACGAGGATGCGCTGTCGCTGCCGATGAAGCACGAATATGGCAACGGTGTCGCCATCTACACCCGTGACGGCGATGCCGCCCGCGATTTCGCATCGCGCATCAATATCGGCATGATCGGCATCAACGTTCCGATCCCGGTTCCGCTCGCCTATCACTCCTTCGGCGGCTGGAAGGCCTCGAGCTTCGGCGACCTCAACCAGCATGGCACGGATTCGATCAAGTTCTGGACGAAGACCAAGACCGTCACTGCCCGCTGGCCCTCGGGCATCAAGAGCGGCGCTGAATTCGTCATGCCGACGATGAAGTGATCGTCACGACGTTCCGATCTGAAATCTGCAATTCGGGGGCCTTTTGGCTCCCGAATTTTTCCTCGTCATGCTGATTGCCGGCGATATCGGTCCGGCGTCGAGGATGTCCTGAGTCTGCTCGCCATCTCCTATTCCCCCAGTGCCGAGGTCAAATTGATGCGCAAGGCACGCCCGAGCGCGGGCGGGCCATCCTGGATGACATCGGGATCCTGGAGCGGGATTGACGTCGCGGCAAATGGCCTCATAAGCTGAATGCGAATTTCATATTTTGGAATTGTTCAAAACTAGCAAACCGCCTATATAGGTCTGAACAGACGAGTCAGGAGAATGGCATGCGGTTGACGAAGCAGACGAACTATGCGGTTCGCATGTTGATGTATTGTGCTGCCAATGACGGCCACTTGAGCCGGATTCCGGAAATCGCCAAGGCCTATGGCGTTTCCGAGCTCTTTCTTTTCAAGATCCTTCAGCCGCTGAACAAGGCGGGTCTGGTCGAAACCGTGCGCGGTCGCAATGGCGGCGTGCGCTTGGGCAAGCCGGCCGCCGACATTAGTCTTTTCGACGTCGTTCGGGTGACGGAAGACAGTTTCGCCATGGCCGAATGCTTCGAGGATGACGGTGAGGTCGAATGCCCGCTGGTCGACAGTTGCGGTTTGAATTCGGCGCTGCGCAAGGCGCTCAACGCCTTCTTCGCCGTGCTGTCGGAATATTCCATCGACGACCTCGTCAAGGCGCGTCCGCAGATCAATTTCCTTCTCGGAATTACCGGCGAGCCGGCATATCGCAAACCCGCGATCGTTGCCCCCGCCGCCTGAATTAAAGAGCAGAATATGCTTCTGAACCGCGGTTGCCCCGGCAACCGCGGTTTTTGTTTTTGCGGGCGTCTCATCGGCCTCAAAAATGCTGGGAAATGCCGGTTGCATGTCGCGATGGGCGCGCTTTTATACCAAATGCGACAAAATTCCGGTCTCTTTTGTCTGAATATTTCCAAATGCGGCTGATTTTTGACTGAAAATTTCTAAAATTGTCCAGCTGGAAAATTTTTCTGCGTAGCCCGTTGCTTTCAGTAGATAAATATCGTTCCATCAACCGTCGATCGTGATGCCATTCTACGATCTCCAAACATCAAAAAAGAACAACCGGGAAACAATATTATGAAAAAGATCTCTGTCCTCCTGGCAGCGACGGCCTTGATTTCCGTCATGGCGACGTCGGCCTGGTCCAAGACCCTTGTTTATTGCTCCGAGGGCTCGCCGGAAGGCTTCGACCCGAGCCTCTATACGGCAGGCACGACCTTCGACGCGTCGTCGCGCACGGTCTATAGCCGTCTCGTCGAATTCAAGCATGGCGGCACCGAGATCGAGCCGGGCCTGGCCGACAGCTGGAGCGTTTCGGCCGACGGCAAGGAGTACACCTTCAAGCTGCATCCGGGCGTCAAGTACCAGAACACCGACTTCTTCACGCCGACGCGTGACTTCAATGCCGACGACGTCATCTTCTCCTTCGAGCGCCAGCTCAAGGCTGACAATCCGTGGAACAAGTATGTCGAAGGCGGCTCTTACGAATATGCTGCCGGCATGGGCTTCCCGGAGCTGATCAAGTCGGTCGAGAAGGTCGACGACCTCACCGTCAAGTTCACGCTCAACCATCCCGAAGCGCCGTTCCTCGCCGACCTCGCCATGGACTTCGCCTCGATCGTCTCCAAGGAATATGCCGACAAGCTCGCCGCCGACGGCAAGATGGCGCAGATGAACCAGCAGCCGCTCGGCACTGGCCCGTTCACCTTCGTCGCCTACCAGCCGGATGCCGTCATCCGCTACAAGGCCAACGAAACCTATTTCAAGGGCAAGGAAAAGATCGACGATCTGGTTTTCGCCATCACCTCTGACGCCGCCGTGCGCGCCCAGAAGCTGAAGGCCGGCGAATGCCACCTCATTCCTTATCCGAATGCGGCTGACGTCGCCGAACTTAAGAAGGACGAGAACCTGACCGTGCTTGAGCAGGCCGGCCTGAACGTTTCGTATCTCGCTTACAACACCTTGATTGCTCCATTCGACAAGGCCGAAGTCCGCAAGGCGCTGAACATGGCGATCAACAAGCAGGCGATCGTCGATGCCGTCTTCCAGGGTGCCGCGGCCGTTGCCAAGAACCCGATCCCGCCGACGATGTGGTCCTATAACGACGCCGTCGTAGACGACAAGTACGATCCCGATGCGTCGAAGAAGATGCTGGCAGATGCCGGCGTCAAGGATCTGAAGATGAAGATCTGGGCGATGCCGGTTTCGCGTCCGTACATGTTGAACGCGCGTCGCGCCGCCGAATTGATGCAGGCCGACTTGGCCAAGGTCGGCGTCGATGCGGAAATCGTCACCCATGAATGGGCCGAATATCTGAAGCTCTCGTCCGACAAGAATCGCGACGGTGCCGTCATCCTCGGCTGGACCGGCGACAACGGCGATCCAGACAATTTCATGGATACGTTGCTTGGCTGCGACGCTGTCGGCGGCAACAACCGCGCTCAGTGGTGCAACAAGGAATTCGACGATCTGATGACGAAGGCCAAGCAGACGGCCGACGTCGCCGAGCGCACCAAGGCTTATGAGCAGGCGCAGCTGATCTTCAAGAAGGAAGCTCCCTGGAATACGCTTGACCACTCGTTGGTCTTTGTTCCGATGAGCAAGAAGGTCTCGGGCTTCTTCATGGATCCGCTCGGCATCCACCGTTTCGACGGCGTGGACATTTCCGAATAATAAAAAATCTGTAAACTACCCGGTCAACGCCGGGTGCGGCCGGCGGTCAGGTTCCCCTGACCGCCGGAAACTATTGGAAAACCTGCTATGTTGCGTTTTTTCATCGGCCGCCTCGCGGTGCTGATCCCGACGTTTCTCGGCGTTTCACTCATTGCCTTCTCGTTCATCCGCCTGATTCCCGGTGATCCGGTCATGCTTCTGTCGGGGGAACGTGTCATGGCGCCGGAACGTCACGCCCAGATCATGCACGATCTCGGCTTCGACCGGCCCATATATGTGCAATATTTCGATTATATCGTAAAAGTGTTGCACGGCGATCTCGGCACCTCGATCGTCACCAAGCGGCCCGTTCTCGGTGAGTTCTTCACGTTGTTCCCGGCAACGCTGGAACTTTCGCTCTGTGCCATCATCATCGCGGTCTGTCTTGGCGTGCCCGCCGGCGTCTTTGCGGCCGTCAAGCGAGGCACGTGGTTCGATCAGAGCGTGATGGGTGTTGCCCTCATCGGTTATTCCATGCCGATCTTCTGGTGGGGCTTGCTGCTTATCATCTTCTTCTCCGGCTATCTCGGCTGGACACCGGTTTCCGGCCGCATCTCGCTGATGTATTTCTTCAAGCCGGTCACCGGCTTCATGCTGATCGACAGCCTGCTGTCGGGCCAAAAGGGCGCCTTCGCCTCGGCGGTCAGCTACCTCATTCTGCCGACCATCGTGCTGGCGACCATCCCGCTCGCGGTTATCGCCCGCCAGACGCGTTCGGCGATGCTCGAGGTTCTGGGCGAGGATTATGTCCGCACGGCGCGCTCGAAGGGCCTGAAGCCGTTGCGCGTCGTCGGCGTGCACGCGTTGCGCAATGCGATGATCCCGGTCATCACCACGATTGGTCTGCAGATCGGCGTCCTTCTTGCCGGCGCCATCCTCACAGAGACGATTTTCTCCTGGCCGGGCATCGGCAAATGGATGGTCGATTCGGTCTTCAAGCGCGACTACGCCGTGGTCCAGGGCGGTCTTCTGCTGATCGCCGGCGTCATCATGCTGGTCAATCTGATTGTTGATGTTCTCTACGGCTTCATCAATCCGCGCATTCGTCACTAGGAGCGGTCCATGAGCACGGTCACCGTCAAAACCGGCCAACCATCCGCTCTTGCGGAGTTCTGGCATTATTTCTCCCGCAACAAGGGCGCCGTCATCGGCCTGGTGGTTTTCATCATCATTCTGGTCGTCGCAGTCCTCGCGCCGCTCTTTGCGCCACATCAGCCGAACGAGCAGAACCGTGCGGTACTGCTGGCCGTGCCGTTCTGGATGGAGGGCGGCAGCGCTTCCTTCCCGCTTGGAACGGATGCCGTCGGCCGCGATATCCTTTCGCGCCTGATCTACGGCGCGCGGTTTTCGCTGTTCATCGGCGTCGTCGTCGTCACGCTTTCGGTCATTTCAGGCGTGCTGATCGGCCTCGTCGCCGGATTTTTCCGCGGCAAGATCGATACCGCGATCATGCGCCTGATGGATATCATCCTGGCCTTCCCGTCGCTGCTGCTGGCTCTGGTGCTGGTGGCCGTGCTCGGGCCAGGGCTTACCAATGCGATGATCGCGATTTCGCTGGTCAACCAGCCGCATTTCGTGCGGCTGACGCGCGCCTCGGTCATCTCAGAGCGTGAGAAGGAATATGTGATTGCCTCGCGTGTCGCCGGGGCCGGCACCTTCCGTTTGATGTTCAAGACGATCCTACCGAACTGTCTAGGCCCTCTGATCGTTCAGGCGACGCTCGCCTTCTCGGCGGCGATTCTCGATGCCGCCGCCCTCGGCTTTCTCGGCATGGGCGCCCAGCCGCCGACACCCGAATGGGGGACGATGCTGGCCGAATCCCGTGAGTTCATTTCGCGCGCCTGGTGGGTGGTGACGTTTCCGGGTCTTGCCATCCTCATCACCGTTCTCGCCATCAATCTGATGGGCGACGGCCTGCGCGACGCGCTCGATCCCAAACTGAAGAGGTCGTGATGCCACTCCTCGAGATTGAAAATCTGACTGTCGAATTCCAGACCTCTTCCGGTCTCTTCCGCGCCGTCGATGGCGTATCGCTTGTCTGCGACAAGGGCGAGATCCTCTCGGTCGTCGGCGAATCCGGCTCGGGTAAATCCGTTGCCATGCTGGCGCTGATGGGGCTTTTGCCCTGGACGGCGAAGATCACCGCCGACCGCATGCAGTTCGACGGCAAGGATCTGCGCGGCATCTCCGCCCGCCAGCGCCGCAGGATCGTCGGCAAGGATATGGCGATGATCTTCCAGGAGCCGATGTCCAGCCTCAACCCGTGTTTCACGGTCGGCTTCCAACTCGGCGAGACCCTGCGCTTCCATATGGGCCTCAACCGCACGGAGCGCCGCCAACGTTCGATCGAACTGCTCAACCTCGTCGGCATTCCGGCGCCGGAAGAGCGCCTGT
Source organism: Rhizobium sp. P1_B8 (assembly GCF_056406515.1). Taxonomy (NCBI): domain Bacteria; kingdom Pseudomonadati; phylum Pseudomonadota; class Alphaproteobacteria; order Hyphomicrobiales; family Rhizobiaceae; genus Rhizobium; species Rhizobium sp. P1_B8. Next base: position 17,537 of record NZ_JBFTZZ010000051.1, on the reverse strand, counting down.
CGAACTTCCCGCATCAGATGTCCGGAGGAATGAGCCAGCGCGTGATGATCGCCATGGCGCTCGCCTGCAATCCGAAGCTGCTCATCGCCGACGAGCCGACGACCGCGCTCGACGTGACGATCCAGGCACAGATCCTCGATCTGCTCGTTCGCCTGCAGAAGGAGCAGGGCATGGCGCTGGTGCTGATCACCCACGACATGGGCGTCGTTGCCGAAACCGCCGAACGTGTGCAGGTGCAATATGCCGGCCAGAAGGTCGAGGAGCAGCCGGTGAGGGCGCTGTTCCGCGATCCGCATCATCCCTATACCGCAGCCCTGCTCGCCGCTCTGCCGGAACGCGCCAAAGTCGGCCAGCGTCTTCCCTCGATCGCCGGTGTCGTTCCCGGCCAGCATGGTCGCCCGACGGGCTGTCTCTTTGCGCCGCGCTGTGGCTTCGCCACGGTCGAATGCGAGCGCGGCGTTGTCCGCCAGGGGCCGGAGCTCGGACTGGCGCTCTGCAACTATCCTTTGAAGGACGGCAAGCCGCTCGGGCATCCCGGCATCATGGCCGTTGAAACTGCAGGAGACCTCGTATGACGGACGCCGTTCTCGAGGGCAGGGATCTCGCCCGCTTTTACACCGTCAACCGCGGCCTCTTCAAAGCCGATGCCACCGTCAAGGCGCTGAACGGCGTCAGCTTCAGCCTGCATTCCGGCAAGACGCTCGCCGTCGTCGGCGAATCCGGTTGCGGCAAGTCAACGCTCGCCCGCCTGGTCACCATGATCGAGGATCCGACATCAGGGCAGTTGCTGATCGACGGCAAGCCGGCCCATGTCGGTGACCGCAGCCTGCGCAGCCAGGTGCAGATCGTCTTCCAGAACCCCTACGGCTCACTCAACCCGCGCCAGAAGGTCGGTTCGATCCTCGAAGAGCCGCTGAAGATCAACACCGATCTCAACGCCGCCGCCCGCCGCCGCAAGGTGGAGGAGATGATGGCCCGCGTCGGCCTGCGTTCGGAGCATTATGGCCGTTATCCCCATATGTTCTCAGGCGGCCAGCGCCAGCGCATCGCCATTGCCCGCGCCCTGATGCTGCGGCCGAAGGTACTGGTGCTCGACGAACCGGTTTCGGCGCTCGACCTTTCGATCCAGGCGCAGGTGCTGAACCTCTTGATGGACCTGCAGAAGGAGATGGGGCTTGCCTATCTCTTCATCTCGCACGGCCTGTCCGTCGTCCATCATATCGCCGACGAGGTGATGGTAATGTATCTCGGCCGTCCCGTGGAAACCGGTCCCGCCGCCGAGGTCTTCGCCAGGCCGCGCCATCCCTATACGGCAGCCTTGCTGTCGGCGACGCCGATCGCCGATCCCGATCGCGAAAAGACCCGCATTCGCCTGCAGGGCGAACTGCCTTCGCCGTTGAAGCCGCCGTCGGGTTGCCACTTCAATCCGCGCTGCTGGAAGGCGCAGGACCATTGCCGCCAGGTTTCTCCCGAATTAACTGGGGAAGGCACACATCAATATGCCTGTCATTTCCCGCTCGATTGAGCGGGAAGATAAGCCCGAGGAGTAAACATGCCGGATGAGCAGATGAACAGGCCTCATGCGATCATCGTCATGGGGGTCAGCGGCTGCGGCAAATCCTCCGTCGGCGCGAAACTCGCCGAAGCCCTGCACCTGGTCTTCGTCGAAGGTGATGCGCTTCATCCGGCCGCCAATGTCGAAAAGATGTCGAAGGGCATTCCGCTGACCGATGAGGACCGAATGCCCTGGCTCGACCGGATCGGCGAAGACATGAAGGCCTCGCTGGAGAAAAGCGAGGGCATCATCGTCTCCTGCTCGGCGCTGAAGCGCATCTATCGCGACAGGCTGCGGGCTGCTGCCGGTGGCAATCTGTTCTTCGTCTATCTCGAAGGTTCCAGGGCGTTGCTGATGAAGCGTATGGGCGAGCGCAAGGGACATTTCATGCCGGTCTCGCTGCTCGACAGCCAGTTGGCGACGCTTGAGGTGCCCACAGGCGAGCCGGGCGTCGTCACTGTCGATATCGACGATACGATCGACGGCATCGCGGCAACGGCGCTCGAAGGCCTCGCAGCGCTCGGCGTTACGGGTTGAAACGCTGCGGCGAATAGGCCGCGATATCGATGAACGGCGTCTCGCCGGTGATGAGTTCGGCAAGCACGCGGCCGGTCACCGGCCCGAGCGTCAACCCGTGATGGGCATGGCCGAAGGCAAACCAGAGGCCCGGATGGCGCGTCGCCTTGCCGATAACAGGCATCATGTCGGGCGTGCAGGGGCGCGCCCCCATCCAAGGTTCGGGATCGAGCCTGCCTCCGAGCGGAAAGATCGTGCGCGCCACGGCTTCGGCCCGGTCGAGCTGAACCGGCGTCTTCGGTGCGTCGAGCGTTGCAAACTCCGCCCCTGTCGTCAGGCGGATGCCGCGGCGCATCGGCGCAAGGAGATAGCCGCGTTCGGCATCGAGCGTCCAGTTGTTGAGCACGGCATTGCCCTCGGCGGCATAGTGCATGTGATAGCCGCGCTTGACGCCGAGCGGGAAGGAATAGCCGAGCCGGCGCGTTGCAACGGCCGCCCAGGGGCCGAGCGCCATCACCGCATCCTCTGCTTCGAGCGGACCTTCCCTGGTCATGATCTTCCAGCCGGAGCCGAACTGACCGAGCGAGGCGGCGTCACCCGTGACGAACTTGCCACCGAGGCTTTCGAAATAGCGGCGATAGGCCGATGTCAGCGCATGCGGGTCGAGCACCGACCAGGGATCGCGCCAGTGGATACCGCCGGCGAAATCGCCGGTCATATGCGGTTCCATGCGGGCGATATCGGCCGGCGTCAGACTGTCATACTCCACGCCGAATTCATTCTGCCAAAGTGCTGCCTCCGCAAGAGCCCCGTCGCGCTTGGCTTCAGTGCGGAAAATCTTCATCCAGCCGTCCTTACGGATCAGCCCTTCGGCCTGCGACGCCTCGATCAGATCCTTGTGTTCGACAACCGAATTTGCGATCAGCGGCGCATAGGCCCGGGTGATGATGGCGTGGCGGCGCGCATTGGAATTCCACCAGTAGCGGGCGAGAAAGGCGAGCTGGCTCGGCAGCGTGCGCAGGTGATAGTGCGCGTCGATGCGGTTATTCAGCGCATAACGCAGCAAAAGCCCGAGCTGCTGGGGAAAGCCGTAAGGCGCGACACCTTCGCGCTGGATCAGGCCGGCATTGCCGAAGGAGGTTTCGTTGCCCGGATCCTTGCGGTCGATCAGCGTCACCTGCCGGCCGCGCCGCTGAAGATGGATGGCCGTGGAAACCCCGACGATGCCGGCGCCGAGCACGATTGCGTTCTTCGTCATTTCCCCTGCATTCCACTTTGTTTATCGGGGTGAAAATGCCCGTGCCGATACCGCGACGCAAACGGAAAATCGCATTCATTTCAAAATCATTGCGCTTTTCAGTGCGGCATTTTCAGCCCTCACGCGGACATGGAGGATAAGCGCGTTGAGAAGGGAAAAGACGATCGCGTAAAGCGGCAGGCCGAAGGCGAGGGGAAGGACGGCGATCTCGCCGACGACGATCGCATAGTTCGGATGGCGGAGGAAGCGATAGGGCCCGGATCTGACGAGTGGCGCGCCGGGCAGGATGATGATGCGCGTCGTCCAGCGGCCTTTCAGCGTCGCCAGCACCCAGAGCCGCAGCGCCTGCAGCCCCATGAACACGAGAAACCAGAAGAGCGCGACCGGCCTGCCCGGTGCAAGCAGCCAGAGACCAATGATCCAGCCTGCATGCAGCGCCACCATGATGGGATAGTGCTCCGGCGCAACCTCTCTGGCGCCCCTGGCGAGAAGCGCCGCCGTGTTGCGCCGGGCGAGCGCGAGTTCCGCCAGCCGCTGCAGCGTCGCGAATGTCAAAAGCGCGATCGACGGCCACATCATGCCGCCCTCCTGAGCGTCACGCAGCTGGCCGAAAAGCCGGGCCCCATGGCGATCATCGCGGAGCGCGCAGGCAATCCGGCGCGGATTGCCCGCTCCAGCACGAACAGGATGGTTGGCGAGGACATGTTGCCGTATTCGGCCAGCACGGTGCGCTCGTGATCCAACGTGCCCGGCACCATCGAAAGCGCGCTCTCCATCGCGGCCAGCACCTTCATGCCGCCGGGATGGCAGATGAAGCGGTCGATATCCTCCACCCTCAGCCCGTTTCGCGCCAGAATGGCCGTTATCGCCGGGCCGAGCTCCTTTTCGGCAAACGGCGGCAGCGATTGCGCCAGCACGATACCGAAGCCGCCGTCATCGATCTTCCAGCCCATGATATCGAGCGTGTCGGGAAAGAGATGCTCGCCGGTCGACTCAACTTCCGCCAGTCCGTCTCCGCCTGATCGCAGCACGCAGGCGGCAGCGCCGTCGCCGAAAAGCGCCGTCGCAATGATGTTCGGCCGCGTCAGCTCGTCCAGCCGGAAGGCGAGCGTGCAAAGCTCGATCGAGACGAAAAGCACAACAGTGCCCGGCCGGCTTCGCGCCAGCCGCGAGGCGATCGCAAAGCCTGATACGCCGGCGGCACAGCCGAGCCCGAAGACCGGCACGCGTTCGATATCGGCTCTGAAACCCATCCTGCGGCTATGCTGCGCATCAAGGCTCGGTGTCGTAAAACCGGTGGAGGAGACGGTCACGACACAGTCGACATCGCTGGCCTCAAGCCCTGCCTGACGAAGGGCAGAGGTGGCAGCCTCGACGAAAAGCCCGCCTGCCACCTCGGCAAAGGCCTGCATCCTGTCCTGCCAGCCATGCGGCTCGTCGAACCAGGCAAGCGGCCGCGCCGCATGGCGCTTTTCGATGCCGGCGCTATCGAAGACGCGGGCAAGATGGCGGAAATCCTCGAAGCGGTCGGCAAACAACCGGGCCGAGGCTTCGACCGCCTGTTTTTGGAAAATGACATGTTCGGGTGTCGCAACGGCGAGGCTGACGAGTTTGACGGTATCGGTCACAGAATTCTCCTTGTCCCTCCGGCGGAACGAAGGAAAACACGCAGACGCCCAAATTATTCAGCTCTGAAGCTTCACGAAAGGGTGAAGAAAGAAATGCAAGCAGCAGCCGAATAAAGCTGGATGCAGCGGTGTTCTCTCGTCGCAACGTCACTTTCGAGGAGTTTCCCCATGACGATCATGACAGCCCGCATCGCTTCCATCATTCTCGGCGGCTGCCTTGCCGCTTCCGTTGTCTCCGGCCCGGTTTTTGCGGTTGGCAATGATAGCAGCACGACGCCCACCTGCAAGAAGGGCGAGATCTACGACCAGAAGACCAAGAAATGCGTCAAGCAGCAGAGCGCCAACGTCTCCGACGAGAACCGCGCCGACTATGCCTATTCGCTGGCCAAGGCCGGTCGTTATGAGGAGGCGCTTGCCGTGCTCGACACGGTCAAGGATCAGAACACCGCCGAAGTGCTGAATTATCGTGGTTATGCCACCCGCAAGCTCGGCCGCACCGACGAGGGCATCTCCTATTATCTGCAGTCGGTGAAGATGGATCCGCAATACGCCAAGGTCCGCGAATATCTCGGTGAAGCCTATGTCATCAAGGGTCAGCTCGATCTCGCCAAAGACCAGCTGAAGTCAATCAAGGCGATCTGCGGCACCGGCTGCGAGGAATATCAGGATCTGAACGCTGCAATCCTCGATCCCTCGAAGATCTGATCAGCAGGCCACGGGGCGGGAAAATGGAAGCACGAAAGGGATGTAAGAATGTCGGTCGCGCGCACCCATTTTCCTGCCTATAGTCGCGCGAGAATGGAATCGCCGGTTCATCCGGCGGTTTCGAGGGATGCAGGATTGGCGGAGGCAGCCATCGCGAGCGAAGCGGATATCAGGAGCGGCCTGACGGAAAATCTGGCAAGGCTCTGGCGTTATGGTCTCGTTCTCTCGCATCAGCGCGATGTCGCCGACGACCTGGTGCAGGCGACCTGCCTTCGCGCGCTGGAGCGCGCCGATCAGTTCATCCCCGGAACCCGGCTCGACCGCTGGCTGTTTTCGATCCTGCATTCGATCTGGCTGAACGAGATCCGCTCTCGCCGGGTGCGCCAGGGCCAGGGTTTCGTCGATGCCGGGGAGACGCTGACCTTCGACGGTGCGCACGACACCGAAACGCATGTGATGGCGGGTCAGGTGCTGAAACAGGTGTATGCGCTGCCTGAGGCGCAGAGGACGGTGATTTTCCTCGCCTATGTGGAAGGACTTTCCTATCGCGAGGTTGCAGGCATATTGGATATCCCGATCGGAACCGTGATGAGCCGGCTGGCGGCTGCCCGCGCCAAGCTCTCCGGCGCCGGATCGGAAGGGGGACGGCAATGAACACGAAGCACACCATTCCCTCCGACGAGGACCTGACCGCCTTCATCGACGGTGAACTGACGCCCGAAGAGGCTGCGCGCATTGAAGCCATTGTGAACGAAGACGAGAGCACCGCCGAACGGCTGGAATTTCTGGCGCGCGCCAGCCTGCCCTTCAAGCAAGCGTTCGCCCCGCTGCTCGCCGAAGCCCCGCGCCAGAAACTGGAGACGATGCTCGCCGCCATCCCGGCGGAGCCAAGCACAAAATCCAATGCTACGGCGGCCTTCGCCGGCCGCCGCCGCTTCCTCGGCGCGCTCGCCGCCTCGCTCGTCGCCGGCATCGCGATCGACCGCGCCGTCATCGGCATCGGCAGGAGCTTTTCGGCAAAGGACGAAAACAGCGAATGGCGCGCCGTGGTCGCCGATTATATCTCACTCTATACCCCGGAAACACTAGCCGGCCCCGTACCCGAGAGAGGCGTCCAGGCCGCCCAGCTCGGCTCGCTCGACGAAAAACTCGGCCTGTCGCTCTCCCCCGAAGCCGTGTCGCTCCCGGGCATCGATTTCAAACGCGCACTGATGCTGCAATATGATGGCAAGCCGCTCGCCCAGATCGCCTATCTCGATCCCGAAACCGGCCCGATGGCGCTGTGCATCGTCAAATCGGATGCCGGCAGCAAGGCGCCGGACCTCGAAAGCCGCAAGGGCCTGAACGTGATCTACTGGTCGAACGAGACGCACGCCTTCATGCTGATCGGCCGCATTCCGGCCGACCGCATGAAGGAATTGGGAGAGGACGTCAGGAGGAGGCTTTCAGCCTGACCTCTATATTCTGCCGAATCGCAGCTATTATTCCACCAGACCACGCAAATATTGGCCATAATCGCCTTTGCCCGCTTTGGCGGCAATCTGGGCGAAGTGCTCCTTCGTGATGAAGCCTTTCGCCAGCGCAATTTCCTCCGGGCAGGCGATTTTGAAGCCCTGGCGTTTTTCAAGCGTGCGGACGAACTCGCCGGCCTCGAGCAGACTTTCGGGCGTGCCGGTATCGAGCCAGGCATATCCCCGGCCCATCATCGAGACACGCAGCTTCCCCCGCTCCAGGTAGATCTTGTTGACATCGGTGATCTCGTATTCGCCGCGTGGCGATGGTTTTAGATTGGCTGCGATATCAACGACGTCTGCATCGTAAAAATATAGGCCGGTGACAGCCCAGTGCGATTTGGGCCTCGCCGGCTTTTCTTCAATCGAAATGGCAGTCATGTCGCTGCCGAATTCGACGACACCGTAACGTTCGGGATCGTGCACATGATAGGCAAATACCGTCGCGCCATCACCCTTGGACACACCCTCTTCGAGGAGTTCCGGAAGGCCGTGGCCGAAGTAGATATTGTCTCCGAGGATAAGGCAGGATGGCCCGCCCGCCACGAAGTCTGCGCCGATGATATAGGCCTGGGCCAGTCCATCGGGACTTGGCTGGACAGCATAGCTCAGAGACATGCCCCATTCACTGCCATCACCCAGCAAACGCTGAAAGAGCGGCATATCGTGTGGAGTGGAGATGATCAAAACTTCCCGTATGCCAGCCAGCATCAAGGTCGTCAGCGGGTAGTAGATCATTGGTTTATCATAGATCGGAAGCAACTGCTTCGAGACCGAATGAGTCATCGGGTGCAGGCGACTGCCGCTCCCCCCCGCAAGCACTATACCCTTCATACGGCCTCCTTCGGCTCTTCCAAGAGCTTTGTCACAGCATCTCGCGCTGACATCCGCCACTCCGGCATGCTCACGCCATAACGGCCCTTCAACTTATCGCAGCACAATCTGGAATTAGCTGGCCGTTTCGCGGCTGTGGGGTAGTCAGCGGTGGCGATGTCCTTGACGGTGACGCGCCTGCCAGTCTTTTCCTCAAGAACTGACATTACATATCGTGCAAACCCAGCCCAGCTCGTTTCGCCGCTGCCGGCCAAATGAAAAACCCCACGCAAGTCCGGACTGGAGTCACTTGCTAGCCTGCCTGCTATTTTGACGATAGCCTCGGCTATGTCGTTGGCTGAGGTCGGGCAACCCAGTTGATCGCTCACAACGCTCAACTCTTCCCGCGTCTCCGCAAGCCTGAGCATGGTTTTCACGAAGTTGTGGCCAAACGTTGAATAGACCCAGGCTGTCCGCAGGATGACATGGTTTTCATTCGCGGCGGCGACCGCAAATTCGCCCTCGAGCTTCGATCTGCCATAGACGGATACCGGCCCGACCGGGTCGCTCTCGACATAGCTTTCGGGCTTGTCGCCATCGAAAACATAATCGGTCGAGAGGTGGATGACGGGAAGGGACAGCTCGGCAGCCGCTGCGGCGATGGCCCTTGCGCCGTCTCGATTGATGGCGAAAGCCGCCGCCTCATCGCTTTCGGCTTTGTCAACGGCAGTGTAGGCGGCCGACGAGACGACGACGTCAGGTTTGAGCTTCGCAATGGTTTCACGCACCGTCGACGGCTCGAGCAAATCCAGCTCGGGCCTCCCGATGGCGATGACCTCGATAGCTCCCACGTTCAGCGCTTGCAACGCAGACGTGACCTGGCCGCTCTTGCCTGTTACCGCGATGCGCATCTCACACCTTTTTCAACACGCCGAGGCGTTCACCGGAATACACACGCTCACGCAGCGGCTGCCACCACCAAGCGTTTTCCAGATACCACTCGACGGTCTTGCGAATACCGCTGTCGAAATTCTCCAGTGCTTTCCAGCCGAGTTCGGTCTCGAGCTTGGTGGCGTCGATAGCATAGCGTGCATCGTGGCCCGGCCGATCGGCAACATAGCTTATAAGATCGCTATGCCGCTCGGTTCCTGGCCGGATTTCATCCATGATCGCACACACGCGCTCGACAACCTCGATGTTTCGTCGCTCGTTGCGCCCGCCGACATTGTATTTTTCGCCGGGGCGGCCCCGTTGCACGATCAGCCAAAGCGCTCGTGCGTGGTCGTCGACATAGAGCCAATCGCGAATGTTGGAGCCGCTTCCATAGACGGGCAACGGCTTCCGTTCCAGCGCGTTCAATATGATGAGGGGAATGAGCTTTTCCGGGAAATGGAAAGGACCGTAATTGTTCGAACAGTTGGAAATGATCACGGGCAGCCCGTAAGTCCTTTCCCACGCCGTCGCGAGGTGATCGCTTGCTGCCTTGGATGCGGAGTAGGGAGAGGACGGATCGTAAGGTGTCGCCTCGGCAAACAGCCCGTCTTCGCCGAGGGAACCATAGACTTCGTCGGTAGACACGTGCAGCATCTTGAATGCTGCCTTTTCGTCCGCCGGAAGACCTTGCCAATATTGCCGCGCCGCCTCCAGCATGCTGAAGGTGCCGTTTATATTCGTTTCGATAAAATCCGCCGCGCCGGTGATCGAGCGGTCAACGTGGCTTTCCGCCGCCAGATGCATGACATAATCGGGACGAAACTCCTCGAAAGCGCTGCTGACCGCGCTTCTGTCGCAAATGTCGGCTTTGAGGAACCTGTAGTTCGGAGCATTCTCGATCGCTTTCAGCGAGGCAAGATTGCCGGCATAGGTCAGCTTGTCGATATTGAGCACTTCGGCGCCGATCTCGCTGACGAGATAGCGCACCAATGCCGAACCGATGAAGCCAGCGCCACCCGTTACAAGAACACGCATGAGGCCCTCCGTTTTACGAAAATTGAAAATATTCGGGGAGTTCGGAAAGCAGTGGCTGCTTATTGTCCTTTTCAGAAAGAACGTAGGCATCCATCTGTGGCCACTCGATCCCGATCTCGGCGTCGTTCCACCGCACGCCACGGTCATGTTCCGCGCTGTAGGGAGCTGTGACTTTGTAGCTTATGATCGTATCAGGCTGCAAAGTGACGAACCCATGCGCAAATCCAGCTGGCACCCAAAGCTGTGAGCCATTCTCAGGGGACAGTTCTGCGGAGACCCACTTCCCATATGTCGGAGAGCCACGTCTGATATCGACGGCCACATCCAGGAGCGTGCCACGGAGACAGCGCACAAGTTTGCCTTGCGCAAAGGGAGACAACTGAAAATGCAATCCCCGGACGGTTCCCGGCTGTGCTGAAAGGGACTCATTGTCCTGCACGAAAGATACGTCTGCCACACTGGTGCGGAACCAGGAATCCTTGAAGACTTCGCTGAAATAGCCCCTCGAGTCACCGAACCTGGCGGGAGTGATCTTTTTGACGTCCCCGATCTCCAGTTGTTCTACATTCAACGCATACATCCTTGCATTAGGCTCGATCGCTGGATTGTGACAGCGGCCAACGCCGGCAATATAGCCAATTGTGCTGCTGAGCACATACCTTGGCGAGGCCTGGACGGCAAGATGAGAATCCAGTTCTGCCGCCGGATGCGTGAAACGCCGGAGCAAACGATTGAAGCCAAGGTAAAGTGTTGGCTTCTAGAGTAATTCCTGCAAAATTGCGTCGAGGCTTTGCGTCCCGCTCGTCTCTATCCGAGATCGCAAGGGGTTCTGCAGTGACATAACGGCTGCAGCCAAAAGAGAATTCATCCCTGGCATCCTTTGAATACCAGTTGGCGCTTGGCATAGGTGTCAATCATGCGCTATGGCGCACGCCGGCATAGACATTTGCCGCTGCCGCATGAGGTTGCGGCATGGGTGATGAAACAACGGACCGACAGGTCGCTAGGTGCCCGTTGTACGAGCTGGATCGCGGAGAGGTGACGTTTGCTGTTCAATTCTGAAGGTTATGGGATCCTTCTGGCTCTTACATTATTGGCGTATTGGTCTACAAAGTCTGTCCCTCTCCGGCAGCTAATAGTATTTATTGCCAGTGTTGTTTTTTATATTCAGTGGAGTTTTCTATTTGTATTTCTGCTGCTTGGCCTCATCATTCTGAATTGGGTCATCACTGTCGGGGTTTATCCGCGGAACAGCCGTCTGGGTCTGTGGTTGGTGGTGTTGGCAAATCTGGGCATATTATTCTCATTCAAATATCTCTCCTTCTTTGTCGACAACGTGGTCGATGGACTTCAGTTAGTCGGAATCGCGGTAGAGAGCCCCAGGATTCCGGCTCTTCTGCCGCTGGGCATCTCGTTTTATGTCTTTGAATTGATTTCGTATGCTGTCGATCTATACAATAAAAAGATGGTCGCGGAACGAAATCCGCTGAAGCTGTCGATATTCGTATTGTTCTTCCCGCACCTGATTGCCGGCCCGATTTGCCGCGCTAATCAGTTCATGCCGCAAATTGGCACCCTGCAAAAACTTTCAAGCGATCTCATTGTTACGGGAGCGTATCTTTTTGTGACTGGTTTCGCTCTGAAGTGTGGGATCGCCGACGGTATCGCTCCCTACGTCAATACGACATTTGCCAACCCGGGCAATTATGGCGGCCTCGACAATCTGCTGGCTGTTGTCGGATTTGGCGTTCAGATTTTCTGCGACTTCTGGGGCTATTCTCTCATGGCTCTAGGGGCGGCGAAGCTCTTTGGCTATGACTTGCCCTCGAATTTCAATTCTCCATACACGGCGCGATCAATTCAACAGTTTTGGCGCCGCTGGCACATCACGCTGTCGAATTGGCTTCGCGACTATTTGTATATTCCTCTCGGGGGGTCGAGAGATCTTTCCAATTTCAAAATCACTCGAAATCTAATGATTACCATGTTGCTCGGAGGTTTGTGGCACGGAGCCAGTTATAATTTCGTCATATGGGGGGGAATTCATGGCCTCGCCCTCAGCGTGAACAGGTACTACCACCTCGTGAGGCTCCCATCGGGCGTGAAGGCGGTGTTCTCATGGGGGCCGATGTCGTGGATTCTTACCATGGCTGTGGTTTTCTTTTCGTGGATATTTTTCAGGGCGCCGACCCTCTCCGAGGCGCTAATGGTGGTTTCAAATATATTTAGCTTCGGCGCCGGATACATGCAGACAAGACTGGATGGGGTTTTCTTTGAATTGCTGGGGATGTTTGTCATTTTGTATTTCATCGCAAATAAAACCACAAATGGTCAACCTATAACCCATTATTCAATTCGGAATCAGCTTTTGGTTTTCTCAACAATGTTTGTGTTTTCACTCATTTACTATGTAGACGGCGCGCAATTCATCTATTTCCAGTTCTAGGAGAACAGCGGTGAGAACGGTATTCGCTTACGTCGTGGTGTCTGTGCTGGCGTTAGCCATGGTTGAGGGGGCGGTTCGTGCTTATGAAATGTCGCAGGCCGCAACGAGTACGGAGGGCGTAGAGGGCTTGCTTCGGTCGCTGCCGGAAACAAAGATATCCGGACGCGAAATCGGCAACCAATTTCTGGTACACAATGTCGCGCTGTTCAAACGCTTGCCGGACCCGGAGGCCGTGCATTCCGCGTTCGTCGGCAGTTCTCGTTCAAAGGTTCTGAGGCCCGCTCGCTTTGGGTTCGCGGATGCCGTCAATGGATCCGGGAATTCCTACAATGAAATCTCATACGGGCTGCTCTTGCAGGCGGAAATAATACGGCTTCAATTCCCCACTTTGCGAAAGATCTATGTCGAGGCACCAGTCTTGATGAGGCGCCGCGATGGATTATCCATGGAAAGAGATCATCAGAAATACTTTCCGTTGCTCCTTTCTTTGATGCCTCTCATTGATCAACTGGATCAGGCAAAGCAGACCAAAGCGGAAATTATCAACTACGAAACGAATGGAGGATCGCCAGATTCGCATTTGCTTCACCTTGTGCGGTATAGATCGGATCTTCGTCTGACGAATTTATACCGCAGGCTGATCGGCGCTGATGGCTCCATCCCGGTTTACGATGATCCCTGGTTCAAGACGGTTCGCCCAAATGGTGAGCGGATCGATTTGTCTGCCGCGATGAATGCGAACCCACTTCCGCCCATTGCGCGCGAACATCCTAAAATTCAGAGGCTCGCCGATATCAGGAGCAATTTTCCCTGGAATGGGCTATTCGACCTTTTCGCAATATGGGGGAAAGCACACAATATTCAGATCGTCTTCTATCAGCCGCCGGTGCGATCCGATGCGCTTGAATTCGAGAAAGAGTATGGCCTGGATTTGCATGTCGAGGATCTGAAGAGGGTGTCCGAAAAGTATCACATTCCGTTCATTGATCTGGAGCGTGAGGGGCTTGGATTCGCCGAGGATTGGAGCCTTTTTTCGGACGAAGATCACATGGAGACGTGCACCGGTTCAACTCTTCTCCTAGAGGCTATCTTGCACGGGGAGACGATGTTCGAGGAAGACGGACAGTTATTTCCAGCGATTTCACGCCGAGCCGTTGAGAGCGCGTCATCGCAGGAACTGGCGTCGTGCAATGGCAAGTAGGTTCGCGTGGTAGCTGGAGAGGCGCTTGCCCGGACGTACGCCGTCAACAGAAGAGGTGGCATTGCCCCGTGCCAATGGCTCGTGAACGCGCTGCTACCACTTCCCGTTGAAGATTCGGAGATGTTGAGTTGATAGACATTCTTTGCGCGACCTTTAATGGAATGCGCCATCTTCAGGAGCAGATCGCATCCATTGAGGCACAGACACTCACCGACTGGCATGTCACGTTCTTCGACGACGGTTCAACGGATGGTACCGTCGAAATGCTGGCAGCTTTGGCCGTAAATGACGCTCGCTTCAGCTTGATACGAAATCCCGTCAATCTCGGTTTTTGCGGAAATTTCCTGGGCAATCTTTCGAAGCTCAAGAATGCCGACGTTTATGCGTTCAGCGACCAGGACGACATTTGGTACCCGGAAAAACTCGAACGTGGGATTGACTGGCTGGGGCGGATCGATGCGGGCACACCGGCAGTTTATTTCGCTCGGACTGAAATTGTCGATGAGCACCTCAACCATGTAGGCTTGTCACCCAAGTTTAAACTCGAGCCAAGTTTTCGCAACGCCCTGGTCCAGAGCATCGGCGGAGGCAACACCATGATGTTCAACCAGGCGGCGCGGGATCTTGTGGTCAATACCTTGCCGAAAACACGACTCATTTCCCATGACTGGTGGTTCTACATTGTTGTCGCGGGCTGCGGCGGGATTGTCCGATATGATTCCGAGCCCGTGTTGAAATACCGTCAGCACGCCGCCAACTTGATCGGCGCCAACAATAGTATCTCGGGACAAATCGTAAGGTTGTGGATGGCCCTCCAGGGGCAATGGCGCGCGTGGAACACTGTCCATGAACTCGCAATCGCGACTTTCGAGGATCGCCTTACTCCCGAAAATCGTGCCGCGTTCCATGCCTTTCAGCGGGCTCGCCATGGCGGCTGGCCCTTTGAGAGATTGTCCGTGCTCAAGCGAACCGGGATAAAGCGCCAAAGCGCACTCCAGACCAAATTCCTTCCCATCCTTGCTCTCCTAAACAGGTTGTAGGCGTTGCGCTTCCTATCGGCGGTTTCCAAGGAAGCGGCGCCGCTCGGGAAAAAGGCTAGCCTTTGTCTCGGAAGGCGGGTAAACGCAATGTCGCCTTCGGGGCACGAGTTACGGATGATATCGAGGAGTTGTTACCTCTGAGTGGAGCCGTCAAGAGAGCAATCATGAATCGCTATAACCTGTCGGATCAAAAGGCTACGTCGTGGCTCAATCGGGCTGAGATCTGCGTGTCCTTTATTCAGAGAGATATTCAAACTCGGGAAGCGGAGCGCGTAGATGTCGCCGATCTTGGCTGCGGGGATGAGAAACTTGAGCGCCTCCTAGCTTCTCGTTTGTCCCGAGCTTCCTATCAAGGTTACGACATTCTTCCTCAGAGTCGGCGTGTCATTGCTCTGGATCTCAACAGGGACGAGCTGCCCAGGCATTATGACTTTATAACAGTCCTCGGTGTCAGCGAATATATCGATGATCTCAGGGGCTTCTTGGTCAAGATGGCTGGATCGGCAGATCGGCTAATCATTTCGCATGTCATATCGGATGCCGGCGTGTATGACGGGGAAGCGCTGACCCGACTTGGCTGGAGAAACCATCTTTCCCAAGATCAACTCCTGTCTCTGCTGGCCGAGTGTGGCTGGGAGACGCTGGATAGTTATCTCGAGCCAATAGAGAAGCGTACGTTTCTTGCAATTGCCCGGAGCCGTGCAGGATAGCTGTTATTGATACTCTGATGCATGGGTAGACATATAGCGGCACAAATAAAGAAAGGGTGACTTATGAGTCCACAGGTGTTTGCGGTCTTCGAGGATATCGTCAAAAAGCATTTAGGGGATCGCAAAGTTGCAGCGGTTATGGAAGCCGGTGCAAGTGCATATACTCTATTGTCGATGGATGCATTTGATGGTGCTCGCAAAATTGCGCTGAACTTGGGCTTTGAGAAAACTTCGCCGGAGCTTGAACAGTGTGAGATGGTGTTGGGTAATTCGAACGAATTGGAGTACAGCGAGAACACATTCGATTGCATTCTGTCCTCGTCTTCGCTTGAGCACGACAAATACTTTTGGAAAAGCACGGGGGAGTTTTTGCGGGTACTGAAGCCGGGTGGACTCGCCATCATAGGGGTGCCGATTTACATGACCCTTCCCGACGATAGCGACAATACCACACGCACTTTCGCGAGACACGGCATTCGATACAATGCTGATTTCTACCGGTTTTCGCCGCAGTGCCTCGAAGAAGTGTTCTTTGAAAACTATAGTGAGGTGGTTGAAAAGGTGATCGTGCGCACCCACCCTAATCCATATGCGGTTTACGCTGGCCGGAAGTAGGCGCAATTCTTGATGTCCGCAGTTCTTACTCCATTTCTGGTTCCGCCTTCCATTCGTCATCAAAAGAAGGTCAATTATGGTGACGGCTTCATCTTGCGTGCGATTGAGCGGCAGGTTGGCAGGTTCTCTCAGTCAGCGATGTTTTCTCCCAGAACGCCCCTCGTCGATGAGGATTTTGCGCGGTTGCAGTCGCATCGCTATGTGATTCTCGCCGGAGCCAACCAGCTCAAGGATGACTTCGCGCCGATCGCCAAAATGAAGGCAAGCACGCTGCGCAAGTCAAACCTGGTGTTCATACCCTTCGGTATCGGTCTGCACGGAGAAGCGGGTTTCAACGAAGGGTTCACAGACAACGCTAGTGAGATCTTGTCGATCATCCACGAACGAATTGAATACTCAAGTTGGCGCTGTCCGCTGACGAAGGGGCTTCTGGACACGGCGTTGCCGGCATTGCGTGAACAGACGCTGATGACCTGCTGCCCAGTTGTCATGGACCGCCCTCTATTGGACGGCTCTAAGTTCGAGCGCAACCTGTCAACCATCGCGGTAACGATTACAGATCGCGGTGATTTCTGGGATAGAGAGATTCCGGTTTTAAAAGAGGTGGCCGAGTTATTTCCGGAAAAGAGGCGGGTTTTGGTGTTCCATCAGAATTTTGATCCTCCATCTGTCTTTGAGCCGTTGGCCGACCGGTTCGGGATGCGTTTGGGCAGCCAAAAGGCGAAGACGCCTCGCCACCTGCGCCAACTCGCTCGACAGCTTGGGTACGAGATCCTCCTGGCCGACGACGTTGACAGGCTCCTGGCATTTTACGGGCAAGTGGACTTGCATGTGGGTAGTCGCCTCCATGCGCATCTTCATATGTTGAGTCAGAACAAATGGAGTTTTCTCGTCAAGGTCGACGAACGCTCCCCCGGAATTGCGAGTGCTCTCGGTTTCGAACTCATCGAACCCGGCCAACTCCGCCATCACCTCGATGCGGATCTGGAGATGATCAGAACCTCGGCTCAGGCGTGCCATTTGGTGATGCAGCGTTTCGTAAATGCGATTCCGGGCCGCCCGTAAGCGGATCAACTAGGCGTCGCTGTGACGTCAGCTAGAGCAACGCCAGTAAAGTGCGAAGCAGTTTTCCCAGGAATGGCGCAAGGGCAAAGCTCGGGACGGTTCTGCACTTCCGCAAAAAACTGAACCGCTCTTGAGTGATCTAGCTCCGAACGACAGGCATAAAGCCCGTGCTGCCTCTGTCCGCACAAATAAGGGCGGATATAGGCGCAGATCGGATCCAAAGCCTTCTGATTGAACATGATGCCAAAGCTGCCGGTTATGACGTAGCTGCTGACGAGCAGAAGAGCGAGCGCAATGGCGAGATCCCGGCCCGGTCGGGGTTCTTTTCTCTTCCGGCGACCATCTTGTCGTCTTCATGGGTAATCCCCCCATTCTTAACGGGGCTCAGCAGTAGAAATCACGCGGCCATTTTCAGTTTCTGTGCGGGCGTTATGCCGCCGATGCCCATATTGGGCCGTTCGTTGTTGTAGGTCCATAGCCACTGTGTGGCGAATTCCTGCGCCTCC
>NZ_JBFTZZ010000050.1:0-44574 GCF_056406515.1 Rhizobium sp. P1_B8 | reverse complement strand
CTGTTCGAGATCGGCGATGATCCTGGTGGTGATGCGGCTGTAGATATCGGATCGTTGATTGGATGGTTGCCTGCTCATGTCTGAACCTCCGTTTCGAGGTCGCGGCCATCGCGACCTGCTACGGCGGTCCGAAAGCCGGGCGGCAAGTGTTGCCTGCACCCGCAGGGCCGCAACGCAGTGGAGGACGGCAAAGCCGTTGCCGGCGGCGCGAGCCCGGCAGGACCAGAGCCGGGGCAGGACGCGATGACTGCAATCTTAGTAGGAGGTTTTGACGGAGGCGGAAGTGGCAGATCAGCGAGTCGGCATCACGTCGCTCACATCGCCGATGAACCGCAGCGCAGATCGCTTGCTGGCCGGCCGCGCCAATGACCGGGCGATGTCATCGCGCGAAGCGGTTTGGTCTTCCTCACATGAGAAGTTTGGCGTCAACGGCTATCTCGGAAATAACCGGCGGCAAATCGGCAGAATCCAATTGCATAATGGCTCCGAATGCCGACGATGGCGCGCGCCCCATTGGACCAATCGGCTGAGCGAGTAAATCGAGGACATCTCGACACGCGTGGAATCGATGTCCGATCGGACGGTTGGGGCGTGCCTCGCGCTTGCGGATCAGATCAGGATGTTGCGGTTTCCCAATCGAAGACACCTGAACCAGATCGACGCAGGCGACGGTCGATGGGGCTATTCAAAGAGAATGAGGCTTGCCGGAGTTGGCGGCATCGCCGCCACCGTGACGCCGGCAAGACCGGCCAGTCCTGCCATCTCAGTCAGCTCACTTTGCGTATAAGCCTGACCCGCCGGCGTGCTGGCGAGCATCTCCCAAGAGAACGACGCAGGAAAAGGCGGCGACACGCCATTTTCGTTCGGTACGAAATCCACCGCGACGATCCGACCATCCTTTGCAAGGCTCGCGACGATCTTTCGTAACAGTTTGGCACACGTCGGCAGATCGAAATGGTGCAGAAAATTCGGAAGAAGGACAAGATCATAACCCGTGCCCCATTCAACATCGAAAGCACTGCCGGCAATTGTCTGGTACCGGTCAGACACGCCGGCATTTACCGCATTCTGCCTCGAAAGCTCCAACACGGCGGTCCAGTCGACGGCGACGATCTCCGCCGATGGAAGGCCCTTCGCAATTTCGATCCCGAAAAAGCCTGGACCTGCAGCAATGTCCAAAACTTTCTTGGGATGCCTGGCCCAGCCGCAGATTTCGTCGGCCAGTATTTTGGCGCTGAGCCCCGTAAAGGAGCCCATGCCGCGTGCAAACTTCAACCAGACGGGGTTGTCCGCAGAAATGTTTGCAAGCCCAACCGAACCGCCGTTTCGCACGACCGCGGCCGGATCGCGCAGAAAATTGTCGAGTATTTCGGGTGCAGCGACGAACTCGACGGCAGAGCCCATATAGGCTGGCGAATTGCGATCGAGGAACATTTTGGTCGAGGGCGTCACTCGGTACTGTCCGCTCTCCTTGGTCAGGAAACCGTGGACCACAAGGTAATCGCACAGGATGCGTATCCCACGCTCCGAGGCGCCTGTTACCGACGCCAGCAATGCTGCCGTTTTGGCCTCGCCGATATGAGTAAAGAGATCAAGCTCGATGGCCGCCCTGATCGCCGCCGTCTTGCGGCATGCAAACAGCGCATCGATCACGAGTTCGGGCGACACGTCGCCAGCATGGGCGTCCTCGACGATTGTTTGCATGGGATCCCCCAGAGCCCTCGGTCGATCTTGCCTGGCACCGCCAGCCGCAGAAATTATGCGTATATCCACATATTCTACAATACTTACCGCGCTAACCTTATCGGGTGCCACGCCCTAATGGGCGAGCTGTCCTGCGGCCGGCGCGCCGTTCATGCCGACCAAGATGGCTGCGTTGTCGTGCCTACACCAGTTTCCCCATAGTTGCCGGACGATACGCTTTTTCCCATCTCGATCGCTGTAAGCACCCGTCTGTCTCGGATGCATGCTCGAGACGATGTCGCGGAGCCAGAAAACAGATTTGATGCAACGTCGCGCTGCGGCGCGAGCAAGGTCAGGCCGATCGCTGGATTGAGTCGCCGCAAGATGCTCATGTGCGCGCGGCCGTGCACCGGGATGTTCAAGTCCCTCGGCGACAACAGCTTCGTTCGATCGAAGGGATACGGGGGTCGAGATCGACGAGCAATGAGGGGTCAATCTAACCCTCTCGCTCACAGTCAGTGTTCGGGCAACCCCGCTTGCCGCAGGCCCTCGGCCATTTGATCTGCCCATTGCGGTGAGGCTCGAAACACAGGCCGTGTCATATAGCGCTGGATCGTAAAGCCCGGCTCGGCTGCCAGCAGCTTTTTCGCCGCCCATCGAGCTGTGTCCTCGTCACCACTCATTGCCGACCAGGCAGACATCATCCGGTATGGCCACGTCACCTCCGGGTGTTTGTTAACTACCTCCCGGGCAATGGAGATCGCCTCGGAAAGTTTGCCTGCCAGGGCCAAGGAAAGGGCCAAGCCCATTCTCATATTGAAGGCGAGTGGATCCGCCGGACTAAGCGTCATCGCCCGCTCGAAACGCTCTCGCGCGCAATCAGGCTGGCCTCTGTAGCTCGCGACCCATCCATATCTCGCCCATCCCCAGGCATTGTTTGGATCGAGCGCCAGTGCTCTTTCGAGATAGGCCGACGCCCCCTCCTGATCGCCGCAGTGGCTCAACGCTCCCCCGGTAGCGGTCAAGGCAGTCGGATCATCGTCAATCGAGGCCGCTGCAACCTCGATGGCGCGTAATGCGCATTCGAGGTCCTTCTCTGGTTCGTCAGTCCAGATGTAGCCGAGGTTCTGGGCGTGGCACCAGGCTAGGAAAGCATGGGCTCGGCCGTACGCAGGATCGATCTCGATTGCGTCCTGAAGGAGCGGGATTGCCCGCTTGATAGCATCCTTATTCTGACCCCAGAGGTACGGGTAAGCCCGCATGACGAGGTCGTAGGCGCGCAGACTGCTGGGCGGTTTGCGCATCGCGAGCTCGATTTCCGCGCTGCGAATGGCTGGATGGACTGCGCCAGCGACCTGCGCCGCGATCCTGTCCTGGAACTCGAAGATGTCCTGGGTCGCGCCCTCATAGCGCTCGGACCAAAGCTGGGTCCGCATCTCGGCTTCAACAAGTTGGACCGAAATACGCAACCGGTCCCCTCCCCGTCGGACGGTACCTTCGACCACGTAGGTCACGCCAAGTTCCCTGCCGACACTACGCACGTCGACGAAGCGACCCTTGTACGTGAACGCTGACTGGCGCGCGATCACGAAGAAATTTCGTACTCGGGAGAGAGCGGCGGTGATTTCCTCCACGACGCCGTCCACGAAATATTCATCGCTCTGGCCGCTGAGATTGTCGAAGGGCATCACCACGATCGATGGTTGGTCCTTACCAAAGCGGGCCGAAAACGATCGCACCGACCCTGCCCCATTCCCTTCACCGTTCTCTTCGGGCCAATCCACTCGAAAGACAGAAACTGGCTTGGGGATATTTTTCAGGACGCGCTCTCCAAGGCTGGTGAGTGTGAACAGCACCTTGCCGTCGAGATGCTCGCGCACCGACCCGGAAATGCATATGCCTGAGGGAGCGGCAATCTCCTGCAGGCGCGCCGCGATGTTCACGCCGTCGCCAAGAAGATCATCGCCAGACACGATCACGTCGCCAAGATTAATACCGATGCGAAATTCCAGGCGGCGATCCTGTGGAAAGTCGTTTGAGCGGCTGAGAAGGCTGCGCTGCATTTCGACCGAGCACCGGACGGCCTGAACCGCACTTGGAAACTCCGCGACAAGGCCATCACCCGCGCTGCCGAAGATACGACCGCCATGCTCGAGCACCAGTGCCGCTATCTGATCGTGGCAAAGGGTGAGTTCACGAACGGTGGTCTCCTCATCAAGCGCCGTAAGGCGGCTGAAGCCCACGACGTCAGTGGAGAGAATGGCTGCAAGCTTTCGATTCACAGCGGTCACCGCTCCATCTGGTGGCTGTCTATCCGCACTCAGTGCACTGCCTCAACCTTACATCTGACAAAGGTCAAATTCCACCGCGAGACCTGAATGGCGCCAACAATTCCGGCCGCCGCCTTGACGAAGACGCTTGACGGCCGCATCGGGCTGTCGCTTATCACTAGTTGAGATTGACTCGACTTTGAGTAGTGCGCGTGCGCAAGTCAAGTGTTCAGATCCGAACGCAAGGCTTTCATGAAAGAGGTTCAGCCGGTTCTACAGAACCCCTTCGAGGCCTTCAATCCGCTGAAACGTGTCGATCGTTATCTCTTCGAGACGGCCCGCAATTTAACTTGGTCGGTCTTTTCGCCTAAATCGAGACTGGTATTTGCGTTGCGTAATTCGCAGCCTTTAGCGGCTGCCTGCGAAATTATGGCGCCTAAAACAACACTTCTTTGACGCTGCTTTGACGGTAGGGCGCTACGACCGGTTTGCGAAGTTACGCAGAGGGATTTCAGCCGGTTATGCTTCAGTTCGATTATCGCAAAAGCATCGATCTTCCTTTCGGAATCCCGATTTCCCTTCCCGGTTGCTTGCCAGGCGCCGCAGGTATGGCAGACTGGTCTCTGGATGCCAGGTCTTCGACCTGCCAAACGAGCGCATCGGAGGCAACGGGGGCGGGGCCGGTGGATCGCATGAACAAGGGGCACGATCCGTTTCGGATGTTCCTGCTCGGGCCTTTTGCCCTTGTGGATGCTGAAGGGCGGTCGGTTACTCCGAAATCCAAAAAAGCCCAGGCTCTTCTGGCGATGCTTGCACTGTCCGCCCGGGGCTCGCGCTCGAGAATCTGGCTTCGGGACAAGTTGTGGAGTGATCGCTCCGACGACCAGGCGGCAGCCAGTCTGCGCCAGGCCCTTTTGGACATTCATAAGACTCTCGGGCCTGCACGTGATCTCTTGATTGCGGATAAGAATACCGTTTGGCTGGATATGGACCGACTGGTGCTTGATACCGAACTGGTGGTTCGGACAAACCGGTCCGCGGATCAAATCACCGACGAGTTGCTCGAAGGTATAGACATCCGCGATCCGGAATTCGAGGACTGGTTAACGCTTGAACGGCAAAACTGGTATAGCCGGCTCAATGTCGGACAGGTCCACGACGTCTTCGAGCCGCGACAGCAGCCGAGCCGCGATATCGCCAAACATTCCGCCCTGCTACCTCTGACGGGTGCCCCGGATGTGCCAAGACAAGGCAAACCCGTGGAAATCGCCGGCAGCAACCCATATCGGCGGCCGGCAGACGGTGACTGGCAATGGGTCATGGTCCTTCAGCCCCCGATCGTGGTGGGTGTTGGAGAGGGCGGACAAATTGCTGCGACCCGGTTCCAGAATCTCATTGCAAAAGCCATCACCGATGGGCTGGCCATTGGCGTCAGCGACCTCTCCTTCGCTTTGCCGGATATTGAAGAGAGCGAACAGCGGATCAGCCTTCCGATATGCCTACAGCTTCGCCTCACGTTTGACGGTGACATGGTGATGATCGAACTGGTGATGAAGCACCTGATCAACAACCGCATTCATTGGCTGAGCAGTCAGGCAATCAACCGCACGCAGTTCGAGCGGGGCGAGTTCGGCACCGCCGCTGCGCTGATCAGCCAGGCCGTCGATCAACTGGCCTATTTCCTGGAGACCCAGGCAAACGACCGTCGACTGTCGCAAGACGGCCTCCTGATCGACGCCGTCAATGCGATCTTTCGGCTGTCGCGTAGCGATCTGGATAATGCGGAGCGGCGCCTGGAAGAACAGATCCAGTATCAGCCGCGGTCATCGACTTTTGCCTGGCTGTCATTCATCCGGACTTTCCAGGTTGGCCAACGTTTCAACGCGCTTGACGCGCATCTGATCGAGGAAGCTCAGGCATATGCGCGCAAAGCGCTGGAACTCGATCCGCAGAATTCCGTTTCGCTCGCGCTCGTCGGCCACGTCCATTCATTCCTGTTCGGCGAATACGACTATGCGGCCAACCTGTTCGAAAAATCGATCCGCCTGAATCCGGCCCTGCCGCTCAGTTGGGACCTCTACGCGATGCTGCACTGCTATGCAGGCCAGCCCGACAAGGCGGTGGCCATGGCGCGTTGGGTACAAGAGCTCGGCGTCTACAGTCCGCATAAATATTACTTCGATACGACCAAATGCATTGCGGCAGCGCTTGCGGGCGATCATACCGCAGCCATAGCTGCAGGCGAAGAAGCCCTGCGGGCACGGCCGAACTTCAACAGTCTGCTGCGCTATCTTGCCTCCAGTCACGCCCATTCCAACAATCTCGGCGGCGCGCGGCATTACCTGCAGCGTCTTGAGGCGGTCGAGGGCGGCTTCTCCATCAACGCCTTCCGCGGCAGCGGCTATCCGCTGCTCGATACAGGCGGCGGCCAGATCTTGATCGACGGCCTGCTCAAGGCCGGCGCCAAGCTGCGCTGAACTCCGGACAAATCTTCACATCATCGCGCAAGGAGGCTCCAATGGAAGCGGACACTACTGAGGAATCGCAATCGAAAATTGTTTCATTTCTAAACAGTTATAAATTCAGGATTGAGCCGGATACGGTCCTTCCATGCGAACCCAGGGACAATGCCGGTGCTGATCCTCTCGCCGGTGCATCACCGGCTGCACCTGATGAAGCCCCCGAAGCTGTGCTTTTCCTCGGCACGGATGACGATGGATCGCCCCTGCCCGGGCCAATGATGGCGACGATGGCCGTAGCCTCGGTCCTCAACAAGAGCGTTGCAAACAAGTCGGTGCTCAACAAGGCGTCGCTGAACAAAAACAAGAACAAAAATAAGAATAAGAACAAGAACAAGAACAAGTCGACGATGGACGGCGGCAGCCTCGGCGTGTCGCAGCTTATTCCCTCCTTCGAGCTGCGCAGGCTGCACCAGCAGCCATCACGCAACGCCTATACCGCGGCGCGGCGCTTCACCTGGGAAATGCTGGATATACTTCCGCCGCCCGGCCCCGATTATACCCGCCTCGAAACGACGGTGCTGCTCTCTATGCAACGCCGAGACCGCGAACGCGTGCGACGCCTGCCCGATATCCAAATCGAGTCGACGATCTCCGTGGGGGAATTCACCCGCGCATTGCATATCGAGGATCTCGGCGGTTTCGAGCAGACGGAAGGCCTTTTCCAGGCGATCCTGACGGCCTGCGAATATGTCGGACTGATCTACAAGAGCCAGTTCAACCGGCTGCGGCCAAACCAGTTCGAGCCGATGCTGCGGCCGTTGCTGGCCGTGCCGGTCCACGAGTCCTATCCCAGCAACCATTCGTTCCAGTGCTTTTCGATCGCCTTTGCGTTCTCGACGATCCTGCCGGAACATCCGGCCACCGACGAGCTTGCCCGCATCGCCCAGAACGTCGCCGAAAATCGCGAATGGGCCGGCCTGCACTATCCGAGCGATACGCAGGCAGGGCGAGATCTCGCCCGGCGTTTCGCTCCCTACCTCCACGACGCGTTCGGTCCTCTGTTCCAGGCCGTACACGACGAATGGGTCTGAAATCGCCAGTTGCACAATAGGGATCATGAACATGACGGATCAAACACAAATGCCTGAGCCCGCACCGATCAACTACTATTATCTCTGGCACCTGACTGCCCTTGGCGTGGTCGACGCGGAATATGGATCGGCTCCGCCTGCTCCACCGGCGCTCGATGCGAGCGCTGTACGCGCGCTCCCCGACCCCCTCATCACCGGCACGGTCTGGGATGCTATCGCTTCCGCCGGCCCGTTGCGACCCGCGCGGGTCGCGCTGATCGATGTCGGCGTATCTCCGGATCATCCCAATCTGGCAACCCGGCTTGACCGCGAGGCGTCAATCGATTTGACGACCCATCGTTACGGCGCGCGTGTACTCGAAATACTCGATACGACGACGTCGTTTGACCGCGAGGAAAGACATGCCTTCTTTGCCGGGCTCGACATCGCTCCGCTCGGCAATATCGGCCTTTCGAATGACGACCGGGACTATCTCAGTGACCTGGTTGCCGAATATGCCACGTCGGAGGGTGTTCTCCGGCGGCACTACAATCCGGAATCGCTGTTTGCGTCGCATGGTACCTGCTGTGCAGGGCTGATCGTCGGCGAACCCGCCGTTGTTGCGGAAGAAGGCACGCCAAGCCTTCCGCCGGAAGGAGCCTTCTACGGTGATAGTGACGAGCTGCGCACCAGCGGCAATCGCAATGTCATCCCCTATTTCGGCGTTGATCCTTTCTCAAGGCTCATCTCGATCAGAACGTCCTTCGAAGACGATGTCAGGCAGTTCATTGCGGCCTTCCTTTATGCCTATCTTCAGAAAGCAGATGTGATCGTCTTGCCGCGCGGTCTGCCTGACCCGAAACGCAGCATCGTCGATCCGAAGAACGAGCTGAAGGCCGACCTGGAATTATGGAAAAACCAGGATGCCGCCAATCTCTTCGCGCGCATTGCCCTTGCTGATCAAGGTGGACCTGAACTGGAGCCGAAGGCTGCGCAGAAAGGCTCCAATCCGGATCGTCCGTGGCATGTCCTCAAGCAACTCATCCTCGCCATCAGCCGGCACATCCCGATCGTCTGCGCCGCAGGAAACAGTGGCGAGAGCCAGCTGATCTATCCAGCAAGTCTTGCCGCCGACAACAACGGCGTCATTGCAGTTGGGGCCGTTACCGTCGAAGGTTTCCGTTCGGGCTACAGCAATTACGGCGAAGGATTGACGTTAGTCTCCCCCTCCGACGACGGGGAGGTCTTCAACAGGCATCAGTTGCGCCTCGACCGGCTTTCTCCATTTGCCGCGCAGCACGACTACAGCGCTTTTCGAACACGGGAATACTACTATTCGCACTTCTCGCTGCTGACGACGGACCTGTCGGGGATTTTCGGCTATAATCAGGGCTCCGATCCGTGGTCGGCCATCGTGCCGTTTGGAACCAATCCGGGCATCGGAGGCGGATACTACACTCCCTTCGGGGGCACATCAGGCGCGTCGGCGCAGGTGGGCGGGTTATGCGCCCTGATACAGCGGGCTTACAAAAGTCGCCACAATCCCGGTGACCGCCTCTCGGGGCCTCAAGTGAAATCCATTCTGAAAGCTGCGTCCCGCCTGGACGCCATTGTCGCGCCCGGAACGAGGAAATTGACGGCGGATTGTATGAACGCCGAGAGCGAGGACGCCGTCGAGATGGCCTATTTCTTCGGGTCGGGCCTGCCGGATGCGCGGGCGGCGGTGCAGGCGGCTCTGGCGATCTGACCCCGCGGCTGCGTTATCCAGAATTCCAAGCCTCCTCGATCGAGGAGGCTTTTTCTTTGTTTACGTCATTTTTACGGATTTTTAACGCGGAACTGGCGGGCAAATGACGCCCTCGGAGGATAGTGCCTCTCAACAGACGACGCACAACGTTCCGATGACGGACGACGTCGTCTCGAACTCCGGCATTTTTGCCCGAGATGCAATCTTGATCCGCCCGAAGACAAACTCACGGAGGCTGCCGATGTCCGCGACCCGCATACAACAATTGGCAGATGAGGCGCGCCTCCTGCTCAAGCGCAATCCCCTGATGGCAAGTACCGTCTCCCTGCAGCGCGTAGCAACACGCAACCTTTTGAAGCGACGCTTCCAATATGGCCGCACGCTTGCGGCGGCTTCGAAGCTCGCCGGTTGTTCGGCTGGGGTAGAGGCATTGTCAGGTTATTTCCCCGACCTTGCAGATGGCGGATACACGCGCCTGCCGGAGCTTCCGCCAGCGGTTGCCGGACCGGTCGGCGCCGACCCTTACCGTTCATCCGTACTTGCAGCCTGGATGGGTGCGCTCGCGCGCAGTCTGGAATGGCAGGCAGCCCGCCGCGATGTGCAGGTCGTCGGCCGCTATCTGCAGCCGGATCTGATCGCATCGGATCTTGAACTCGAACGTCAGCCAGCGTGCCGGCTCTCTTGCGGCATCGGCCTGGTGCACATCGAAAATCCGGCGCGAAGCCGTATCATGCAAGCCCTCCTGCGCCAATGCATGCCGGACTATCCCCGGCCCGGCTACCCGATCACGGACGATGCGGAACTGGATCGCATCGCCGACCATCTGGAGAAGGCCTTCGCATTAATCGCGGACTTGGACGAGTACGGCCATCAGCGTCTGATCGCCGGCCTGCACACGCTTTACGTTGGTGTCCGGCGCGAACCGCAGTGCTCCTTTTCGAGTTCGAACGAATTGCCGGGCAGCGCGCTCATCGTCCTTTCCAGAGAGAGATTGCGCGCCGGCGATCATGCCGCGACAGCGGCCCAATTGCTTCATGAGGCGGGGAATATCCTGCTCGGGTTTTATACGACCTCGGCGGCGGCATCCCTGCCTGGCGAGTTCCAATATGTTTCCCCATACAAGAAGGACCTACAGACGCTCGAGAGCATCCTGCATACGGCCTACACCATTCCCTGGGAATGCGCCTTGCGCATGGCATGCCTATCCACCGAGACGGATGCTGAGCGCCGCGCCTGGAAGACGGCATTCATAATTGCCTATGCCGCGCGGCAAGTCCCGCTCATCGACATCGCTCGGAAAGGTATCGAACGTCTCGGCGGCGATGTCCTCCTCGACCTCCCAGACATCGCCGCCATTCCTTCCTGGAGCAGTCGGATCTTGTTCCTCGTGAACCAGTTGCTTGCCGAAGAACCCATTGCGCACCGCCAGGCGCATCTGGCCGAGTGCCAGCGAGTTCTCGATCGCCAAGCCTGGGATATCGGACAGATGCTGCTGCGCGGCAAGGAGCCGATCGATCCTCGGATGGGGCGGCGGGAGATCGATGACAGCGGCGACAATGTCAGCCTCTGGTACGACGGCAAATTCCACGTGATTGCGAAGACCCCCGACCATGCGATGGGCGAGGATTACGGACACTACGCCGCGACGATCCGCCAAGTTGCGTCCAGCGAGATGGAGTCGATCTGATGGTCAATTATCGGTCTAGACGATTGTCAGCGGCAATCCGTGCGCCCGTCGACTTCCCGAACTTCTTCGCCCACAGCCTGGGGTGGGGCGGCAGAGGGGCTCTGTTCACCGGCAATAGTGTCGATCTTGCCGAGGAACGGAGCCCCAATGTTACCAGGCCTGCGTTCGGCGTCTCGTTGGAGCGTTCCAATGTGCCGGATGAGGACGAATATGTCTCCGCCGCAATGGATCACGACGACGCCTTCCTGACGCCTCTTTGCCATCGGCAACGCGACTTCGCAGGTTTTCGCGAAATCGACTTCGTCATTATCGGATGCGGCGGCTTGGGCTCGCAGATTGCCATCCAGCTTGCGGCCCACGGCGCGCGCCATTTCTTTCTCGTGGATGCGGATCGTATCGACGAGAACAACTTGAACCATGTGCCATGGGCGAGCGAAGCTGATCTCGGCCGGCTGAAGACGGACAAGCTGGCGACCTGTCTGGCCGCGTGTTTCTCGGCCAATGCCTTCGCGCTGCCGGAATTTGCGGAAGGGGCCGCAGCGCTCCGACTAATCGCAGATTACGCCCACAATCCCTTCGTCGTTCTTGCCGGCGACGATTCTCATCCGGCCCACGAGTTCCTGACGGCCTGCCACGCATCGAAAGCCGGCCTGCCGCCCTATCTGCATGTCGGCCGCTCCCAAGCACATGGCATGGCAGGTCCCTCGGTCGGAGTGCATGAGGACGCATGTCCCGTCTCCCATTGCACCGCCGAGGTCACAACCGACGACGGCTTTCTCGCTCCACCGGCCGCTGCCGAGAACGCATTTATCGCCGGCCTTGCCGTGTCGCGGATTGCCCAAAAAAGCCTTTCGAGACACTCGGCCGCACGGGGACGCCGATGGATATTGGACCTCAAAAGCGATCAGGCCGAGCTGCGTTCTCTCTGCGAACACCCCGAATGCAAGGTATGTCCATGAACACGCTATTTTCGTCGGGATATTGTTGCTCCGTTGGCGCAACTGCCGGAAAGAACGATGAGCTGACGATATCCGAAGCTCTTTGCGATCCACTGATCGCCATGGTGATGCGCGCCGATGGCGTGACCTCCGAAGAATTCAAGCGACTCCTTGAGGCAGCAGCCCGTGCGCTAAAAGCCAATCTGGCTGATGGTTGACGAGCATGTGTGGCCGATCTCGGTCCGAAACCATGGCCCGGCATTGGTACCGGCCGCCCCGCGGAGTTCAGGCACAATGAGGTTCGATATGTCGAGAAGCTTTCCAACGATAATTCTTGTTTTTGACGAAGGGAAAGATCGCAAGGTGATCTGCACCGCTCGCGAGGCCGCCCAACTGTTGCTGAAGGAATGGCCCATCGACGATGGTGAAGAATTCTTCACGGCGGTGAGAACCTGTTTGGAGGTCCTTACCGGCGATACCGACCCCGAGAAATTGCATGAGGCGATCGTCCGCGCCGCATATGAAGCGGGTGTTGCGGCGATCACGACTGATAACAGCCTTGGTATTTTCAGGATCTATCCAGTCAGCCAGGTCAGATAGTTGACCGCCGTTCACGCGCTCATCGCAATCCCGCTCCCATCGAGCCGCTGCGGCTATCGCCGTGGGCTCTACGAAGCTCTTGGCTGCGGAGCGAGCCGAAGAAGCTATATGACAGGCGATCGGTTCAGCAAAGTTTCAATTGACCGTTTCCGATGGCGAGGCGACACTCGCAACCTGCAGCGAGGCAGGAGGAAAACGATGGACGACACAGACCGCTGGCGCGACATGGCAAGCGCACCGAGAGACGGTAGCCGGATCCTCGTCACGATTCGCCAGTCCGAACAGGGGCCGGCGGAAGTTGACCTCGCCTATTGGTCGAATGGCGATCAGTTCGGTATAGAAGGCTGGCGCGCCTCTGATTCCTCGCCCGGGCACATCATCGAATATGCCGAGCCGGAATTGAAGTGTTGGATGCCGATGCCCTCGGCCAACCTCAATCGCACCTCGATGCCCTCCCCTTGGGAAGGCGACGATGACCAGGAGCTCTACGGGTCAGGGATTTAAGAAACCCGGCCGAATAAAAATGGTTGCTGCCTCCGCGAGAGGTCCAGATTGCCGTCCGCCACGACTGCGGCGCGCCACGAAGTCCCTGCTCTGGAACAGCAACCAAATTGAGGTTCAACCTTAGCCGAGGCGCCTACGCTGCGCGCACCCTGTCCCGGCCGCTTAACTTGGCAGCATAGAGTGCTTGATCGGCGCGTCGATAAAGGTCCGACGCGCTGTCTGACGGGGCACAAGTGGCGATGCCGGCAGAACAGGTGTAACTGAAGTCGGGAGATTCAGGCAGAGGCCGGGAGAACCGGATCACCGTCAGCATGCACTCGACCATGGCAATGGCATCCTCCGGCCCGGTTGCCGGCATCACCAGAAGGAACTCTTCTCCGCCGACCCGCCCAAAACAATCGTTGCGGCGAACATTCTGATGAATGCGATGAGCAAAATCGCGCAGGACGACATCCCCGGCGTGGTGACCAAGCCGATCATTGATGTGTTTGAAATTGTCGATGTCGAATACGGCAAGACATCCGTTGTTTCCGTGCTGGGCGGCTGCCAGCATGTCGTTGACGCGTGCCATCACAAAGCGGCGGTTGGCGACACCCGTGAGTTCGTCAGTGTAAGACGCCTTGATCGCCTGATCGCGATCTTGCCGGACAGTCCTGCCATGCGCTCGCAGACTGGTGATGTCGCTCGCAATGCACAACATCCAACCGTTCTTCTGGACCGCCTCGGTCATCCAAAACCATCGGCCATCACACAGGTCCGTCTCGAAAGCTCGATAGCCAATCTTGCCACGGCGCGACTGTGTCGACCGCAGCCATTCGTCGAAATTGCTCGTTTGAATGACCGTGCCTCGCCGCAGCTCAAAATTGCGCCGCATGAGATCCGGCCAGAGTGGAGTTTCATCCGGCTCGATGAAATAAACCGAACGAAAGGCGCTGTTGGCGTATCGCAGCCGGTCATGACCATCGTAGGCGGCAATCAGCGTTTCGGTGCGTGCGGAAAGGTGCAGAAGCTGTTCGAATATCTCGTCCATACCGAACCCTGTCTGGTTGCCTTGGTATGAGATGGCGCAGAAACCCTATGAGAAAAGAGCCCGTCAGCAAGAAAAGGCGCCTCCAGTGATTACGGAAACGTCAACGAGATGCCGTTTTCAATCGTGATTGGACATCTGCTGAGACCTGAGCGACGCTATTTTTGGGAGGCGGACCATCTATTTTTCCGGAGATAGGAGGCCGAGATGGAACAGTACGCACTCGATCAGTTGAAAACCATTGCAAAGGTCAGCACGACCTGCAAGCGCCTCGAAATGACGCGGCGCGAACGGCTTGAACGCTGGGCCGAAAGTCTCGAATGCAGCCCCAGACCGTTTCTTAAGACGCTTCACGAAACCGAATATCAGCCGATGGCCGATCGGCTTGCTCTCAGGGATGACGGCACCCCGATCTCTGTCGCATTCGCTGATCCCATTCTGCGGGCGGCAGGAATGGAAAATGACAGCTATGGAGAAGCCAAACGGTTCTTCGACCTCGGCGATGAACAATTGCATGATCTTGTCTGCTTCTGCCATTTCGGTGAACGCGTCAGCGCGGCAGTCGTCGCTCGCCGTTTGCGGAAGATGTCAGGCTCCAAACCAAGTGGGTTTTTCGCTCAGCTTCGTGCGTTGTTTGCCTGATTGAGGCGAAAGGTCACCATCTGACGTGCTGGTCGGGGACGCATCGATCCCCGTCGCGGGCGGCACGCGCGACGACCGAGGCCAGATCGGTCGGGTCGTTGCTCCTGCGGCGTCGACTGCCGCGGACATTTTGAGGGGCAGATTTCTGAAGCAGTTGGTTCCTGCTGGTCAACTGGCGGGTCCAGGTCTTTTGCGCTGGCCGACCACCACGCCCCCGAGGGATTTGGGTCAAGGCGTTCACCAGCAGCACCCACTATGTCAGCGTGCTGGGGAAAGATGCCTCGCCGCGCGACTATCCAGTCAGGTAGACGCTTGAAGAGGCCGTATCGCTACTTACCGCCAGCTAACCACGCGCTTGCCATTGTAGGTGATTTAACGGAAAATCCTCGGCGTGGCCCTTGAGGCCTGGGCAGCCTGCCATGATCGGAGAACGCCGTGCCTCTGAAAAACATTTTGGCCGCAGCAGCAATCGTCTTCATGACACTCTCAGGATGCGCAACTAGTGGATCGTACAACACAACCTACGCACAGCCGCAGGGGATAGGCCCGGTTCGCGGGGAAATGGGCGGTTACTAGCCCATCCAAGGTGTTTCGACCGCTTGAGAAACACAGCCTGGCTGTTTACGACGAACCAACCTCGGTGCTCGATCCGATGACATGGTCGCTGTCCGCGGAAGAACGCATGACGGTGATGGTGGTGACCCACGAAATGGGCTTTGCCCGCAAGGGCGCGCAACGCGTGGTGTTCATGGATGCCGGCGCCATTGTCGAGAGCGGCGCGCGGGATGAATTCTTCGCCCACCCGAAAACGGACCGGTCGGGTCGTTGCTCCTGCGGCATCGACTATCGCTGACAGGCTGCTTCCTTGGGTCGGAGCCAACTGCGAGATCAATTGCCGGATCCTCCAGACGTGACCGGAGAAGGCCTCGTCTTTAGTCTCGAAGTGCTCCAGGCCTTTTTCGCCTTCACGCCTATAACCACCATCCTAGACATGGAATTTTCCTCTAAAGATAATGGGATAAGTCGAGAGGCGTAGGTTCCGTGCGACAGTAGGGCTTTAAGCCTCAATATTGTCGAGCATC
The DNA here is from genome assembly GCF_056406515.1 of Rhizobium sp. P1_B8. Classification (NCBI taxonomy): domain Bacteria; kingdom Pseudomonadati; phylum Pseudomonadota; class Alphaproteobacteria; order Hyphomicrobiales; family Rhizobiaceae; genus Rhizobium; species Rhizobium sp. P1_B8. The sequence goes on along the minus strand of NZ_JBFTZZ010000050.1, from coordinate 28,862 downwards.
GAATTCTTCAATCGTTTCGGGGTCCTGCTTATATTCCCATTGCACACCGTTCAGCCGGCGCCAGATTTGTCCCGATGGGTTTCGGGCGGCGCCGTTGACGAGTGGCACCGGAAAGAGTGTCTCGTGCTTGTGCCAGAGTGTGACGTCAGTGACCTTGGCCTGCTTGGGCTTCCGGAACAGGTTGAAAAGGAGTGCGAAGTCCATTGGCCGATTTTTCTCCAATGGACTCAACTATAAGGACATTTTGGGTACTTTCAAGTACTATAATTTAATCCGACGCGCGGAAAATAAAGAACGAGGCCCACCGATGGGTGAGCGGCATCAGGTCAAGACTGGTGAGAATTTCTGGCCAGCTTTCGGCAGGTAGGCCGTCGATGGCGACAACGCCGAGGAAACGTGACGAACCGGACGCGCACCCGATTGCAGGGCTTCCCGGACGACTCAAAGTGAAACGCTCCTGATCGCTAGACCGCTCTTTCGGGCGATAGTAGATTGCACATATTAGAGATTGAAGATGAGCTGCGTGGGGACGCGTCATGGATCGGAAGCTTGCGGCGATCATGTCCGCAGACGTCGTCGGTTACAGCCGGCTGACGGCTCTGGATGAAGAGGGAACGATACGCGCGCTCGACAGAAGCCGCGAGCGGATCGGCAGGCTCGTCGCGCAATACGGCGGCCGCATCTTCGGTCTCGCTGGAGACGGCGTCATGGCCGAGTTCTCAAGCGCGGTTCAGGCCGTTCGCTGCGCGGTTCAGATCCAGCGTGACCTCACGGCAGACGAGGGCGAATCCGATGGCAGCTTGAAGTTTCGCATCGGCATCAACCTGGGAGACGTTGTTATCGCGGGCGACGATCTGCTTGGCGACGGCGTCAATGTCGCTGCGCGGCTGCAGTCCATTGCTGGATCGTCTGCGATATGCATATCCGGTCCGGTTCGCGACCAGCTCGGCGCGAAAACGGAATTCAGGGTTCGCAGCATGGGCAAGCGGGTCCTGAAAAATATCCCGACCGCCATCCCCGTTTTCCAGGTCGATTGGTCGACAGGTCCTGGAGCGACGAAGAGCGCTCGTTCGCCCTCGCCCGCTCCATCGGAAGATCCTTCCGGTCCTCCGGTCATCGCCATCCTTCCCTTCGCAAATCTGGCGACGGACGAGCTCTGGGAAAGGTTCGCTATCGGACTTGCAGCAGACATCATCGCCGATCTTGCGCGCTATCCCGACCTGGCCGTGATCTCCCGTCAGACGATGATCGCCTACAAGGGTTGCGAGAACGACGTCGTGTCGATCGGCAGGGAGTTGAAGGCCGACTACGTGGTGGAAGGAAATTTGCAGGCGACCGGAGATCGGGTGAGGATTTCCGTCCAACTCGTCGATGCTTCCAGCGGAGCTAGCCTGTGGAGTGCCCGGTACGACGAAACGGCCGGCAACGTCTTCGAACTGCAGGACGCCGTCACCGCGAGCGTGGTCAACGTCCTCGGGAATTGCTGCGGAAAGCTTCTAAGCTTCCGGCGCGACGTCCTCCGGCGCAAGAAGCCTGCGAGCCTGCAGGCCTACGACTGCTACCTCCTCGGCGAAGAGCACCTCGACCTTTTCACGCGAACCTCCAATGCAGAAGCCATCCGGTTCCTTTCGCGCGCGGTCCAGCTTGATCCAAAGCTCGCAAGAGCATGGACCGGCCTCGGCCTTGCCTACTCCACGGACGTCTGCAACGGATTTTCTGAAGACCCTGTTTCCTCGGTTCGGCGCTTCGAAGACTGTATCGAGAAAGCTCTGGAGCTCGATCCGCAGGATCTGGTCGCACGGCTTTGTATCGCAGCGTTTAGAGCTTTACGGGGTGACTTCGAGGGCGCTTCGCGCGATCATGAGATGGTCCTCAAAGCTGCTCCCCACGACGCCGATACCATCGCAATGCTGGCCGGCAATGTGGCGTTGGTCGCCGGCGAACCAGTGCACGGCTACGAGCTGGCCACGCGGGCCATCCGACTCAACCCTAACATCCCTTGGTATTATGGCATGCTGGGCCGCTGCTGCTTCGTAGCCGGCCTTTATGAGGAGTGCATCGCGGCCCTCAATCAGGCTCCGCCCCGATCGCCGGCGACGCTCCTGTTCATGGCGATGGCGGCCGGGATGCTCAACCGGGAAGAAGAGGCGGCTCGGTTCGTCTCTCGTCTGGAGGAGCCGTTCCCCGGATTCTCGGCGGAAGCGTTCATACAGGGGTATCCGGTCACGAATCCGAAGGCGCTCGCGGCAATCCGTGCTGGTGCCGACCAACTACGCTCGTGGCCACGAGCGGGGATTTGACTTTCATCCGCTGAACGGCGCCTCGTCGCCCGCAGCCGCGCCTTCCTCGACCGCGCCACGTCACTTTTCGCAGAGCCGTCGGCCGCCGGAATATGGCTGATAGGTACAATCGGACGGCCGGAAGGAGCGGTAACTGCGCGAGCAGGCGGTGATATTGCAGGACTGTGTTGCGCCTTGACCATCGCTTGCCGCTCCTGTCGATAGCACTCCATTCGGCGTAGGTTCGGCCGTCGCTTGGCGCATGAAGTCCCGCCAAATATGCGCTGGCAGGGCGCCGCCCGTGACCCCCTTCATCGGCGTGTCGTCATCATTGCCAACCCAGACTCCGACGACCAGCGATTCCGTGAAGCCGACGAACCAGGCATCGCGATTGTTCTGGCTGGTGCCGGTCTTGCCGGCTGCAAACGAGCCGGGGTCTGCTCCACGCCCAGTGCCGCGCTCGACAACCAACTGCAGGAGCCCGAGGAGATCGGACTGGTAAGGCGAAAGATCGACATTCGGCTTTGATTGTGAGCCAACTCGAAACACGTTGGGCTGCCCTGCCGCTTGAAACTCGATGATGCCCCAGGGTTTAACAGGTGCCCTGCCGAGTTGGACAGACGCATAGGCGCTGGTGAGGTTAAGCAGATTTACTTCGGACGTCCCGAGCGCCAACGACGGCGTGCTGGCGAGGGGCGTATCGATGCCGAGCTCACGCGCTGCGGCAATCACATTGTCCAAACCAACCTCTTCGGCAAGCGCCACTGAAGCGGCATTGAGTGATCGCGCGAACGCCTCGGCAAGCGTAACCCAACCGCGATAGTTGCCACCGGAGTTTTCTGGCGACCAACCGTCTATGTCAATTGGCGCGTCCAGAACCTGGTCGGACAAAGTCAGTCCAGCTTTCAATGCTGCGTAATAGACGAATAGCTTGAAGGTGGAACCCGGCTGGCGCATCGCAGTGACAGCGCGATTGAACTGGCTCGCCTTGTAGTCGCGCCCGCCAACCATCGCGACGACCGCGCCGTCCGGGGTCATCGCAACCAACGCGGCCTGCGATGCTCCGACAGATGTTCCTTCACCGTCCAGGGCTCTTTTCACGACCCTTTCGGCGATTTGCTGCAATTGCGGCACCAGCGTGGTTCGCACCGTCGTCGAACCCGGCGAGGAGCCGGCGACTTCGCTCGCTTGCGGCGAAATCCAGTCGGCAAACCAGCTTCCCGAGCGCGGCGTCGGCGTCGTTGGATGCAGCTTGGCAAAGCTCGCCTTGGCCTCCGCTGCCTCTGGCATGGTAATCTTATCATTCGTCGCCATCGCGTCGAGAACGACCATGGTACGCTGCCGGGCGCCTTCGAAATTGTCGATGGGATTCCATTGACTTGGCGCCCGCAGCAATCCCGCCAGCATCGCCGACTCCGGCAGGTTAAGGGCGTCGATATCCTTGTTGAAATAAATCCGCGCGGCGGCAGGCATGCCGGTAGCGCCCGCGCCAAGATAGACGCTGTTGAGATAGCGCGTCAGGATTTCCCGCTTGCCGAGCTTCCACTCCAGCCAGACTGCGATCACAACCTCCTGTATCTTTCGCTTTATCGTTCGATCGCTATCGAGGTATTGGAGCTTGATGAGTTGCTGGGTGATCGTGCTGCCCCCCTCCACCACCGAGCCAGCCTCCAAATTCCGGAGAAACGCCCTTCCGATCCCTCTTGGATCGACGCCGAAATGATCCATGAACCGGCGGTCCTCAATTGAAAGGACGGCATCGATCAGACGCGGTGGGAACTGGTGGTATTGCGCATATGGCCCTTGATAAGGTCCCTGCCTTACGAGCGGCGCACCGTCGGCGGTTTCCAGCACAACGATAGGCTTTAACGTCCCGTCACGGATCTCGCTCCAGGGCACGTCCTTTAGTGCCCACACCAGCACGCTGCATACGAGGAGGCAGACAAGCAAGGCCGACCCCATAGCGAATTTCCACCAGTTCGCCGGAAGCCATCGGCGTCGGCGACTTTCGCGCGGCTTGGAATCCCGATCGCGAATGCCGCGCCCGGCTTTGGCCAGAGCAGTCGTCATCCATTTGGCGGGAGCTGATATGGCTACCAGCCGCATCGACCTCCTTAGCTTCGTTCTCAAAAACGAAGCCATCGTCTTGGTCTTCGCCAAAGCAGAACTTGCCTTCAAATCGTGGCGCAGCGCACGCAATAGATTGCTCGCAGCCTGTCGAGTTTGCACGAAAGTTCCGTGGGGGAGTAGCGGGTTGTCGCCTTGGGCGATTCCTGGCGAATCCGAGGCGGCCGCTTGCGTCGCCGAATCTGCTGGCTGATTGCGACCCGTGCTCGAGTTGCCAACGCGTTCGCCTGAGGATTCGGGAGGATTGGGCATCGGTTACCGCTAAAAGGCCAACGTGGCATGAACTTTATAGCCGGGCGATGCCGAGTGTTCTACCGTAAAAGGTCCCATAGGCTTCTGTATGAAACGAAGCCGGCTCTCATTCGCGCGATCATCGCCACGGCCGACGTAACGCGTGCTCCGGTGAAGACTGTGGTCATTGAGAAGTCCGGCCTGTCTGAATGTGTTTGATTTACTCGGCAGCGCCAAGGACGGCCATCAACCCCGCCCCGATCCAACATACGAGCGCTAAACGAACCTGCCTCTTGCGCTCCAGTTCCCGTTCTGTCGCCGTCTGTGCGGGATCGAACACTTGTGAGACAACTGGGACGATTTTCGTAACCGGTGTTCCGATCCCACATTGTCCTCGCCGCCCTGATCTGTGATCGCCTTTCCATGGATGAGCAACGGGAGTTTCTCCATGGAGACTACATTGGAGTTTCTCACAACCAGGAAGTCTGGACGTGAGGTTCACCGACATTGGCCTGATGAGGTCAAGGCGCGGATCGTGTCGGAGAGCCTTCGGCCCGGTGCGAAGGTGAATGAGGTCGCCGAACGCTTTGGATTGCGGGCGAACCGTCTTTCGACTTGGCGGACGATGGCGCGTCAGGGCAAATTGGTTCTGCCTGCACCCGAGGATGCGGTGGAGTTCGCAGCGGTGATCGTCGATCCACCTGTTTTGGAGCCGCCGATCAAGAGTAAGCGCGATTTTCCATGCGCATTGACGGCTGCGACGTCGGCCTCTTCGCCTCGCTGTGGCAACCCGGTGAGCACATGGCGCAGCCAAGTGAGTGGATCGACGCCACAGGCGCGGCAAGTCGGCATCAAACTATAGATCACTGGCTCGCCTTGGCTCCGTCAGCGGTGTCGCTGAACAGCCACGATTTTCTTCCGGTGGCAAAAACTCTGATGTCGCGTTCCAGAATGTTGTTATCGGATCGGCACCGGTGGCAAAATCCGCCAGGAACTGATTGTTGCAAACTGGCCGGATCTCTCCGTTGTGCAGCTACGATGGCCGCCGGTAAAATGAAACCGAGCCAGTTGCTCCGAAAACTCGCATCCTATCCCCGGCAGAACGATCTGGCGGTTGCGCTGCGGGTGGTTGGCCGCGTCGAGCGGACACTCTTTATCATAGAGTGGATCCTCGACACGGACATGCAGCGGCGTGCCGAGATCGGCCTCAACAAAGGGCGAGGTTCCGCCGGAACTATTGGCGCATATCTCTCCGCTGGGTTGGGCACACATATTACTGACCGGCGAATATCTCTGGCTGAAGGGAGCAAAGGCTTAGATCATCTCGCCCCCAGCCGGAACCGACCCCTTTTTATCGGATCGACATGCGGTAGCAGTGCTCTATCATCCGTCCCCTAAGGTTAAGATCGATCCTGCCAAATCTATCGACGTAGCCCAGCCCCAGGGCGAGTATTCCCTGCCCGGCGACGTTGCCCGGGTTGTGGCTGTAGTGAGCTACGGCCATTTCCTCTTCCTTCGTATAAGTGGCAGGGCCTTGCAGCAGAGAGACAATCGACTGGCCTCGGGCATTCAGCAATTCGGCTTCGCTTGCCAATCCGAGTTCAACCAATTTGGCTTTTGTCTCTTTGAAGGTTGACGGCGTCGTCTTTTGAAAATGTTCAAGCACGGCCTTAACTTCTTCGTCGGTGAAATTGGCATGCTCCATGGCATGATCCTCTCAAAACAGGAAATCCGTAAAAACCCTGTATAGAACCAGGATATACCCGTGTCTCCTCCGAAAGCCAGACCCTGGATGCCCAGCTCGAGGCACTCCAACAACGTGACCTGTCGGCTTAGGCCGCAGAGGTTTTGGAGAGGTTGAACGGCAGCAGGTCGCCGATGTCGGCCGCTTCTTCGCGCTGCGGCAACTCAGTGAGCACGTGGCGCAGCCAGGTGAGCGGGTCGACGCCACAGGCGCGGCAGGTCAGCATCAAACTGTAGATCACGGCGCTGGCCTTGGCTCCGTCAACGGTATCACTGAACAGCCAACTTTTTCTGCCGGTAGCACTTAATCGAAAGAATGCTCTTTTCGCCGGGCATGACGTGGGCGTGGAGAATTGGGCTACCATTGCCTCGCTGATCGAGAACCTGCAAGCTCAATGCCATCGATCCATTCGCATATCTGGCCAGCACACTCACCGCCATCGTCAACGGTCACAAACAGCGCCGGATCAATGAGCTTTTGCCTTGGAGCTTCAGTAGCAAGCACACCCCGTGATGCTCAGGGGCCATTGCGAAAACCCGTCATGCGTGCAAGATATTTTCCCATGTGTTCAGTCGTATTGATTCGAGATTGGTACCATGATCGTTACGGAAGAGGTGTTTTCGCGCTTTCGCGATAAGGGAAAGGTGCCGGTACGCAGTCTGCCGTCGAGCCTCTTTTCGCAGACAGGCGATTTGTTTTTCAAGAATGACGCCGCCCCGCTGTCCCAATTTCCGAGCGATGTCCGCGAGGTTATACACGTGGTGCCCGTCTTAGCATTCTTGCAGACCGTCCCTCCACTTTCGGATGAACGTGAATGGATCGCGTTGCACCATCAATGTGGCGGATATCACTGTTTGGAAGTCGCGATGGTTGCGACAATTCTCACACCGAATGTGACGATCAAAGACAAGCTCGACCAAATCGGAAAGCAGTTCTACTTCGCACAACACGGAAACCTTGAGCCAGGCAACATGTTGGCATCCTCTATTTCAGCATATTCGACAGCACTAAGCGCAATCGGCCTTGATTGCGAGTGCACATGGCGAAGGCTTTCAGAAGGGCTCTACCCTATCGATTGCACTCAGGAAAATCTCAACAAGGTCGCTTCCGATGCGCCCTCCCTAGATATGCTGGCAGATTGGCAGGGATTTACCCGGGCGCGGTACAGCACGGACCCAATCATCCTATTGCTGGCAAGCAATAGCGACTGATTGGCCGTCTCACGCGCTAGTGTGAGCAGCACACCGCTCACCGATTTTCGCCGATCCGCTGATCACTTCTCGCAAAGTTTGGCCAAGTTCTTCTCCAAACTTCGCCGCAGGGCGCCAGAGATTTCAGTCTCCAGTCCTTTGATGATGTCGCCGAACCGGCCACCGGTCTTCACGATCTCGATGGAGGTGTCAGTCATCTTGCAGGTCGCCAGGTCGACCTTCAGACGAACCGCGGCGGTTGCTGAAAACCCTCCTTCGACCAGCGCTTCGGCTGAGGTCTTGCAAGCAAGAGTGCCCCGGGCGCTCGCCTCCGCGGTGTCGCCATTCACCGACAATTCCAGGTTCTCGATCTTCACGGCATCGAGCTTGTCGATGCCGACCTCCACGCTGATGCCGAATTTCGACACCTTGGCCTTCAAAGACCTGCATGGCTGCGCGTCTCCGATGACCCTCTCCAAGGCATTCGGTGCCTGGGCGTTGGCGAAGGAGCATGGCTGGAGGAGAAAGGCTCCTGCCGCCAGCAGGCCCAAACAGTTCCACATCGCTTTCTCCGATCTCACCGCGTTTTCCATGGATGCATCGTAACCCGCTCCCGCGTTGTTCTCGTCGCCGTGAACTGTGATCGACAATGCGTGGATGAGCAACGGGAGTTTCAGCGCTACCTCCCATGGCGCCATCTGATTGCTGCTTCGGTCCGATTGCTGGCGCCAAGTGGCAACTTGTGCTTGGCAAAAGGCCGAACGGCCAGGTCATCCGGAAGACTGGCGTTATTACGATCGTGCTCATCGGTGACATCGTCGTTCCCGGCGACGGCATCGCTATCCGGTTTCCCGTTCAACTGTTGGTCCTGCTCGAAGTCGTCTAGGGTCGGGCATCCCGAAAGTAATGCGCATCGATGTTCTAAAGGTGAGCGCCAGTTACTAGAGATGATATGCTGGCCTTGTCACGCGGGCGGTAAACTTGCACGCGGAAGGCCGCACAAGACAACAGGTCATCGATGCTGATGATCGAAAACTATCGGACCGGTTTGCCCTGGAATATCAGGCGTCGACGCAAGCCCCTGGTGATGGGATTACGTCGCGTCCGATTTTCAGGAGGGTGGCTCTAGATTCGATGCGCCCCGACCCCTAGCGTGCCCGCGCCCGCCTAGTGGGTACCGTCCTTCACCTGAGTTCCCTTCAACTGCTGCAGCGGATCGAAGCCCAGAGGTCGTGGTATCGTCGAAGCCGTCAATTGCGAGAATCCGTTGAGGGCGGCATTGAGGCTTTGACGACGGTGGCGGACCGGCCGCGAGCCCCTTATACATCACGGCACGACGCATGTGAGGCTGTCCAGGACCCGGTGTGCGACCTCATGAACCGCTTTCCCCACCGCTATTGAGAGCCAGCGCGGAACTGATGCAATCAAGCAAAACCTGTTCGCCAAACGGTTTTGTCAAGCAGCCCACGATGTCCGCGCCCAACGCAGACGCGCGTACGTTCTTTTCCGGAAAGGCGGTGATCAGAACAGTCGGAATGCTCTTGCCCAGCGCGACGAGCCGGCGATGCAGATCGAGCCCGCTCATTCCGGGCATATTGATGTCCGTCACGAGGCAGGCCGTGCGGCGGATATAAGGGAACCTCAAGAAATCATCCGCGGATGAAAAGGTTTCGGCATCAAATCCCATCGACCTCAAGAGCCCCTTGATAGCCTCCCGCATCGACTCGTCGTCGTCGACGATCGCAATCAGAGGTCTCTTGGTTGGCACTGCCGCCTCCCAACTTCGCCGATCAGCATCATGCCGAATTAGCGTTGTGGCGCGCTCGACTGGAAGATTTTAGTATTGAACGGCGACAAAGGCAGCGCAAGCTATACGATCGTATATATTATCTAAGACTTGTGGAGCGAGCTGGGTCTCTGCCCAAAAAGCGCCCGTGCTCCGATTGGAATATTCCGGCGAAGGATTTCTTTTCGATTTTACGCAATGCATGCTCGATCACTCGACACAGCATCGAAAGTGCTTGAGGTTTTCTTGCTTCGCGCCGCCCGATACTTTCGGCACGCGTCCCTTGTGACGGTAGGCGCCGACCTTGTGGCATCGGCACGCCATGGCAGACTCCAGGACGTGCAAGCGCTTTTGGAGACCGCCCGCATCTAGCCTTGTGGCCGAGGTAATTATCGCGCATTCTGGTGTGCGAAGAAAAGCCGCTTCGGCACTAGCGAAGGAGAGAGGAGGAGTGTTCTCATCGCGTGACTGGCGCTGCGCTGGTTGGGCTTTGCCCGATGCTGCTGCGGTGAGGGTGGACAGAATAAATCCCAAGACGTCGATTCACCTTGAGGGCCCTGACGATTGACCGAGGCGCCAGCAACCATCATTGTCATCGATGATGACCCGGAAATCCGCGAGGCGCTTGGCAGTCTGCTGCGTTCCGTCGGCTTTGCCGTCAATCTCCTCGCTTCGGTGGGCGACTTCCTCAGGTCTGAGCGACCCGACGGACCGACCTGTCTCGTGCTCGATGTCCGGCTTCCGGGGCAAAGCGGTCTTGATTTTCAGCTCGAGCTGTCGCGAGAAAATATTCAGCTGCCGATCGTCTTCATCACCGGGCACGGCGACATTCCCATGTCTGTCCAGGCGATGAAAGGGGGCGCGGTCGAGTTCCTGACGAAACCGTTCCGAGACCAGGATTTGCTCGACGCCGTTAACGTCGGCTTGGCACGCGACCGCGTGTGGCTTGAAAATGAAAAGGCATTGGCGACGGTGCGCGCGCGTTTCGATAGCCTGACCCCGCGGGAGCGGGAGGTGATGGCTTTGGTGGTGACCGGAAGGCCCAACAAGCAGATTGCCGGCGATCTAGGCGTGAGCGAGATTACAGTGAAGGTTCACCGCAGCCAGGTCATGCAGAAGATGGGCACCAGATCCCTGCCCGAACTCGCGCGTATGGCTGATAAGCTGATGCTCGCTCCGGGAAAGCCGCAAACGCACTCATAAAGGTCCTGGCCGCGCGTATAGGTCACCCCCACCTCATTGGTTATCGATCCTTCCTGATGGCCAATAGCCCAGGCGGGAGCCCTGCTCTATTGTGCGCGTTCCTTTCCTCCCATCCTCCCAGGCCGGATCGCCACCGATCGGCCCGCCTTGGCCTCCCACCCCGCGGGAGGCTTCTTTTTGGCCTCAGCCCGGCAAGACACTTTCGACTCACCATGGCGGGGTGGAGTAGCTCGGACCATCACCGCAGTCATTGTCGAGGCCCAGGATGACTTCTCCGACATGACTCGCTGAGCAGAAGTTCGCTGATGGGTATCGGTGCCGGTATTCCAAAGTATCGCGAAGGCGAAACCACAGTATCCCCCCCCGACCGCCCAGCAGCCGCTGGGCGGTCTTTCGTAGAGGCGGACCACGCATCGAACGGGCGGGTGGCCGCTCGTTGTTGGGACGAACAGGCGAGATGTGGTAAGAAGATGGCGAAGTGGTCGCGGTCGTCATATGTGCTCGCTTTGGCCAATTTGACGGGACGGATCTCCGAAACGAAAATGGCAGTGCCGGATCCGACAGGCGAGATGCCGAAGTCGGCAAGCAGGCACATCCTCTTGCTTCGGCGTTGGTGGAGATGAGTTTGGAGGTTCTTTGGGAGGACGGTGATCGCGTGTTCCGGCGGGAACGGCGCCTAGGTGCCGACGGCAAGTGGAACCCGGCACTGGTCGTGCTTTCGGCCCTCGAGTACCCGACACCTTCGAGCCTCGGCCGCCTCGACCATGAATATGGCTTGAAGGACGAGCTTGATTCTGCATGGGCGGTGCGACCGCTTGAGTTGGTGCGCGAAGGCGGCCAGACGATGCTGGTGCTTGAAGATCCGGGCGGCGAGCCGCTCGCCCGGCGGCTCGGCACGGCGATGGAACCGGAGCTTTTCTTGCGCTTCGCGATCGGCATCGCCGCCGCGCTGGGCAAGGTCCACCAGCGCGGTCTCGTCCACAAGGACATCAAACCGGCCAATATCCTGGTAACGGGCACGGGCGCCGAGGTGCGGCTAACCGGCTTCGGGATCGCCTCGCGCCTCTCCCGCGAGCGCCAGGCCCTCGAGCCGCCCGAAGTGGTCGCCGGAACGCTTGCCTACATGGCCCCCGAACAGACCGGGCGCATGAACCGCTCGATCGATTCCCGCAGCGACCTTTATGCGCTCGGCGTGACCCTTTACGAAATGCTTACCGGGAGCCTGCCCTTTTCCGCCTCCGACCCAATGGAATGGGTGCATTGCCACATCGCACGGCAACCGACGCCGCCCAACGAGCGGGCGGTGGATGTTTCACCGGCGGTATCGGCCATCGTCATGAAGCTGCTCGCCAAGACGGCCGAGGAACGATACCAGACGGCAGCCGGCGTCGAGCACGATCTGAGGCGCTGTCTCAGCCAATGGGAAATGCGGTGCCCGACCGACGTATTCCCGCTCGGCGAACGCGATATCCCGGACCGCCTGCGGATTCCCGAGAAGCTGTACGGGCGGGACCACGAGGTCGAGACCTTGCTCACTGCCTTCGACCGCGTGGTGTTGAGCGGGGCGCCGGAGTTGGTCTTGATCTCTGGCTATTCCGGCATCGGCAAGTCGGCGGTGGTCAATGAACTCCACAAAGTTCTGGTGCCGCCGCGCGGCCTGTTTGCGTCCGGCAAATTCGATCAGTACAAGCGCGACATTCCGTATGCGACCCTGGCACAGGCTTTTCAGAGCCTTATCCGGGGGCTTCTCGCGAAGAGCGACGCTGATTTGGCACTCTGGCGCGAGACCCTGAGAGAGACGCTGGGGCCGAACGGACGGCTGATGGTCGATCTCGTCCCCGAACTGAAGCTCATCATCGGCGAGCAGCCGCCGGTGGCTGAACTTCCGGCACCGGACGCGCAACGGCGGTTCGAGCTGGTATTCCGCCGTTTCATTGGTGTCTTCGCCCAGCCCGAGCATCCGCTGGCACTGTTCCTGGATGACCTGCAGTGGCTTGACACGGCGACACTCGATCTGCTGGAAGACCTCCTGACGCGGTCGGATCTGCGACACCTGATGCTGGTTGGTGCCTATCGCGACAACGAAGTAAGCGCCGCCCATCCGCTGATGCGGACACTTCGCGCGATCAAAAGCGCCGGCGGCAATGTCGCGGAGATCACGCTTGCGCCGCTTACAAAAGGCCATCTCCGGCAGTTGATCGCGGATGCGCTCCACTGTCAGCCCGATCGTGCGGTCCCGCTCGCACAAATGATGCACGACAAGACTGGCGGCAATCCGTTCTTCGTCCGTCAGTTTCTATTTTCGCTCGCCGAGGAGGGAATGCTCACCTTCGATCATGACGCGGCATGCTGGTCCTGGGATCTCGGTCGCATTCACGCCAAGGGATACACCGACAACGTCGTGCACCTCATGGTCGGCAAGCTCGCGCGCCAGCCGCTCGAAACGCGGGAGGCGTTGCAGCAGTTCGCCTGTCTTGGAAACATCGCTGATACCACGATGCTTTCACTCGTCCTCGGGATCCCGGAGGAGCAAGTCGCCGGGGCCTTATGGCCCGCCGTCGCTCATGAGCTGCTCGAGCGGCTGCCAGACGCCTACCGGTTCGTCCACGATCGCGTTCAGGAAGCGGCCTATTCGCTGATCCCGGAGGAGCGACGCGGCGAGTTGCACCTTCGCATAGGGAGACTGCTTGCGGCGAACACCGCGCCGGAGTTGATTGACGATTATGTCTTCGAGATTGTCAGCCAGCTCAATCGGGGAGCCACGCTGATCACGTCGACCGAGGAGCGCGAGCAACTGGCCGAGTTCAATCTGCTGGCTGGCAAGCGCGCCGAAGCGTCGACGGCATACGCCTCGGCGCTCAACTACTTTGTCGCCGGCACGGCGCTGCTGCCGGAAGACGCGTGGGAGCGCCAGCGCCAGCTGACCTTCGCGCTTGAGCTGAATCGCGCCGAATGCGAATTCCACCTGGGCGCGCTGCCGGACGCGGAGGAGCGGTTGGCACGGCTTTCCAATCGTGCTGTCTGCTCCGACGACCAGGCTGCTGTCGCCTGCCTGCGCATCGATCTCTATGCCGCGCTCGGTCAGACCAGTCGCTCCGCCGCGGTCGGTCTCGACTACCTGAGGCAGCATCTCGGCGTTGACTGGTCGCCGCATCCGGCCGACGAGGAGGTGCAACGAGAATACGACCGGATATGGTCGGGGCTCGGGAGCCACGCGATCGAGGAGCTCATTGACCTGCCGCTGATGAGCGACCCAGCGTCCTCCGCGACACTGGATATTCTCACGCGGCTCGTTGGGGCGGTATGGCACACGGATGCGAATCTGGCATGCATGGCAATCTGCCTAGCTGTGAACGTGAGCCTCGAGCGAGGCAACAGTGACGGCTCCTGCTACCATTATGTGTCGCTTGGCTATATTGCCGGGCCGCGCTTCGGCGACTATGAGGCCGGATTCCGGTTTGGACAGCTAGGCTGCCATCTGGTCGAAACGCACGACCTGAATCGCTTTCAGGCCAGGACTTACAAAGACTTCGGGGCCCACGTCATACCGTGGACGAGACATGTCCGAATCGGCCGCGACATCTTGCTGCGAGCGCTTGACATCGCCAACCAGAGCGGCGACCTCACGTTTGCCGGATACAGCCATGTCAGCTTGAACTCGAATCTGCTGGCGGCTGGCGATCCGCTTATCGAAGTGCAACGCCAATCGGAGGTTGGCCTCGCGTTCGCGCGGGAGGTGCGGTTCCAGTTCGTTGTGGACCTCGCCAGCGCGCAGCTCGGACTCGTCCGGACACTGCGGGGGTTGACCCGGAAATTCGGCTCCTTTGATGACGACGGATTTGACGAAGTTGAGATCGAGCGCCGGTTTTCCGAAAATCCGAATCTCGCGGAAATCTGCTACTTTGTCAGAAAACTGCAGGCGCGGTTCTTTGCGGGCGACCACGAGGCGGCCGTGGATGCGTCATTGCGGGCGCAGAGACTGCCGTGGACATCGGTGGCGCATTTTGAGGAAACGCCGGAGCATCATTTCTACGGCGCCTTGGCCCGCGCCGCATGCTGCGATTCGGCCGCGGCCGAGCAGCGGGCGCGGCATACGGAGGCTCTGGTCGCCCACCACCGACAGCTTGAAATCTATGCGAAGAATTGCCCGGAGAACTTCGAGAACCGAGCAGCGCTCGTCGGCGCCGAGATAGCGCGCCTTGAAGGCCGCGAAATCGACGCGGCGCGCCTTTACGAACAAGCGATCCGCTCGGCGCGCGCAAACGGCTTCGTTCATCATGAAGCCCTCGCATATGAACTCGCCGCCCGCTTTTATGCGCGGGGAGGTTTCGAGGACTTCGCTCGTCTTTATCTCCGCAACGCGCGTGGCTGCTATCTGCGCTGGGGTGCCGACGGCAAGGTGCGACAACTCGACCAACTCTATCCCGACCTGAGAGGGGAAGAACGTGCTCCCGCTCCAACGAGCACCATTGGCGCACCGGTCGAACAACTCGATCTCGCTACCGTTATCAAAATCTCGCAAGCCGTGTCGGGAGAGATTGTTCTTCAAAAGCTGATCGACACGGTCTTGCGGACCGCCGTTGAGCAGGCGGGCGCCGAGCGCGGCCTGTTGATCCTGCCGCGTGGGGGTGAGTCACGGATCACGGCGGAGGCCACGACGGGCGGCGAAACGGTCGTGGTGCGGATGCGTGACGAGATCGTGACAGGGACAACCCTGCCGCAATCGCTCCTTCATTATGTCTTGCGCACAAACGAAAGCGTTGTTCTCGACGACGCCATGGCTCAGAATCCATTTTCCACGGACCCCTACATTTGTCGGCACCGGGCTCGTTCCATTCTCTGTGTTCCGTTGCTCAATCAGGGCCAACCTGCCGGGGTACTCTATCTTGAGAACAACCTCGCCCCCCGGGTCTTCGCGCCGGCCCGGATCGTGGTGCTGAAGCTGCTCGCATCTCAGGCAGCGATCTCACTAGAGAATACCCGGTTGTACCGCGATCTCGCTGAACGCGAAGCCAAGATCCGTCGCCTCGTCAAGGCCAACATCATCGGGATCGTCATCTGGAATATCGAAGGTCGCATTCTCGAGGCCAACGACGCGTTTCTCCGCATGGTGGGATACGACCGAGAGGATCTTGCCTCGGGTCGGCTTTGCTGGACGGACCTGACACCGGCCGAATGGCGCGACCGCGATGAACGGACCGTCGCGGAGTTGAAGATGATCGGGTCGGTCCAACCCTTCGAGAAGGAGTACTTTCGGAAAGATGGCAGCCGTCTGCCCGTGCTGATGGGCGGTGCTCTCCTAGAAGAAAGCAGGAACGAAGGTGTTTCTTTCGTCCTCGATTTGACGGAGCGCCGTCAGGCCGAAGAGGCGTTACGGGAGAGCGAGGAGGCCTTGCGCGAAGCGCTGGGGCAACTTGCCCACGCAAACCGCGTCGCCACGATGGGGCAGCTCACAGCCTCCATCGCCCATGAAGTCAATCAGCCGCTCGCCGCGTCGCTCACCAACGCCCAGGCGGCCTTGCGCTGGCTCGGTAACCGTCCGCCGAATCTCGAGGAGGTGACTCAGGCGCTCGGCCGGATTGTCGAGAACGCCAATCGAGCCGGCGATGTCATTGGCCGGATCCGTGCCTTGATCAAGAAGGAACCCCCTCACAAGGGGCAATTCGACCTCAACGAGGCCATTCGTCACGTGATTGCCTTGACCAGCGGTGAAGTGCTCCGGCAAGGCGTCACGCTGCGGACCCAATTCGCGAGGAGCCTCCCGTCGGTGGAAGGGGATCGTGTCCAGTTGCAACAGGTGATCCTAAACCTCATCATGAACGCCATCGAGGCGATGAACGGCGTTAATGAGGAAGAGCGCGAGTTGCTGATCAGCACCGGGACAGGCTCGGGAGGCGTGGTCGTCAGGGTGCGCGACTCGGGTCCAGGCCTGGACCCGCAAAGCATGGACCGCATTTTCGAGGCTTTCTACACGACCAAATCCAGCGGCATGGGTATGGGCCTGGCGATCTCCCGTTCGATCATCGAGGCTCACGGGGGCCAGATGTGGGCCACCGCTAATGACCCTCGTGGGGCAGTGTTTCTGTTCACCCTGCCTCTAGAACGAGACGAAATCCACACAACGCATGCCGACCAAATCACAATGCCGGGAAAATAGGAGCAACAACTGGCTGAAGCTTTCGCAGCCAGTGCTGCTCTCGGCGAAGTGTGAAGGCGTCGGCGGGCCTCTCTTCTCCATCGCGAGACGACCGAGGTGCCGCTGAAACTGAATTCACCTTCATGACGCGGTCAGCGGGCGAATGGAGGCAGCAGTGGAGAAAGCAACAAGCGCATCGCAAGGGGCGAAATCGTGCCACGGGAAGCTGGACGCGATGAGCAGCACTACCATGTCCGTACCAGCTAAACGGTGCTTCGCCCCAAGTTCGATGATCCAGGTGCGGACCAAGAAACCCTATCGAAGACACAGATCGTTTGGCTTAATGCATAGTCACGGAACTCACTGAAGGGCAAAGATCCTCGAAGTCCTCCACAAGACGGAAAAGCCCGAAGGAGTAGCACAAGAGACCGAACCGCGTCCCGGTCACAAACAGGGTAAAAGCAGATCTCCCGGCGCGCAAAGCTTGTCCCCAGGGAGGCGTGATTGTTTCGCGTGGCATGACGGAAAACATCATCAAATGAGCCCCAAAGGCCGTATTCGGCCATGATGAACCATCTGGCGGCATGTGGAGCGGAGAGCCTGGAGCCCAGGGCCAAGCTTTCCCATATGCGCTGGGAAACAAGGTCAACGGGACCAGATCGATTTCGATTCGGTTGAGTTCATGTGTCATGGCGTCAATCCTTGGAAGGAACGCGAAAGAACGAAGAGGCAAACGGTGCGACCCGTAGGCTCCCCGGCCACCTTGTGTGGTGAAACCGCCGTCCCGACTGATCTTGATGCAGGTACTACCCCCGCTGCGTGATGAACTCCCGAGTGAGCCTGATCACATGGCCGCGCGGAAGAAATGTACCCTGACCATAGCAGGACGCTGCCCGACCCGCCATTGATCTGGAGGAAGGATCGGGGTAACGAACAGGAGGGGATGACTTATACGGGGGTTTAGGAGTCCTTGATCGAGGTCGGCAAGCCGCGTGATGTCTCCGCTGGAAAGTCGACCATCACCCGCGTCGCGATGAGATGCCCTCGGCTGGAATGGACGACCATGACGCCGATATCGCGCTCGTTTTTCGAGGGCTTCATGCTCAAAAACGAGTGGCCGAGCCTGGCATGGCTCCCTAGCGCCCGCCTGTTTGCTGCGGTCGTATAATTTCCACATACACAAGTATGATGGTGGACCTGTACACTTTGTTTTAACGTTTGCTCATAAGTGCCGGCTTCGCCAAGCTGCTCATCCTTGCACGGCTTCGCTGGCCATTAGTGTGTTGGAGCCATGGGGAGTTTTCAGGTTCCAAAACCGTTAGGGAAGGACGCAGAATGCCGACGGTATCTCCGACTCCGATCACGCCCCCAGACGAGCACGTTGTGACAGCCCGCGAGGCGCTTGAGCCCCTCTACGAAAGACTGGAGCTTCACACCGAATCCACCTTGCTTTCGGCGGCAATGGCCGCCGGATGGCCAGCCGAGGAAGCAACGAGGGCGCTGGCTGCCCTTAGATTGCAAGACGCGCTCAATATTCTTTGCCGAGCGAATTCAAGTCCAAGCATATCGATGCACGGCCAAACGGCTGAATGAAATGGCAGTCTACGCGAAGTTCCAAGGGAATTGATCCAACGGGGATATCCAGCAGCACGATCAACGAAGTCTGCGTCAATGGAAACGCCCTCAAGCAATTGAATTTTGGAAGAAGATGTCGCCATGGCTGCCCAACGCTGCCCGGCGCGCTCTCTGACGATCGCCGAGACGATGTCTAGTTCCTGAGATCAAGGAATTCGTGGAATTCAACGGGCTGTGCGACACAGGCGTTCAAGCGGAGCTTCTGGCTTCCGCGGCGGCTCGGTCACGGGGTGATCGAAACAACGCAGGCCCGCCAGCACGTCCAATTTGACCTCAAGGAAGTGGTACAACAAGCCTCAGTCTGGTCAATCTGGCAATCCAATCCGTTTCCCGACGACGACCACCTGTTCGCGTTCCCAGGGGCGTGTAAGACAAGAGCTTATTCCGAAACGGCCCAGAGCCAATAGCCTCGAAACAGCCGCGAGCCTGCGCGGATGGCCGGTTGCTTTTAAAGCTGTTCGACAAAACACCAGAGGCTCACTTGGTTGCCACGATTTAGTAGATCGACCAAGTTGTCGGCCTCCTCGGCGGTGAGCATGTCCATGACAAACCCATCGATGATGGCCGCCTGTCCGCTGACTTTATCGAACACCGTCCAGTAAATATTGAGGTTCTTGCAACGGCTATATCTTTGCGATGCCATCGTGAACGGCCTCCGTGTGGTAACGACTTTGGTCAATTGTGAGCGATCTATCAGACATGACTGCCTGGCGGCTCTTGGACATCCGCGAGGCTCGTGACGTCAGTCGGCAGCTCGGCAGAGGGCTCGCATTCAGCGGGTGGTAAGGGAACTCTTGCACCACAGAGAGTCAGGCCGCTCGTTGCCTTTAAGAAGGCGCTCACAGTAGAGCATTTTTGTACGCGCTAATGAAGAGATGCGTTGGAATCAGGCATGCTATCTGTTCGTATAGCCTTCCAAAAGCTCGATGATCGATGCAGCGTGTCGACGGCCATATAGATCGATGCGCCTGTGGGACTTGGAGGAAAGCAGCTTGAAGAAGATCATCCTCATGCCACCAGTGTCCTCTTACTCTCCACGATGGACACGGTGTCGACGAGCTGCTCCAGCAGTTCCACACACACCTCAGCCCGGACATGATGCGGCATATGGCCCACGCCCCTGAGCGTTTTGAAGAGCGCCTGGTCGTGGCTCCGTTGGATCCACGCCGAGTGCCACCGATAGTCGATGACCCCGTCCCGGTCGCCGAAGACAACGGTCATAGGCAGGTCGGACGAGAGGCGCCCGAATGCGGCCATGTCGGCGTTGAAGGCGGACAGTTCCGCGGCCATGGTCTCGATTGTGGGCGACGACACGATGTAGCGCGCTGGCAAGGCTGCCAAGTATTCCGGTACGGGATTTGGGGCGGCCGAGGTTCGCAGCGCGGAGCGGAAAATCACCTCCGGCCAGCGAGTGGTCATCTGGCGGCGGACGGCGGATCCGATCACCGGCATCATCGCCGTACGCAACAGCACGAGTGGCTTGAAAGAAACTGGCCTGCAACAAGGTGCGATCAGCAACATAGCCCCAACGACGGCGGGGCTGTTTTTCGGAGCCTATGCCCTAAAGCCCGTCGAAGGAGGTACGTCTCAACCATTGCCGAGGCCAATTTGCGCCCTAATTTCAAAAGACTTGGCGAGAGCGACCGACACATCGATGTCTTCGAGCGACGCCAAGATCACGGAGGCGGAATTGGAAAGTGACCTCGGCCCCCGCCGCGTCTATTCGACCTCGCCATCCTCCCCTTCACGCATGCCTGCCTTCGCGAGTGTACTCGCTGTTATTGCCATTCTGTATTTTGGCAAGGACGTACTTCTTCCTCTAGCAATCGCAGTGCTGTTGACGTTCGCGTTGGCTCCCATCTCCTCTCGTCTTCGAAAGCTTGGTATGCCGCGTATTGCGGCGGTCATAGTCACTGTCGTGATCGCTTTTCTTGTCCTCGTCCTGTTCGGGCTTGTCGTAGCGGGACACGTAGCCGAAGTCGCCCAGAACCTTCCGGCCTACCAAGGCAACATCATAGCAAAAATTCGGTCTCTCCAGGAAAGTGGAACGGATAGCGGTATTGTGCGGCGCCTGACATCAGTCGTTGAGAGCGTCGGTCGTGAGCTCAGCAACGCCGAGGAGCGCCCAGTTGCTCCCGGTACCGCATCAAGACCAAGGGAGCCTGTGCTCGTTGAGATATTCGCGCCGAGTAGACCAATTGAAACACTGACTAGCCTGATTGGTCCGCTGCTCGGCCCCATCGCCTCATTGGGCTTGATCATCGTCGTCGTAATATTCATGCTTTTAGAGCGGGAAGAGCTTCGCGATCGCTTTATCCGGCTCGTTGGCTATGGCGATCTGCATCGCACAACAGAAGCCATCCAGGAGGCAGGTAGCCGCGTCGCGCGGTATCTTCTTATGCAGCTGGTGGTGAACTGCGCCTACGGCGTCCCATTGGCGCTCGGACTATGGGCGGTTGGCATTCCAAATCCAGCGCTCTGGGGGATGCTAGCCATCGTCCTTCGATTTGTCCCTTATATCGGGCCTGTAATCGCGACGGTTCTGCCGCTGTTCCTGGCCTTTGCAGTTGACCCTGGCTGGAGCCTTGTTCTCTGGGTTGGGGCCATCTTCCTCGTGCTGGAATTGACCAGCAACAACGTCATCGAGCCCTGGCTCTATGGTTCTCGTACCGGCCTCTCTCCGCTGGCAATCATCGTCGCGGCGATTTTTTGGGCATGGCTGTGGGGACCAGTCGGTCTTGTGCTGTCCACGCCTCTGACCGTGTGTCTTGCAGTGTTGGGCCGGTATGTCCCGCAGTTCGAGTTCCTTGAGGTCGTTTTTGGTAGTGACCCGGTGCTCGATCCCAAGGAGCGGCTGTACCAGCGGCTTCTTGCCGGCGATCCCGATGAGGCGACCGACTACGCTGAGGAATTCCTCGAGGAGGATTATCTGGAGGATTACTATGGCAAGGTTGCCATTCCCGCCCTTCTACTCGCGGAGAAGGACAGGCGTCGAGGCGTCTTGACCGCGGAGCAGATGGAACAGGTGTTCGGGACCGCCATCACACTGGTCTCGAACCTCGCGGAAATCGCGGAGGAAGAAGAGCAGGAAGAGGAAGAGGAAGAGGAACAGAAGGAGACGGAAGCGGCAGGTCGGCCCAGCACCCCCCTCAAGGAAGGGAATGGGGATGAAAGCGAACTACCTGACGGACGGGGCAAGACCGTCTTTTGCGTCGGAGGCAGGGGGCCGCTCGACGACGCGTCGGCTGCGATGCTTGCCCAGATTCTTCAGGTACAGGGAGCCGAGGTGGTCGCAGCGAGGCATTCTGACATCCCCAATCGCCGCGCCATGAGCCTCGTTCCGAAACAATCGAACGCCATCGTAGTTTGCTTCCTCAACGAGGACTCGGCAAGGCACGCCACCATACTTGTTCGTCGGTTCAAGCGCATATACCCAGCCATTCGCGTCGGTGCGGTCCTTTGGGTGGAAAACCAGGAGGAAAGGCAGCCGCCCGCGCTTGGGGAGGCGGATTTCGTTGCCACGACCTTGACCTCGGCCGCCCGCGAGGCACTCGCCGATGCACCACCATCGTTGGTGACGCCCGCGCGCAAGATTCGTACCAGGCGGTCCTCGAACAAGACAGGCATAGCCGCCGCGCGCTCCGGGATTTAGGTGTCCAAGGGGCGGTCAGGCGCCATAAGATGCGCCAGTCAGTCGGCAAGACCAAGCTAACAATAGTGAGCAAATCGTGGGCAGTTCCCGAAGCAGTAAAGCCTACGACCGTGCGACAAGCCCACCGGTTGCTAAACTTCGCAAATCAGCTCACTTTTCTCTTCCATGGAGATAGCGAGACCTTCCATCGGGCAGGATCAACCTGATCGCCACATGCGTTGCCAGGATGCAATCGACGCCGCGTTCCGTGATCTGCTCGAAAGAGCTACCGCAGCGGGATGGTCGGAGCGCGAGGTCTTCGTTGCGGTTATCGATCTCGCGGACAATCATATGCTCTCGATGTCGGCGAACGAGGAGATGAACGCCCTCATTGAATTGTTGAAGCGCATGACCTGATCTTTGGGCCGACGAGGGTTCTCACCGGCCGGAACATTCGGCCTTTAACTCGATTAATCTACCTCCACATAGGAGGAAGCAATCATGGACCACACCAACCACGTCCGCCTCACGACTTCGGAACTTACCCCTGCCGTCCTCGAAGGTGCCACCATCTATGGAGCCGACGATCACAAGGTCGGCAAGGTCGATCATATCCACGGGGCGGGCGCCGGCGGCTCCGCGGTCATCGACGTCGGAGGCTTTCTGGGTATCGGCGCGAAGCCTGTTGCAGTTCCGATCTCGGATCTTGAGTTCATGCGCGATGAAGACGGCGACGTTCACGCGGTTACGAACTGGACCAAGGACGAGCTCAAGCAGATGCCCGCGCACCGCGACTGAGCGTAATCACATGATGCCTTCCGTCCTGGGGTAGTCGTTGACGCTGCCGGGCGGAAGGCCCATCTGTTCGCACATGGCAAAACCCAAGACCACCGACGATGCGGAGCTGATCAAGGAGTGGCCCCTATCGACCGCAGCCACGCTCGGATCATCCGTTCGCGCGAAGGGGATTCTGATGGAAATTCGCGCACGTCTGCCTTTGGCGGTGAGAAAGTCGCTCGAAATCGAGGCGGGTGCTCTGACATTGGCGATGGCTGAAACGGCTAAGAGTGCGTTCCGTGCTGCTTCTCAGTTGTTTCCGACGTGCTCGAAGACATCGAAACCTTGCCTGTGATCCCTCCTGAAATCCAGGATATCCTGACGAGCTCTACTACCGAGAGACATCGCTGGCTCAGCGACGGACGCTTGCGCAGCGCTGGAACCCGCACGGTGAAGCTGCGTGGGCGGGCGAGGAAAATTACCTTCCACGTATTTGACCCGCGCGTGGTGGAGGACATCCTCGACCGAGACCTGGTGACAGTCTGGCGCGAATAGGATGCTGAAGCTACGGTCGAGAAACGACGCGTTCGCTGAAGACCAAGGCCAAGACCCCTTCGAAACCTGATGCCGACCCCGACGATGCGTCACGTTCGAAACCTCTCGGCTGCGAAGAGTTCAGTCGCGATGGGTTGCTCCGCTAAGGCGGCGGAACCTCTGCAACGCAGTTTTCGATCCCTTCCCAATAGTCGCCGAAGGCATTTCGGCGAACTTGAAGATCAGGTCGGCATTACAGACATGGAGGCCTTCACCCCTCCATCGGCATGCTGCAATACAGCCTTGCGGAATATCTCCTTCGCGAGGAGGACGTGACAGTTAAGACTGTCACCGAGGGAGTTCCGTGTCTTCGGCGACTTGCGGACGCCGACGAGGGATCTACATTCCCCGGATGAAAATCTTCGAATCCGGCGACGGCTCTCAGCGGAATTCGCTTCGTGAGGTGCTGCGAAGCCTCGACAGGGCCGACGGCAGACAGGCGATCGCCTTTCGGCTGGTATTTGCTGCCATTGACGTTGCCATTCTCGCCTTCTTCCTGCTCGGCCCGTACCTGCGATCCGGTCCGTCCTATCTAATTATCGACTATGCGATAGCAGTGTGGATCGCCGCCGAGATGGTCGGCCGGGCGGTCGCCGTATTCTCTGTGCGTGAGTGGATTCGGCGGCCGATGACCTGGATCGACTTCGTGGTGCTGGCCACGCTGTTGCTGCCGGACCTGCTCTTCAATTTCGCTTTCCTACGGATCATGCGGTTCTGGGCGATCGGCACGAGTCCGCTGCTCAAGGACTTGCTGCGCAAGGCCGGCTACTTATACCTTCTCGACGTCGTCCGGGCGGTGATCAATCTCCTTGTGTTCCTCTTCATGGCAACCGGGTTCGTCTATACGTCCTTCTTCTACAACAGGGAGGGAGGCGAAGGATTCGTCGATGCGCTATACTTCACGGTCGCGACGGTAACGACGACGGGATTCGGGGACATCACGCTTCCCGGAACGCTGGGCAAGCTCACTTCCGTTGTGACGATGATCGTCGGCATCTCGTTATTCGTCAGGCTTGCTCAGGCAGTCGTCCGCCCTCACAAAGTGACCTATCCCTGTCACCGATGCGGCCTTCAGCGCCATGACGCCGACGCCGTTCATTGCAAGGCGTGCGGAGACGTCTTGAACATCCCGGACGAGGGATCGTGACCGTCGATCCTGGCTAGACGATACGGTAGGATTTGCACGCAGCCGTTGTCTAAGAGGGCGCCTCAAGAACGTGACGCGGTTGACGCCACCCGATAGCCAGCTCGACATCTCCAGCGCATTGTCGCGTGTTGATGTCAGAAGCACAAAGTGCGGCCGCTTCGGCCCCATCTCAGTGAACTGGCGGCGGAACACGTCGATGTCGATGTGCGTGACTGCGCCGGAAGAGCGAAATCCACGCGCTGGTCGATGAAGACTGGCTCCCCGACAGCTGCAGTCGGCGAACCGAGCAAGATTTCAGAAGGCTGATCTCTTCTCAACTGTGTGAGGTCCACCTACCCGTTCAACCCCTTCGGTTCTTGCACGCCATTTGATCTTCCGCTTCTCGTTCCGACCTTCCAAGCAGGTATTTGCTCGTCGAAACCTTTGAGCTGTCGCGGGCCGAGAGCGACCAATAAAATTTCTCCACGCACGGATTGCGCTACAGCGTGATCGACGAGGATTTGCTGATCGGCGGCGGACGAACAGAGTCGCGATGCCAGGTTCACGACATGTCCGATCGCGGTGTAGTCAACACGGGCTTCGTAACCAATTCGGCCGACTGTCGCCCATCCCATCGCCAGTCCGATGCCGAAGCCAATCGCATGACCGAGCAGACGCCATTCGGCGATCAGGCGCTGGATGGCGTCCTGCATGTCGATCGCCATCTCAACAGCACGAAGTGCCGGGTCTGCGCACGGTACCGGCGCGTTGACGAGCACCATCAAACCGTCTGCCGCGAAGTTGGTCAGCGTGGCCTCGTAGCGTGTGATGATCGTGCCGAGCGCCTCATAGTACTCGCGCAAGACCTGCATGATCTCCTCGGGTTCGGCGTGCGCCGAAAAAGCGGTGAAGCCACGTAAGTCGCAGAATACAGCGACGACTTCCGCGCGCTGTCCGGCGAGCACGCTCTCGTCGCCGGACTTTTCGACGAGTTCCGCGACCTGCGGCGCGAGAAAACGCTTCAGCCGTGCAATTCGCTCTGAACGATCCCGCGATACGGCGAGTTCTTGCGCCATTTCATTGAACCGGTCCGCCAGTCGTTCGAATTCGTCTCCTGTGGCGATGTCGATACGGTGCTCGAACTGTCCAGCACCGATTTTCTCGGTGCCTTCCTGCAGCAGGCGGATTGGTCCGGTCATCCGCCTGGCAAGCCAGTAGGCAAGCGCCGATGCGAAGATGGCGGCGGCGAGCAGCAAGCCACCCGTCCGCCACAATGACGCATACAGCGGTGCGAAAGCCTCGGCCTGCGCCTGCTCCACGAACACGGTCCAACCGAGATTGGGGATCGCCGCCATGGCGGTCACAACCGGTTCGTTCTCGGCGTTGCGGGCCGTGGTCGCCTCTCCCCCTGCGGCGGCGATCTCGTCCCGCAATCTGGTGAGGGCCGCCGCTGTCTTCTCGTCCGTGCCCTGCAACACCTTGCTAATGTCGGGGTGGGCGATGAGCCGGCCGGTCCGATCGAGAACAAACGCCCGGCCACGATTCCCGACGCGAATTTCCGAAACAACCGTCCAGACAAGCTTCAGGTTGATTTCGGCGACGACGATGCCACCTGCCTTACGGTTTCCGGCCATGGCCATGGTCATGAACGGTTCGGAGCCGTCGCGAAAAGTGACTGGCCCAAACCATGTGCCGTTCGAACGAACTCCCAAGACAGCAGGATCGCCAGAGCGATCCGATCCCCCTTCCATCCTGTTCAAGTCGATACGGGAGACATGCAGCCGTTCGACGCCGACATCGTCAACAAGGGTGATGCTGGCGATCGCCGGGGCTAGGCGCATCACCCGCAGTGCATCGAGCCGATGGTATGCCTCGGCATCAGCGGTCCAGGCTTGCTGGACCGTCCAACCCAGTTGATCCTTGATGCCGTCGAGAAAGCTCTGAATTTTGCCGGCCGCCGATGTGGCCTCCACCCGCAATAGAGCGCTGAGCATTGCACGCTGGTCGCGATAGCCGAACCAAGCGTCGCCGATGCCGCTAATAGCCAGCGGAACAATGACCGCAGCGAAGAAGGCGAGGAAGTACTTCCGGAACAGCGATCGGCGCATCGGGGCGGCTTGAAGCTGGATCGAACGCCGCACACCATCCTCACTCGATGACTTTATCAGCCATCAGCAAAACGGTCTGCGGCAGCACGATCCCGAGTGCCTTTGCCGTCTTCAGATTGACCGACAAGTCGAACTTCGTCGGCTGCTCGATCGGCAACTCCCCAGGCTTGGTTCCTTTCAAAATGCGATCGACATAATAGGCGAGCCGATGTTGCATTACACCATAGTCCGCCGAATAGGCCATCAGGCAGCCGTCTGCGACGTACCACGAGCCCCAAGCCATGATCGGCAGGTGATGCTCGATCGCCAAGGCGGCGATTCGCGACGACTGGTCGGCCAGCATGAGGTCGGGAAGCACCAAGGCGGCTTGAGCGCCGTCGGCCTTCATGCGCGAGAACGCAACATCGAGTTCGCCCGGCTCGCTGACTTGCTGGAGGCTCAAAGCCACTCCTAGGTGGCGGGCAGCTTGCTTGGTGTCCATTTCGAAGGGGAGATATGACACCACCGGGTTTGCCAGCACGCCGACAGTGGCAAGCCCCGGTATGGCCTCCATCAAAAGCTGCAGCCGTTTGGCGGCTAGTTCAGTGGCGTAATAAGTGACACCCGTGAGATTGCCCCGAGGTTTTGCGAGGCTGCTCGCTAAGCCTGCCGCAACTGGGTCACCGCTGATGATGGTCACGATTGGAATCGCATCGGTCGCTGCTTGGGCAGCATGCGCAGCCGGCTGAGACGAAGTCACGATCACATCCACGGGGAGCTGCGCCAGGTCCCCCGCCGCGGCTGCAAGGCGACTGTCTTGCTTACTCGCGCTCCGGCACTCGAAGCTGAGTTCGTGCAGCGTGTAGCCCAGGTCGTGAAGCCCTTGCATGAACATTCCGAACTCGCTGGTTTCGCTCGCATAGGGCATACCGCAAGGCCACCAGGCGAGAAGGCCGATTCGTGGCGTCTTGGCCGACGTCTGCTGCGCGGCGGCGATGGCAGGAAGGCTCATCGCCAGCGCGACTGCAAGTTTGAGGAAGGGACGTCGTTTCGGTTTCATCCGAACACCCCTCGCTGACCCACGGCACATAACGGTGGGATGATGAGATCCGGCTAATTGCTGCAAACTCACATTTCGACGCGCCCCTTCTCCTGAAGGAGCGACCGACGAACAAGCCAAAATATTCAGTGGACGAAAGTATAGTCGATATTGGCGCCCATTGGTAGCGCGGGCAACCTAGTTGGCAGTTGCTGCGAAGCCAGAACAAGGCGCCCCCCTACCCGTCGGACAGCGCGCCGGCGGCGCTGATCAGGCGGCGACGTGCTCCTTGGCAGGAGGTTGGAGGTCCGGCGGTGGAAACTCCAACCAAGAAGGGGTTCGGCACTCGGCTCGTCAGCTCCAGCCTGTCCGCTTTCGGGGAGGTCTCTCTTGATTACGCCCCGACCGGGCTCATCCTGAGGCTGGATGCGCCACTTCAGAAGCTGCAATATAAGAACTATTCCGACGCCGAGGAATAGTTTGATTGCGACACTAGGATGGCCGGCGCTCGAGAAATCAAAGACATCGATGATGTCATCGCGAGACGTTTGGATCTTCCTTGTTCCAGGCAACAAGCGAACCCGATCCAAAAGTCGGTTCACGACGGTCTGGCAGTTGCTAAGGTTTGTCGACAGGCTCGCCGTTTGGGTTGGGCACCGGTGCCTCCCTTGTATCTCGAGCCGGGTGTTTCTGATCGTCAGGCTCCGGTGGCAGTTCTTTACGGTCAGGGTGATTGACCGGCTGGTCTTTAGGATTGCCCCCTTTGTCATTATTCTTTTTGGACATGGCCAGTTCCTCCATTCAACAGTACGAACAGACTTGCGAGATCGAAAGTTCCGAGACAGCCAGACTGCCGTGGTCAGAGCATATGGTCCATCTGCAGCACAGCCACCGGCCATTCGCCAGGATGACGCTTGATGAACGCCCAAGGCGAAGGGGATGCAGGCGGATCAGCGCCAATGCGTGACGTAAGCGCCGGCGGCAAACGACGGCGCTTACCGCAGRTGCGTAGTGTGGAACCGGAGTTCTGTTCAGGTGTTCCTCTCGATCAGCAGGGAGCTTCCCATGACCTAYATCGCATCACCAAGCTACGACCGTAACGACCCCAGTCGCGCTTCGAACCTCCGTCAGTGCCTSGAGACCGCCAGACGCCGCCTSGATGAGACTTCGCATGCGTCCGAAACCGAGAAAATCGAGACGCTTGTGGCTTCCGCCATCGAGGCGGGTTGGGAAGACGATGAAGTGCGCGACGCACTTAGCCCCGGTGACGAGCAAGA